>CAZWOL010000088.1:0-7950 GCA_964635325.1 uncultured Pseudobdellovibrionaceae bacterium
ACTTCGAGTATGACGCCATTGGCATCAGTTAACGATACGAGTGCAACTTTAGCTATACCATCAAACATTCGTTTGAGTTTGTTTTTTTCTTCATGAAGCTGTAATTTGGCAGATTCAATTTCAGTGAGATCAGTCATAACTATGAGTATATCTTTGACTTGATCATCCTTCCATGTAATAGGAACTCCAACGAGAGAAGACCAGATAAATCGTCCATTTGGATTGCTAAATCCAACAATTCGACTTGGGCTAGGTTGTCCAGTTTTTCGCACCACTACAGATGGTAGGTTGTCAGCTTGAAGGGGGGTTCCATCAGTGAATCTGGCATTGGCAAGCTCAAAGCCTTTTTTCCCAACAATTTCATTTTTACTGCGACCGATGATGCGTTCTGCAGCCTGATTGCAGTACACAATTATCCCGTCATGGTCAACTTCAAAGATGGCTTCCTGCAGATTTTCTAGAAGACGATCTCTTTTTTGAAGAGCTTCTTTCAGTAGCTCTTTTCTTTCGCGTGAGATTTTCAGTTCATCTCGTAATCCGAGTAAATTTCTTACAAAAGTATCGTAGATTTCATTCCCTGTATTTGAGGGAAGTTTTATATCAAAATCATGTTGTGCCAATTGGCTAATAGCATCCGTCGCAGTAACAATGTTCTGCCTAGTTTGTTTGTGATCTTCAGCTTGAATTTGAAGCTTCTGCATTGCGCTATTGAGTTTGCTAACAAGAATTCCCGACAATTCGTAGCTAACACTCGCATCGAGTTGGATGTCAAAGTCTCCTGCTTCTAAGCAGGACAGAAAATGCAGTATATCCTTGGTGATATTCTCCGGCTTTTCTGTTGGGTCTTCGCTCATTTAAATAAATCCCTAAGCTCTAATTGCTACCCTCTCTTGTCTTGAGGTGTCCGGATAGAGTCTCTACTATCGGTTGTTATGCTAATAAAATTGAGGTGTTTTTACGGAGTTCTAATTTGAATTCTAGGCTATTAATTTCAATGTGTTGCGATTTATTTCGGTGTGCTCATTGGTTGTCTGTTGTGGCTTTGACTGTGATCTAACATTTTATGAAAGATTCTATTTTCCTAGAATTGTGTCTTTAAACCAAATCCAATCACACCGTTGTGACTTGCAATTCCAATACTCCAAGACCAGGTTGGGGCATACATGAGTGAGGCATCGACTTCAAACGAATGTTCGTTGTATCCTGGCCTCCACTTGATTTCTAAGTCGCTCAAAAAATTGCGGGTCCACTGCAGTTTCTTTTCTAGATCCAGTCTGAGTTTGCCGCGATGGCTTAGCAAAATCTTAGTTTCAATTAGGAGCGGTAATACATAGCCAACACCAACTACCCCAGAGCCGTTCTTATCAAAATAGGTTCCACCTGCGATGAGGTTTAGAAACTGGCTATTCCATCTTCGATAGAAGACGTCCGCTTCAAAGTCCCACTCTCCATTTGTTGAAAAATGATGTTTAGAGTCGCTAGCAGATTCAATCCGAGCCTCTAGTCGATCCCAGGTCTTATCAACTCTAAAGTATCCCTCTAATCGATTTGAAAAAGCGCTAGCAGATCCGTAGAAATAGGGGTGATCATGAAGGTGGTGATCTCTTTTTTCCATTTCAGCTATTTCAGAAGAGGGAGTGTAGCTTGAATACTTCACAATCCGTGCCATTCCCGTCTTCATGTGATAGAGATTGTGGCAATGTAGCATCCATTGACCGCGTTCATTAGCGTAAAATTGAATTGTCCTTGAGCCATGGGGAGCGACGTCGACGGTGTGTTTTAGGGGTGAAAGATCACCATACTTATTAAGAACTCGAAAGAAGTGACCATGTAAATGCATGGGATGATGCATCATTGTTTCATTCACGAACTCGAATTCAATGATGTTTCCTTCGTCAATGGTGATCGTTCGATCTTCGTGGATGGCTTTACCGTTGATATGCCAAATGTAACGCTCCATATCACCACCGAGAACAAGCTTTAGCTTGTGGATCTTTCTTGTTCCGGAAAACATGGTAGGTGCCAGAGATTTTAAATTATCAACACCTAGAGATTCAATCAACTGCAGTGGTTTTTGAGCAGTTGTATCAGGAGATTCCTCATGATGATTATGATGTCTTGCATGTTCATTATGAGATGAATGTGCAGAATTTCCATAGTTATGTTCAGATATATCTCCAGGTAGCATGTGTTCCTGATGTTCACTAGAGCTGTGAGCGTGTTGTATATGACCTTGGTGACTGCTATGGTCCATGCTTGCATAAGGGTTTGGAATTTGCTTTGTAGGTGCAGAGACCTTTTCCCCCATGCCGATCCAAGCTGATGCATAACCTGTTATATCTTGGGCTGTTGCTCGTAGCTCGTAGTTTTTGTTTTCTGGTAGGGTTACTAAGATGTCGTACGTTTCTGCCATCCCCATTAGTAATTCTTTTGCCATGATCGGTTGAATATCAACCCCATCAGCAGAGATAACCTTCATCGGGCTTTGTCCAAAAGATACGTAGAAATAGCTTGAAGCTGCTGCGTTGATAATGCGTAACCGAATCCTTTCTCCTGGAGAGGTATTTAGCAACTGAGAGTTGCGTTTTCCATTTATAAGAAATGTATCATAGCCAACATCTGATAAGTCCATTCCACCCATTCGAATCCATTCATTGCCCACATAACTTTTGAAAGATCCAGCTTCGATGGCCCCAAAGATAGAACGAATGCTGTTTTTTTTGTAGAGATAGTAGTCTCCATCTTTTCTTAAATTTTTTAGGACCTGATCAGGATTTTCGTCAGTCCAGTCGCTAAGAACTGCAACAACATCGCGATTATATTCAAAAGTCTTTTGCTTAGGATGAATAATCAGTGCTCCGTAAACTCCTTTTTGCTCCTGTAGCATCGTGTGCGAATGATACCAGTAGGTTCCGTGTTGTCGTATCTTGAAGCGAAATGTGAACTTTTGACCGCTAAGTATAGGTGGTGTGTTGGTATAAGATACTCCATCCATCTCAGGTGGAAGCAGTATTCCGTGCCAATGGATGGAAAGCTCTTCAGTTAGATTGTTTTTGACTTCGATTTCTGCATCATCACCTTCAGTGAATTCTAGAGTTGGAGCAGGGATTTGTCCGTTTACAGCAAGGGAGAAATCCACAGTTTTTTTGCCACTCAAATTTACGTCTTGCTGTGTCACGGAGAGTTTGTAATGAACCGTTTTTGCTGCTGCTTCCGTACCGAATAGAGCAAATAAGTCCAACAAGAGTAGCAAGATTACATAAGATCTCATGTTCTTTTCTCCATCTGCCGAAGAGTTGACTATTATAGGGGGTGGGGGTACCATGTATATGCTAAGCCTAATTAATGGCTAAGACAACAAAATAGGATAAAAAATGCCGAAAATGGCAAATAAATCTAAAGATAGTAATAAGATACATGCTGATCATAGCGAGGATTTGGTTCGACTTCGTCGTATTAAGGGGCAGATAGAGGGGATTGAAAAAATGGTGAAAGAAGGACGCTATTGCATCGACGTTATCAATCAAATGCGTTCTGTGACAGCTGCTATTCGCTCTGTAGAATCACTCATGTTGAATCGACACATAGGACATTGCGTTAAAAATGCCTTGAATGCAAAGGATGAACGCATTGTCGATGAAAAAATTAAAGAACTACTTGTACTTATTGCTAAGAGATAAGCCTGAATGGGAGAATTTTATGAAGGATCACGGTAAACAAAGCAAGTCTGTAGGTAGCAGTGCACCTTGCTGCACACATCAGGAGCGTAGTTCAAGTCACCAGGAATCGCTCAAAGATCCTATCTGTGGCATGTCGGTAGACCCCAACAATGCAAAAGGCCAGTCTGTATATCAGGGCAAGGTGTACTATTTTTGCAGTGTAAATTGTAAGAAAAAATTTGATTTCTCTCCTGAAATTTATGTTGGTGAGAAAAAACAGTCTCCAAAAAAAGCTGTGGTAGATGGACAGCTTTACCTCTGTCCAATGCATCCTGAAATAGAACAGGTTGGACCAGGCTCATGTCCTATATGTGGTATGGCACTTGAGCCTAAAGAAGTTAGTACTGCTGAAGAGCAAAATCCCGAGCTTGAGGATTTTACGAGACGTATCAAAATCTCAATTATTCTTACAGCTCCTCTCTTTCTAATAAGCATGCTCGAAATGCTACCAGGAATGGATCATCTCTCTTTGCCTCCTTGGCTTCAGCTGCTTCTTGCAAGCCCTGTTGTACTCTGGGGTGGGCTGCCTTTTTTTGAAAGAGCTTGGGTTTCATTCAAGAGAAAACAGCTTAATATGTTTAGTCTCATAGCGATTGGAACCGGTGTTGCATACTTGTTTAGTCTGTTTGCAACTCTCTTTCCTGAGTTGTTGCCAGCAACTGCAAAATCACATTTGGGGCAAGTTAACTTATATTACGAAGCTGCTGCTGTTATAGTGACTTTAGTTTTGCTTGGTCAAATACTGGAGCTAAAGGCGAGGCAGAAGACGGGAAGTGCTATCCGTGCTCTCCTAGGTCTTGCACCAAAAACTGCTAGAAGACGGAATGAAGATGGTACTGAAAACGAAGTATCGATTGAAGAGATTAAAGTTGATGATCTTCTAGTTTTGCGACCTGGGGAAAGAATTCCAACAGATGGAGTTGTCGTTGACGGTCTGAGCACCGTAGACGAATCCATGCTAACTGGTGAAGCGCTTCCTATCCAAAAACGAATCGGAGATAGGGTTAGCGGCGCTACGATCAATCTGTCTGGTTCCTTTGTTATGAAAACTAGACGTATCGGATCTGATACAACACTAGCTCAAATTGTGAAAATGGTCTCCTCTGCGCAAAGAAGTCAGGCTCCAATACAGAGGCTTGTCGATAACGTTTCTGCCAAGTTTGTACCTTTTGTTTTTATTGCAGCTCTTGCAACAGCAATTGTTTGGCTAGTTTTAGGAGGGGATCATTCTTTTACGTTTGCACTAGTAAATTCAGTAGCCGTTCTTATCATTGCTTGTCCTTGTGCGCTTGGTCTAGCAACACCCATGTCTATTATGGTAGGGACTGGAAAGGGGGCCCAAAGTGGAATTCTCTTTAAAAATGTTGAAGCTATGGAAACCTTTGGTCTAGTGACGACTTTAGTTGTCGATAAGACGGGTACACTAACTGAAGGCAAGCCAAAAGTTTCTTCCATCAAAGTTGAGAAAGGATTCGAAGCTAACCGAGTACTTGCAATAGCTGCAGCACTTGAAAAGCTTAGTGAACATCCGCTTGGTCATGCGATTGTTGAGGGCGCAAAAGATGCAAAATTGGAATTACCGAGAGTTGAGAATTTTCATTCCATAACAGGCATGGGTGTAGAAGGTACTGTCAAAGGTCAAAAGGTGTTCGTTGGTAGTCCGAAGCTGTTTCAGAAAAATAATGTTTCTTTAGTGGGGTTTGTTGAAGCAGCAGCTTCTCTCCAAAAAACAGGTCATGGAGTTGTTTTTGTTGGAATCGAAGATCATGCTGCAGGTTTTATCTCAGTCCGTGATCCTATAAAGCCATCTGCGAGAGAAGCAATCGCATACTTTAAAGAGCAAAATATTCAGCTCGTAATGCTCACTGGTGATAGCAAGCTTGTTGCCTCAGCAGTTGCTAGTGAATTAGGAATAGAAACATTTCAAGCTGAAGTTATGCCGGAAGACAAACTCAATGCTGTAATGAAGCTTCAAGGAAATAGCAAAATTATTGGAATGCTTGGTGATGGAATCAACGATGCTCCTGCCTTAGCACAAGCTAATGTCGGTATTGCGATGGGATCAGGTACAGATGTTGCGATTGAAAGTGCTGGGCTTACTCTTCTCCATGGCGATCTGATGGCTGCAGTTCGAGCTCATCGTCTTAGTAAAGCGATCATGCAGAATATCAGACAGAACCTCCTCTTTGCATTTGGATACAACGCGATGGGAATTCCAGTAGCTGCAGGGATCTTGTTTCCAATTTTTGGGGTCATGCTCGATCCAATGCTAGCAAGTCTGGCGATGAGCCTAAGTTCCGTTTCGGTGATTGCAAACTCGTTGCGATTGAATCGTATCAAGATTTGATTGGATTAGAGTGTGGATGTCAAATTGCTGGAGTTATTGAATGAAGAAAAACCCGGAGGTTATTTCATTGTTGCTTCCAGCGTATATATCAAAGCAAGTTTTTGCACATCACATTGAGCCTGAGCCTTACGGCTACTCTCAGAGCAAGCTCCGTCGAGGTGTCGTTTACATAACTAATTTGTAAGATGAGATTAGCTATGTAGGGATCACTCATCGATCCGGAGAATGCACATCAATCCAGGAGCTGGAGCTGGGCCAGAAATTCCTTTTAATAAGCTAATATCAGGACGATTTGGAAATGTTATAGAGCTTGAAGGTGCTATCCAAGTTATTCTATATCGGTGTTCCGCAAAAGTAAAATATCCGAATGGAGGTTGTATAAGCACCTCTGATCCTAGGTGCATAAATTCAGTTGCTAAACCTGCTTCAACATACAACCTTCCATTGTTTTTCAAAGCCTTAAGCAATTGCATAACAAAACTGGTTCTATCTTCTTGGGGTGCGTTTCGTAACGCCTCCCAAGCAAAAGATAAAGAAACCGTGCCAAGCATTACATCGATTGAGTTTTCACGCAAACCCATATGCTCAAAATCAGCATGAACTGTTTGTATATTCATAGGAGCTTGATCTGGTATGAAGTCAAGGAATGATGTCAAAATTTCTCGACCTTCTGGCCAATTTGCAAAGTTGCTTTCTATGGAAAGAGTATGCTGGGCTCCGAACCTATTGTATTGCCATGTTCTTATGCCATCTAGAACACTTTGTGATCCATCGACAATTACGAAAGAATCTTGTGGCCTTATGAAGGCGGATGTTTCAACAACTTGTGGAGAATACTCGAAATCTTGCTCATATTCGTCCGGTGTGCCTGGGTTAAAAGTGAGGGATGTTTGCAGAGATCCTGGTCCAAAGAGGACCCAGGTTCGAGGTGATGAATTATCAATGAGCCCATCGTCAGAGCTTGCTAATGGATAAGCTTGCATTAAATCATGAATCATTCGGCCAAAACGAAGATCTGCAGTAAATGTACGACTCTCAGTAAGGCTAGATGCTTGCGTTGCCCAGACCACATTTTGGTTTTGAGGAATTTCAGTGGGATGTTGATCTGATACGCAATGACATACTTGTGGTGTTATGCGAGTCTTTTCGTCAGCATTGTTTCCTTCTGGAAGATCGGAGTTGTGGAAGGAACTTGGGCTGGAGTCTGTGCTTTTTACATCTCTTCCTGGCAGAGTGGTTGGTCGGGTTTTTTTTAAAAAGTGAACAAGTTTGGTGAGGGCGATGGTAGAAATAGTTCCAATGATTGGGGCAGCTGCTGCTATTGGGGTGTTGAAGAGAATGTCCTTCGCCCATTCGATGTAACTCTGCTGGGTCTTAGAATCAGATGTTGGGGAGTGCGTTTGACTTTTGGGCGCTTGCTGTAACTTGATTTGTGAATAGGCTGGGAGTGCAAGTTCCCATGCAATAAGGAAAAAAATAGTACGTGAAAGATAATTCATGTCAACAGTTCCTAGATATTTTTATAAGGCTTATATGGCTACACTGAGATTTCGAAAGATATCGTACATATACTATCTCTCGAACCGGATGGCCAGGGGAAATTTTTCGATACAGCAACGTCCGTGGAAGTTGAAAATCATCTTCGACGTCAAATGGCTGAATAGGCCCATTGCTTTTTCTCTTCCAGAAGGTCATGAACTGGTCGGTCTTTTTAGGGGTTGTTTTTGCAGCTCGAAATTTAACACGTGCTCCATCAAGCTCAAATGTGCATGCAACGTATCTTGACTCTCAAGCTCCGGCTCTACTTGCGAGAAATGCATCTTGCATGGTTTATAAATTAGCTCGTGTATTGCAATCAAATCGGGGTGAATTCTATTCATGTTA
>CAZWOL010000089.1:0-7805 GCA_964635325.1 uncultured Pseudobdellovibrionaceae bacterium
CGTGTATCCGGTCTTTTCCCACTGATGAACTTGATGTCAAAACTAGCAGGCAGAGTGAAGTCTAAATTTGAACAGGATTTACCTTTCACTCGACGTGTGTCCAATGCAGCTTGGGCTGCATCTTGTTCTTCTTTGAGTTTTCGAAGGCCACTTTGTTCGTTGATGTTCTCATAAAATTTATTAGAGGCATCGTTGATTTCATCCTGCAAAGTTTGCATTTGAGCAGAGTTTAGATCATTTTTCACACGCGTAGCGAATTCACCAAAAGCTTGGTCAGCTTGATTTTGTTTCTCCCGCAACGTTTCTTTTAATTTACGATTCCTTTCCGCACCCTGCTCATTCTTTCTTTTTTGCTCTTCAATCTTCGTCTGCGTCGCTTTGATGTCACTCTCAAGTTTACTGAGAACATCTTGGTAAACATCGTGCTCATGCTTTGCCGCATCACGTTCTGCCGTTGCAAGATTGAGGTTACTCTGCATCATAAACAATGCACCCATGGCCGCCTGAGCATGTTGAGCTTTGGCCTGCGCCGTCGGATCTCCCTGAGGGAAATATTTGGAAGCGTCAAAAGTCGGGATATAAATAGGAGCCGGGGCCATGGTATAGGAAGGCTCGATTCTCTGAGGTGCTGATAGGGAGGAATCGCTTTGCCGGCTCAATGCTTGCGTCAACCATTCCGGCAGTGCACGCTCCACAGGATCAAGTGGTATACCGTACGGATGAAGGGAATCTGGATTGAAATTTGGAGCTGAGTAAGAAAAACCACCCCCCATATGCATATTAGGTTTTGGCTGCGATGATTCTGCTTCAGACCAGGCTGTTGCATGCAATTTGAGGGATCGAGAATAGAAAATGCCATCTGCGGTAAACGTTCCTGAAACACAAATCGTCGCTCCACAATCTTTGCCTGTTGTTACTGTGATTTGTTGATTAGATGCCTTAGATAGGGTGTCTCCTCCAACTCTTTCGACCGCAGCACTAACATAAGCTGACAGCTCCTCAGGCGTCATGTTGATATAGACTTCACCATCTTTTATTGAGATATTGTCGGAAACAGCCGCTAGAGAACCGCCTCCAGAGAGACCAAGCCCAAGTACAAAATAGAACGTTAAAAACACTCTACGCGTTTTCGTAAACTCACTAATTATAGACATTGATTTTTCAACTCTCCAAAAAGATTTTCAATTTGCAAATTGTTTTCTTCACTGTTCAAAATCTCTTCACAAAGATCTCGACAGGAGTCTGATAGCGATTCGTTTTTTCGACTAAGCGCGCGTCTACAAATTCTTTTCCTCTCTTGGTCATATTTTTCCAATAACTTCAATTGCAACAAGATCTGTTGCGAAAGATTCAAATAGATATCACCATACATGGTGATAACCTTACTAATGCGCATCTTATCCAGGAGTCTACCATCCGCATTTTCGACGTCTTGCCGTATCTTTTCAAGAAAGAGCAAAGCATCTTGCGTCAGGATCTGAGCATGCAATGGCATTAGCAAGAAAAAAATCGTTTTATGAATACGTTCACGAATAGCATCCAAGCCATCGCTCAACTGCTTTTCTTCTTGGTACTCTTCTTCCAAATCTCTTTGCAGATCATCCAGAAGATCTAGCCCCATCTGTCGAGTTTGCAATTCTTTTTCACGAGACAAACTTAGATACGCAAATCTGCGAACATCATTACATAAAATAACGCGTCGTAATTGCTGATTACCTAATGCGGATCGCAACGACTTAAGAGCATCTAAATAAGCTTCAATATCTTTATTGGCCTGCTTCGCATTTTCATTTTTTTGTTCGCCACCATTCAAATAATCATCAATATTTTTTTCAAGTAATGCATTCCGTAAAAATTGAAGAGAGTTCCTTATGGCATCGATTTTGGCTAAAATTTCATTTTCAAATACTAAAAGTTCTTTGTTCGATGGGAAAATTTTCATGGATTTTCGAAAAGATTCTCGATCAGTTCGATATTGAATTAAAGCCTCTCTCTTAAAAACTTGAGTTGACAAAAACCAAACCTCGAGATCCTGATGCCAGGATAGACTTTTCTCCCGTAAAAGCATAATTTTTGATTTCAACTCTATGAGATCTGACTCCAGAACACCAAAAATCGCGGAAAACTCAGAAAATTTATATTGAATATGATCAACTTCATAAATTTCATTTAAAGTTTTGAGTTCTTCTTGTTTAAGAAGCCAGTGGAGGGAAACCTCTTTTGAAAAAAAGTCTGAACAACTTATTCTTAAAAAATCAGCAGCAACAACGTCTACTTTCAGTTTGGGTAATCTGGAACGAAAACCGTCTCGCTCCGCATGAAGCTTTGAAATTCTTTCATTGACTGAACAAGCAAGATCATACAGATAGTCTGCATGCAACGGGGAGCAAAGACAAATAGAAAAAAATATAAAAAAAACCTTCATCGAAACCTCTTCAAAATGAGAAATTATTGGCCTTGAATTTCATCCAGCAACCAGTTTGCCTGAATTTGCGATGAATCTGCATAAGAACTTGCAACGACCAGAGCCCAAGCTGCTTCAGTGATTTGACGCTGCCTGAGCTTAGCATTCAAATATTTAACAATCAAATCGTAGCTTTGTTTATCGCTGATATGTTCCTTATGTTCGAGCATTTCTTTCACAATTGGCCCAAGGCATTTATACGGAATTTCGCAAAAATTGCGCAACTGAGTTTGCGTAGACTTTTCAATAAAATAGGACCATAGATCCTTCATTCCGCTTTTACTTTTCACCTCATCAGACAGAATTGCATGAATATCCAATGCTTTTTGCAGCTGAGATACAATTGAATTCTGAGAACTTAAAGTAAGATCCTCGAAATCTACACCTTGGCTATCTTTCAGAATTTGTGCATTTTCATACACCGAACATAGCGTTTCATATTTGCGACGTTGATGAGATTCAAAATTTTTGTGCAGTTCATCGAGAAGATTTTTTAGCTCTGAAGAATACGCTTGCAACATATTTAAGTCAGCTTGTATACAATCAATGTCGAATGCGATTCTCAAATCTTTAATTTGAACCTGACAAGACGCAGGAATCCTTGCCAGAGAGTATTTGGGGAGATTCTTCTGACGATGAATATTGGCAAGTGAAAGCTCCGCATAAAATTCCAATCGCTCCGAATCGAGATGACGAATGAATTTGTTTTTTTCTGCAGGTGATAGTTGATCTAAGAATATTTCATAGTCCTGACTGGTGCCTTGGACAATTCTTAGAGAGAGTAGATTCCCCACAGGAGATTGCATAACAATCTCATCTGTCCAAAGTTGGCTTCGACGGCAAGCTTCATCATGCCATGACCAATCAACAGAGAATTTTATTCTTGGCTCCAATCCTTTTAAGAAAATTGTTTTCTCTTCGCTACTAGGATTTAAAACTATAAAGGTATTCTCAAATATCTTCTCGAGAGAAATTCTTTGTATTCCCGAAAGTTCCTTAAAAGACGGAATAACGAGGGATAGCATTTGCTTTTGCTCATCAATATAACACGCTTGTTTGAAATCTTTCCGTTCGATTTTGCAAACGATCATATTTTTTTCTGAAGCAATAATTTTCGATGGCGATGTTAAGAGAATCAGCAAAAAGAACAAGCTTTTCATATCGATCTTTTCCGTATCTTTTTAGTCGAATGCGTTGTCATTTATTCAAAAAATTTATCTAACAGTCTTCTCACCAAAACAACAGTCTGAATACCCAATGAGACATAGACTTGCAAGTATTTAAAAAGTTTTTGTGAAATAAACAAAAAATCCTGGGTGACTTCCAAGAAAATAAATTTGGAGAAAAAAGACAAGGTTTCAAGAAACTTCAAGTGTACAAAACATTGAGCTGATAGCAAATATGTCTAAAGTTTTTGATGCATTATCCAGAACAACTCTTAACCGTCGGTGCTAAAAAGTCATCTACACGGACAACCCACCTAAAACCGCCACGACGAATGCATTGCTTTTTTGGAAGAATATCCTAGACTGCACTTGCGTAAAAAAAAGCGAGCCCAAGTGTTGTAACAAGCAACAAATGAGCTCTGAATAAACCACCTGTAACAAGCAGGAGGCCTATCTGCTGCCTAATATAGATCCAGAAACATCGCAAATAAAGCCTAAAAAGCATAGTTTTGATGCGGCTAAATCACTTTCTGCAAAAAAAGCTCCGCGTAGTCATTTTCAGTACAAAAAATGGCTCTGGGATGCTGCTGGCAAGCGCACCGGCGCCATAAAAATCCAGCCTCTGCCTGGTGAACATGCCGATTTGATCAACACTTGCTACTTCAATCCTTCGACAAATACCGAAACGCTCTATTGTATAGCACTCGATCTTGACGCTCATCGTGCTGGCAAGCAATGGAAGACCAGAGATGGTCGGATGAAATGGCCCTTGGTTCGTAAGTGGCTGAGCGAAAAGCATCCGCAGATTTTTCAGTATCTTTTTGCTGCAGTAAAATCAACAAGTGGCAAAGGACTTGCGATTTTCTTTGTCGTTCAACCTCTCGAATTGGTAGCAAAAACACGCAAAGCGCAGACCGCAGTAAGCGCACTACTGCAAAAGCTTCTCTGTCTTTTCAATGCAGACCAACTGGGTGCCGATCCAAGTGCAATAGGCCTCAAGCGAGATTTCTGCAACTGGAAGAATCCAGACAAACTCTTGTACAGCAATGTACTTGCCTTGCGCGCCATTCAATCACATCGCACACCTGTTGTAAAAGAGCTACTACGCTACCTAAAACCGTTTGGTTTTGCAGAGTATGTCAAAAAATCTCAACGCGAAGGCTTGCTATATCCCGACCTACGAGCTGAGAGAAAATTAGCAAAACTCTATCTGCATCTCTACAACGCATGGATCGACAGCAAAGATCACTGTGACCTTAGCGTCCGAGAGATTCGGGAAATGACTGGACTCAGTCGTCCCTTTGTTGAAAAACTTTTGAAAGCGCCACCTAAGTGGCTTCGAACACAATACATCAGTCGAGAAGAAGGCTGGTCACTGCGCATCGAGTTAGAAACAAAGCTTACACAACGCAGTCATCACATCTGCACATCTATTGTAGGATTCGAAAGCAATCTAAAGAAAGCGATCGAAGTGCAAGATGGAGAGCGAAACTACTCTCTTACAAAAGCAACGCTACTACTCAAGCACCATGGCATCAACCAAGAAACAGCTCTGCACTTGATCAAGAACTACGCGTCGCAAATTCCTGATGCTGAAAAATCTACGAACTGCAAAAACGCGTCAAAAATCGTCACCTCTATCTACGCTTCCTACACACACCTTCTTGGCATTCAACCTGGCTGCGCACCGCTCTGGCTTGTATGTAATGAAAGCACTGGGACTGATGAATTAGACAAAAGCTCTAGTGATGCAAAGCATACGAAGGAAAAAACTTGCACTAGTGGGCAGAAATTTTTTCCTTTGAAAAAACCAATGCAAACAACTTTAGAGAAGGGGGGGTATCCCCCTGTTCCAATTCGCAGGAAGGTGTCGCAAGACCAGTGCATTGTTTTTTCTGGTAATTTCTATTCGGTTCCAAGTGACTATGTCACACAAACAGTCCTCGCCTGTGTGTGGCAAAACAAGCTACGCATCTACAATGCAATCAACTTGCGTCATATTCACACTCATGACCTTGCAAATCATCACAAAGGCCATTACCAATTCGATGCTCGACACTTCGATGAAAATGATTGTCGTCGCAGAAAATATTTAAACACGCTGCTACAAAGCTTTCGCAAAGATGGAAATCACATATTTCACACAGCTGAGAAACTAGTCGCTCGACATGGTTTCTTTGCCATTCGAAAGCTCTGGCTACTGCGAAGACAGGTGGGTAATCATTGAACTTAGGGAAGTTCCGTTGTGCTGGTGTATTGAGAAATTAGGATTGAATTTACATACGCGCCCGTTTTTTTCCGCGTTTACTACAACAATTGCCCCCGCCTTCTGCTTGCGCAGGCAGATCATCTACCGGACAAATTTCTGCGGGCGTCGGTTGAACTGTGGATAGTTGTGCTGCCGTTGCAAATTGAAACATATTTGTAATCGTTCTCGTAGATATAAATGCCACAGGCTCATACATAGGAGCTGTATTTATGCTCTGTAGCGCTGAGATTATAACTAGAATTTGCTCGAAACTCATTTGTGGACGAGATGCAAGCGTCTCTCTAAAAGCAGCTTCAGCAATTCTGCGAAACACCATAAAATCAGAATTTAATACTCTATTAAAAAAATGACGCCACACTAAAGAAACTGGATTGGAAGGATTTTCAAAGAAACCACGAAGATCAGAAGAATGTAAAGCTTCATCAATTACTGCTTGCTCAAGCTCCTCACGTTGGGCATGCATTTGCCTAAGATCTTCAGACATTACACGGCTCGCTCCAAATACTTGAAGTATAGTTGCCTCAGTCCATGGATGATCGGGCCCCTCACCTGCCAACCTATGCAAGCTAACGACTATGTTGCAACCAAGACTCTCTTGCGCTGCTCTCACTTCTGCCTCCACTTCTGCCTTTAAGAATTCAGTCGAATTTGCAATACGCGCATAAATGAGTGTACGGACCATAAAGCTCAGACTGGAATAGATCGCACCCATTTCGAGAGCTCGGATGCAAATTTTATCATTCCTCTCAAGATTTGGTTCGAAATCTGCCGTTTCTAACGGCTCTAACGCAGGATATTGTGAATGTTCATCGCGTCGTGGAAATTCATCTGATGCATTCGCGACGTTAGAAACGAAAAGAACGATGTAAATACCAATTAAAATGGTTTTCATATATATAAGCTCCGGGGTATTGAAGCCGGTACGATATACAAACACTGTTCAAAAGTCCAGCTGTCATCATAAGGCATTGATACAAAAGGATTCCGATGGGTCTAACACCGCTCCCCTAGCAAGCTTACAGATTGCAGCTCATGCCCTTGACCACCCCCTGAAATATTCGACAATAGACTTATATATGAATCTTAATTTATTTTTAAAACTTATATATAAGACTTTAAATATGCGATCTGCCGCACATGAGATCCTGCCAACTTGCGCCATATTCATACGCATGACATCGCTACTCATCGCAAAGGTCACTACCAAGTGGATGTTCGACACTTTGACGAAAATGATTGCCGTCGCAAAAAATATTTGAATACGCTGTTGCAAAGATTTCGCAAGGATGGAAGCCACATATTTCATACAGCAGAGAACCTGGTTGCTCGACATGGTTTCTTTGCCATTCGAAAGCTCTGGCTACTGCGAAGACAGGCGGATAATCGTTGACCTACATATCTTTAATGCCGTACAACTCGCGAACTTCTGTCGCTAACTGAGAAGCTGTAGGTCTGAGCGAAGGATCATTAGCGATAATTCGCTTAAGAAGGTCTTTTTCAGGTTGAGTCCAATGAGCACTATCTTGCACATAACTTTCGAGCTCGCGCATATCCGTGAGCATTGGAAAATTATCTTTTTTTTCCCGCAAGACGATCATGCAAATTCCCAACCTGCGAATGTCCTCTGCTTTAGGATAATCGCTTGCTGGTCGACTCCCCCCATAGTCGATGACCCTTGTCCTTCCTAGACTATCAACAAGCAAATTATCAGGTTTAATGTCAGCATGAACCAAATCTACCGAATGAAGTGCAGCAAGAGCATCAAACGCACCAGCCAGCATTCTTGCCTGTTCTTTCGCAGAGTCTACTCGTACCTTACTCCAATCTGTTGGCAACACCTCAGTGGCTGTATAATAACGCGAATTCGATGAACTAAGGTGCTAGTGCAAGTCTAGCCGAGTCGTTC
>CAZWOL010000090.1:0-7723 GCA_964635325.1 uncultured Pseudobdellovibrionaceae bacterium
TGTTAAAATGTGTAGAGGATATTTTATACTTTGCAAGATAGGAGCGTTTGAGATCCTTAAGGGGCATGCCCTTGATAAAGTGATCGACCCACAATTTGTGAGACACCCTGCAAAATAATTCATTCATAGCCCGCAGAGCAGGATCTAGGTCTTCTTCACGAATTTTCATCTCGATCGTCAGCACGTCTATGCAACCCTGCTATTAGCATGGGATCGCTTGCCACCAGCTGTAGTACGTGAGGAAGGGCAAAAAGCTCCTCGAAGCTCCCATCGTCTTAGTGTGGAAGTCGCTACACCAATAAGAGCAGCAGCTTCAGAAATAGAGACCAACATACACGCACCTCATTTGCCTAACATCGCAAGTGTGTACATTTAGATGTTCCATTTTGGCAAGCTGAAATATGCGGCGACATTGATGCATATATAAAGGTGGAAATATCTCCGTCAATTTTTATCAATTGTCTTGCAAAAGAGTAAATTTGAGCAAGTTTACAAGTTGCAGCTACTAGCTCTTAGCATGAACATCTATGCGTGAACCATAGAGATATATCCTAGATTCCCTATCTAGAGCCTTGCATGCAGTTACAATAGCATGCTCTTCTTTAGGACTTAGTCTGTACTTTTGCATCAATACGGACTTTCAAGATATGAGGACACAAATCAACCAATTCAAGGTACAGAGCTCGCAAATCACTAACACTGTATTCATGTGCAGCTATGTTACGCAACTCACGAATACGTCTCCATTGTTCTGCGGAATCGATCCAATCGAATTTTTCTGCCTGATTGAGCAGATCGATAACGGACCCCCTAAACGCTGGATCTTTGGTTAGAATTAGAAATCGCAACACATTCGATATCAACACATACGAAGAACGAGCGAAGCGTGATGAGAAGCTTTCCCAAACTTCCAGCTGCTCTTCTGTCGAAGACTCTGCAATAGGTTGCATTTTTCGAACTTTGTCATAACTATACTGCAGATGCTTCTGTGATTTTTGAAACTGCTCATAGAAAATCGTGAATTTATCCATGCAAGCTAGGCTCCCTTACCTTGCAAGTCTCTTACGGCCTTCGCTGTTAGGCTGACCATATCTGCGATCGACTCCTTCTCCAAGCAGCTATACGCAATACGGAGATCATGCAGTCCGGAGCTTACTGTACCTACACCATAGGTCATCAGGAGATGCTTGCGTAGGGGTTCGGCTTCGACTTTCTTCAGACGTAGGCAGAGAAAATACCCAGACTGACAGGGGTAAACATCCCAGACGTCGGAGTATTTTTTGTCATGAACATGTTTTTTGATCTCTTGGTAGCGGACTTGCAGAATTTTCTTCTTGGCTTCGAGTTCTTTTGCAAAGTTTGGACTCTTGAAGGCTTTGAGCACGATCGTCTGCGATGGATGTGAGCAGCTCGAGATGCTTGCACGAATGGAACCTGCGATCTTGGTTTCCAAGGCTTCGTATGCTGCCGCACTCACACCTTTCATCCCGCATGTGAGAAAGCCAACACGAAAGCCCCACATAAATCCTTCTTTGGTACATCCATCGAATTTGAGTGCGAGGATATTGCGATGAGCTCCTGCTAAATAAGCAAAAAGGCTTTCGTATACGACCGAATCTTCCCACACCATCCCAAAATAGGCATCGTCACAGAACACAACAAAACGCGACCCCTTGTCCGCATAACGTACTAAGGTATCCCGAATGCGCTCAACTTCTTTGATCGTCGGAGAGTAGCCGGTGGGGTTGTTGGGGAAGTTAAATACGATGCTTTGTTTTTTGCCGACAAAGCGATCCAAACGCTCTTCAAAAGCTTTGAAGTTAAAACCTTTGAGGTCGTCATCAAAGGTTGGAAATTCGACAAACTGAGCTCCGAGTTTAGAAACCCACAGAAAACGATAGTTGCCCCAAAACTGATCCGGCATCAGGATGGGATCGTCTTCTCCAAGAAACAACTCACCAGCAACAGAGAGACCATGTGAAATACCACTGGTGACAACCGGGAGGGAGAATGTACTCGTTCCGATCGTAGGATTTTCTTTGATGATCTTATCTTTCCAAAACTGTCTAAGCTCACTAACACCACGGGAAGGAGCATAGGGAAAGAGTTCAGAAGCGCTCATGTCCGCATGTAGATACTTACGAACACTTGGCAGACTCATTGCTTCGCGTTGCTCTGTCGCAATACCGATTGTTGCATCGTAGAGCTTAGCATGTTGCTTCGCTTCGTTTGACTGCGTAATAATTCCCTTGGGAAAGAAGAGGCGCTTACCCAAATCAGAGAAGAACGAGAATAGCTCTGGACTCTCTTTCGCAAGAGTTGTGTTCAGTTCAATTGCGAGTGGATGTAGGCTTTTGTTCATATGTTTTTCCATTTTAAGTGTTTATAGCGAAGGATAGCGTCGAAGGTCTGACAAAGCTCAATGTAGGCGATCCCTCGGCTACACTGCCTTCCGCTCGGGATGACGAAGCTGAGCAGGAGGGGATCACCGCACAAAGTTGCTCAAATAATCCTGCTTCGTACGCACATGCCTCATCTTGCACGGAGAGCAAAATATCATCACACATAATTTCATCACGAATCTGCTTGAGATGTCCATTCTCTTCGCGGATGATCGATGCGATGCTGATCGGAGATGACTGCGCTCGTAACATTTTCTCATAAGTACCGTAGACAAGTTCGGCACGTTTTTCAATCGCGTAGGTCGTCAGCAGATAGCAACCTCGACGCAGATCTCTATACCCGCGCAAGCGCAACTCACGAGCGATCCTCAAATCCAAACGGTCAAGATAGCGTCGCGCAACAAGGCCACCGATCTGTGCAAAACTCACAGGACCATCAGGTCGAATCTTTGCGATCTGCTTGTGGAAAAAATACGCATGACGAAATTCCTCGGCAGCATGTTGTAGCAGCTCAGATTCGTAGTCCCAAGCTTCTCCGTGATGCAGAGATTTTGGGAGCGCATGCGCAATTTTTTTTGCACCGCACAACTCAAGAAAGCTAAGCGTCGCAAGCCAACGGCAGTGCAATACAGGATCACTCATAATGTTTTGAAGTATCTGTTCCATAGTCTCTTACGAAAAATGACTGCGACCAAAGTCCATGATCGCAGAATAGGTTTGTTCAAGTTCCTGTGCTGCAGAACTGTAGGGAGGCAGAATGTAAAGCACAGTCCCTAATGGACGCAACAGCACACCACGTTCGAGAAAGAAAGAATACATGGTATCTCGCAGGCCATGCAAATAATGTTGCTGTCCAGAGCTCTTCCACTCAAGAGCAAGGATGGTTCCGAGCTGACGCACATCGTTGAACCAGCCCTTCGCTTGCGCATCGTTATCAATCGCAGCACAGAAATCACTGTGATGCGTTGCGATACGTGTGCGACCTTCTTTGCTTTCTTTTTTCATCAAGAGATCCAAACTTGCAAGAGCAGCTGCACATGCAACAGGATTTGCGGTAAACGAGTGACCGTGAAAAAAAGTCTTGGTTCTATCTTCCGACAAAAAGCCCTCATACACATGCTCACGACAAATCGTCATCGCAAGCGGCATGGTGCCTCCGGTCAGTCCCTTTGCTATGCAGATAATATCGGGACTCTGACTCAGGTATTCGGATGCAAAGAGTTTTCCTGTGCGCCCAAAGCCCGTCATCACTTCATCGGCAATGCACAGAACCTTGCGTTCTTGTGCAAGTTGAATCATCTGCGATAGTTCCGTCGCATCATGCATCAGCATACCACCGGTACCCTGCACCATGGGTTCGAATATAAAGGCTGCATACTCGTCCGATGCATTGAGCAAAGCTTCCAATTGGTTGAACGCATGCCCGCGTGTGGATTTGCGCAGAGGTGGGTCTACGTAATCGACGGCAAACATATGGTCGCTAAACGGATTGGTGAACACACTTCGATCCGAAACCGACATAGCTCCAAAAGTATCTCCGTGATAGCCACCACGCAGCGCAAGTATCTTCTTTTTTTTCACACCTTGGTTGGACCAAAACTGCAGAGCCATCTTGAGTCCGATTTCGACTGAGGTCGAACCATTGTCACTATAGAAGACTTTGCTAAATCCAGGCAGCAGCGCAAGTATGCGTTCGGCAAGGGTCACTGCAGGTTGGTGTGTACAGCCTGCAAAGTGAACATGCTCTAAGCGACCAAGCTGTTCTTGGACTTTTGCGATCATGTACGGGTGACAGTGCCCATGTAGAATCACCCACCATGAGGAGATCGCATCGTAAATAGAACGACCATCTGCCGTGTAGAGAAAGGACCCCTCGGCCCAGACGACTTCGAGAGGATCTTTTTCAGTCTTGTGCTGTGTGTAGGGATGCCAGATGTACTTACGATCCCGTTCTAAGAGGTCGGTCATGAGAATTTTCCTCTCCACTCGTGGGCGAGCGTTGCAATGGTTTCAGAATCCACTTTTGTACATGTCGGTATTATACCAAGAAATCGCACGCCAGTTTTGCGAGTTATGAATTCACAGAATTCGGGGGCATCTTGCCCATTAAGAATGATCCCTAAGATACGTATTCCGCGGGCCTGCAAGGCTTCTATAGTCAGAAGCGTGTGATTGTAGGTTCCCAAATAAAACTTAGTAAGTAGCACCACCCCAACATCCAAGTGTCGAGCGATATCTATGACTGTTTCGTCATCATTCAGAGGAACCAAAGCTCCTCCGGCACCCTCAATTACGAGAGTCCTTGAGGTCTGAGGCATTGCAAAGTCACTCAGTCGGACAAGCTTTTGTTCTGCAGCTGCTGCAATATGCACACTTTGTGGAAGCTTTAAGCGATAGCGCTCAGGATGAAAGGTCCCGAGATGATCAGCTCCTACAAGATTTCTTAGTGTATTGGTATCGGAGTTTTCGAGGTCACCACATTGTACGGGTTTCCAGTAGTCTGCTCCCAGAGCTTTGACAAGAATAGCCGATGCTACCGTCTTACCAACATCGGTGCTGGTTCCTGTAATAAAAATGCGTGAATCCTGAATCATATAAATTCCTCTAACTGAGCGACACAGGCACGTATCTCCGACTCGCTATTATGAGCATGTACACTCATCCGCAAGCGTTCGCTACCCTTGCGCACTGTCGGAGAATAGATTGGCAAAATACCAAAGCCTTGCTCCTGCAATTGCGCAGCTGCCTTACGCAATCGATCCGTATTATCAAAGGGAAATGAGTAGATTGGCGAGCCACGTTCGGGACACGACAAAAGCGAATCGACAAGACGTATATTGGTATGCAACTGTTCAAAGGGTTTTGCATCTTCATCAAACAAACGCAAGGCCTCACGAATTGCGACAAGAGAAAAAGTCGGAAGCCCCGTCGTATAGACAAACGAATGACAAAAATTTTGTACGTAGCTTATGAGTTCCAAGCTTCCTAGCAAGGCGCCTGCGTGGCAACCAAAAGCTTTGCCAAAGGTGATGACCTTAGCAAAGATCTTATTTTGAAACCCAAAGCTCAATCCACGTCCACGCTCACCAAGAGCTCCAACCGCATGAGCCTCATCGATGATCAGGTGGGCGTCATAGCGTTCACAAAGAGCGATGAGTTCATCCATCGCAACACAATCTCCATCCATCGAGTAAAGAGACTCGACCACCACAAAGAGATTGCGTCCAGGAGCCTGCAAACGTTGCAGACGCTCTGCCAAATGTGTGAGGTCGTTATGCCTAAAGAAATAACCGGGAGCCTTGGCTATTTTTAGACCATTTTTAAAGGAGGCATGGATATTTTCATCTAAAATAATCGCATCTGTTGTATCGGATATTGCAGCAAGCAATCCGCAGTTCATGGCAAAGCCAGACGGAAAGAGTAGTGCACCCTCATAGCCAAAGAATCGAGCAATATCACTCTCGACCTCTTCTGCAAGTTGCATATTACCCGTCAGCAGACGCGAACCACTTGCACCGACAGCATTGAGATCCGCACAGGCCTGCACAATGCGATCACGCAAAAGTGACGAACGCGCAAAACCTAAGTAGTCATTGGACGCAAAATCAAAGCGCCAGTTACGTTTAGGTAGTATGCGTTTTTCCTGACTGAGCTCGCGTTGGCGAAGCCGATCATGCATGTACGGCGTGAGCTTGGCCATGTTGAAAACTCTGCGCTTGGGGTTTGAGACCGAGAATGTCGAACATCTGCATATCCTCATCGTTCGCATTGTTCGGGGTCGTGAGTAGCTTGTCCCCAGCATGAATAGAGTTGGCACCTGCAAGGAAGCAGAGAGCCTGATCTTGGAAGCTTCGACCTACACGTCCTGCAGACAAACGCACGTACGATGACGGGAGTACTATGCGTGCTGTGGCAACCATACGCACGAGATCCCAAATAGGTACAGGCTCACCCTCTGCATCTCCAAGAGGCGTGCCTGCAACGCGTATCAAGGTATTGATTGGCACAGACTCGGGATGTGGTGTGAGTGAAGAGAGTGTAAGCAACATCTTAATACGATCATCGACGCTCTCACCTAGACCCAAAATACCACCGCAGCAGACGGTGAGATCTGCCTTACGTACATTTTCTAGAGTACGCAAGCGATCCCCTTGCTTGCGTGTGGAGATGATTTTTTCGTAGTGTTCAGGGCTTGTATCGATATTGTGATTGTATGCATAAAGGCCAGCTTCTTTGAGACGCTTCGCTTGGTGCTCATCCAGCATACCGAGGGTTGCACATACTTCTAGACCTTCGGCATTCACAGCAGAGACCATCTGCAGTATACGGTCAAACTGTGAGTTGTCTTTGACCTCACGCCATGCAGCACCGATGCACAGTCGTGTGCGACCGTTTGCTTTTGCTTCTTTTGCGGTCTTCACAACATCTTCGACACTCATCAGAGCGTGCTTGTTGATTTTGGTATTGTAGCGAGCAGACTGCGGACAATAGTGGCAGTCTTCGGGGCAGCCCCCCGTTTTGACGGAGATCAATTGACTGACTTGAACTTCTCCCGGCTTAAAATTCTGTCCGTGCACAGAGGCAGCTTCGAGGATCAGCTCGAGAAGTGGACGTTCGTATATTGCTTTTATCTCATCAAAAGACCAATCGTGGCGCAGTGTACTATTCAAGCTTTGTCCTCTTCTTCTCGCAGAAAAATTTTTCTAAGCCTGCCACATTTTGTGGCGACTTCTTGGCTCTAGGGATTGCCGGCAAATAGTGTTAAAACAGAAGGGACGGGACGTGGGCAAGGACATTTTAGCGACCGCCCTTACCGCCATAGACCTAGAGAGTATACTATAAAGCCAAGAGGCTAGGCGCAACGAGCACCAGAGCGTAGTTTTAGTCTACTAAATAAGCACTGGAGCACAAAAACAACGACGCCGAATTACCTTTGTAGAACACTCTCCTAATACGTATTTCGGGAGGCTATTTATGATACCAGGACCTTCAGAACTTCTCATCATCTTCGGCGTTGCATTGCTGTTGTTTGGACCCAGTAAGCTGCCGCAACTCGGTGACGCAATCGGCAAGAGCATCCGCAACTTCAAAAAGGGGATGAAGCCTGAAGATGAAGTTGAGACCAACAAAGAAACGCATGTTTCACAAACGCTGATTGCATCGACCACACCCACAACTCCAAATGCTAACAAGCAAGAGACGGTACACACCGTTACTGTCTCTACAGAATCGAAATAAGTTCGACTCTTCTGGCAGCAAGTTCAAGAAGCAGCCAAACGTTTGAAGTTGCTAAGTTCAAAATTTGAATCAAGATGTGGACC
>CAZWOL010000091.1:0-7598 GCA_964635325.1 uncultured Pseudobdellovibrionaceae bacterium
GCTGGAATCCAAGGCAGTGGATAAATACAGAAAGCTTGCAGAAATCTACCAGTATCATGGCTTTCGTGCTGTAGAAGTGCGTCCGCAAGATTCCGAGCAAATCAACAGTATCCCTAAGATCCTGCTATTGACATATACCCTGCCTTACTTGGAGGAGATCCTGAATTATCTTGCAGGCTATGCTTGTGCAATGCGTGATGGTCAACCGTATACAGCTCTCTTGAAATCGGGTAGTTCAGTGAAACTAGCAAATTATTATGATATAGACCGTATTAAGCTCGCAGTCAGTCCAGAATTTGAGGATTTCATTAGCTATGTAGATCAACCGCTCAAGGGTAAGATGGGTGAATTTTGGCCTGAAGGCCGGCAGGTGGAAATAAAATTTGGCAAGCAATCTGTGATCTTCATCTTCTCAACATATCAGATGCGATTGGGTGACAGCGTGGAAGCCTTGCGTGGAAATAAAATATTCCAAACCCCTTGGATACTTCGAGCCCTCGAGGGAGAGACAATCAATGCGATATGGCATGCGACATCTTCAGCCCAAGCGGATAGCGGGGGGGGGACTCAGAATGGATATGAATCTCGAGAAGTTCGTCGGCAAACAACGTGGCATAAATTGTTTGAGCGGGTCTGGGATGATCGTAGTCAGTTTTTTCCTAAGGAAAAGTATGCATACCGCTTGATTGAGCTCTTTCAGACAGTGGGTTTTTCCAATGGCATGCATCTTTTTGGTGTCAAAGAATTGCAGCTAAAAACTTTTGCCGACTTTCTAAGAACAATTGATGAAATCGGGCGGGAGCCAGGTTTTCGTTTTGTAAACACTATTCCCTAAATATAAGGACATTTCATGTTAAAGATGTTTAAATTTTTAAAGCCTAACAAAATCCCGACAACCTTGATCATTTTTGCGATCATGAGTTGTCTTGGTTCTCAGGTTTATGCAGAACGTACTGCTGAGGAAGAAGAAGAGGTACGATTAAGTCGTCTTAAGAATCGTGCGCAAATGCGAGTATCTCGGAGCACAAGTATAGTATTAGGTCCAAGGAGAGAGGGTAAGTCCACGCTAATCAATCTGCTGATGTATGTTTCAGAGTATGCGAGTCTTGAAAAGGAGGGAGATATACTCGTTGATTCTACGGATCCAATTGAACCGATTTTTAATGCAGATATATTGAAGGATCAACGCATTAGGGTGGAGCCCCGACACTTTAGTGCGGAAGTTCCTTTTGCTGCTTTTGCGGATGTCCAAGGCATCAGCCTTTTTAGCCCTGTTATAGGTCCTATTGCAGTTGAGGATTTTAATAAAGAGCTATCAGAAAATTCTTTTGACCTTGAGAAACAAGCTGCGATTGAGGAGAGGAAAGAGGGACACACCCTTTATGCGACTGCTTATCCATCACAAGCGAGGGTCAAAAAACCTGCATTTCGAACGACGCTGATCGATGCCCCAGGTCTCGATAAAGGGGATCGTCTTGCACTCATTCGTGCTTCTTTAGACGCTATCCCCAAAGCTCCTGGCCAACTCAACGCCTTTATACTCGTAGTTGGAGGTGAAACTCTAGCTGGTGAAGAATTCAATGCAAATCAATTTCAATATTACACTGAAATGCGGAAGCTTCTTAAAGAAGTGGATCCGAGTTTTAATCGTGTCTTCCTTGTAGTGACAAAATCAGCTGACAAGAATTTTCTTAAAATGCTTGAAAAGAAAGAGTCTCGTCGTTTTGTTTCCGAAAAATTTAAAGCTGTAACAAGTCTTATGGATGGATCTCTTGTCAAAGAGGAAGGGATCGTCGTTCCTGAAGAGAGAATCTTCTTCTTTGAAAACCAATACAATTGTTTGAGTCTTGATTCCATAGATACTCTCTCCAAGTGTAAGACGAATCTTTATGGAGATAAGATTTTACTAGCAGAAAAGCATCGCGTTAATAACTTTAAGCTAAATCTCATCGAGTCCTTCCGTCTTCTGAATGCAATCTCTGCTAAGGCACCAGTTTCACGTGGTGAGATATTTAAAAAATTAGGTGGGGAACCTCTTGAGAATACGCAAAAGCAGCTGCAACGACTTGGGGATGAAGTAGATCAATATAAAGTCTCCCTTGAGAGTACGCGAAATCAGCTGAAACAGCTTGAGAGAGAAGTGGGGCAAGTTAACAATGAAGTGGGTAAAGTTGACAAAAAAGTAGGGCAAGTTAACAATGAAGTAGGAGATTTGAAGCCTGCTCTCGCTGCTTTGCAGTTGGCTGGAAAGAATCTTGTCTTTTTTTCTAAGACTCCAGAACATGATTGGATCTTTGATCCTAACTGGGATGGTGATTCGAATGCAAACCAAAAGACAATGTTAATTCACTGTCAAGTGTGGGGAAACCATGTGCAAGCATCGACCCATTTGAAGTTGATTACGGTCTATGGAAGATCTGGATTGACGATCACAGATGTGCATACATCTGTGCCAGCAGATTCTCCCAGATTGGTGATCTCTCGTCCTGTTCCAACAACTTTGAGATTTAGTTCGAATGGTTGGGGAGCTCTTAAATCATGCGCTAAAATTTTGGATCTTTGATTTCAACTGATCTAGAACAATAGCAGTAGATTGTTCTAGATCCTTTCTGAAGATGGATGCTTGGCGTCTATCCGTAAGAAAGAATGATTGATGACAGGTTGACGAGGAAGTTTGCGCATTACAGACAAAGAAAAAGCCCCTGGGACTATTGTCTCAGGGGCTTTCTTGCTAGTGAAAACTAGCTTTTCAACTAGAAGTGGCCAGTTGCACCGAGGCGCACAACGAGGTCTGTTTTTGATGCTTTTGCAGTTGCATCAGCAGCGTTGTTTGCGAATTTGCCACCTTGCATATCGACTGCAAGGTACGGTGTGAAGTTAGCGCTGACGTTGTTTGCCATTACGCCTAAGCTAATGACTTGGCCTTCATGATCCCAAGTACCTTGTTTTGAGTTAGCACCTGGATCTTTTTCCCAAAGTTTGTTTTTGAAGTTTGACCAGTAGAGGTAAGGTGTAACCATTGGGAGTGCGTAGGTAGCTTCAAGACTCATGCGAGTGCTTTTGTCTACTTTGTTTTTAGATTTGAGACCATCATCAGATGCTACTTTGTTACCTTTGTTTAGGCTCATCCAGTCAAAGGTCAGGTTGAGGCCGGAAGCCATGACGGAGAAACCGACATCGAAGGTCGAAGAGTGTCCTGCATCGAAACTTGCGTATTGTAGTATTGGTTTAATGCCGGCAAATTCACCGGTCCATTCAATACCCCAAGTTTGTTGTTCTTCTCCGCTAGCATTCCAACGTGTTGTGTTGTTGTTGTCCGCTTCAACGTCATCTTGTAAACGCAAGGTTAGGTCGCCAAACATGTGAAGGCTGAGATCAATAGCTGGGTTGTACATCGAGCTGTTAGGGCCGTAAGAGATTTTCATGGGTAGTGCTGGACGGATTGTTGCTGCTTCTTCGTAATTTGCGAAATCCCAACCACCAACACGGTCTTTTGAGCAACCGATTGTTACTGAGAATGCGCTGTTTGCCCACCATGTGCCGTTAGCTTTTTTTACAGGTGTGCCTTGGCAGAAATTTGCTCCTTCCCCACCGTTGATGAATGTCACTTGAGAATCAAACTTTACGGTTTCGCTGAGCGATCCAGCAACTGTCATGTCTAAGAATGCTCTCTGTGACAGTGAGGATAGGGAGCCGGATTTTGTATCAGAAGCTTCCATGGTTTTGTTGTCGTTTTTAACTAACTCACCTTTGAACAAGCCTCCAAGTTTTGGCATTTCGGCAGCCATCAAGTTGGAAGATAGCATCAAGACTGGGCTTAGATAACGCAGCATTCTCATACTCGCTCCTTAAAATGGAAAACGAAAGGTTAAGACAGTACTCTGCAAACAAGTCCCGAGATTGATATTTTAATTTTACTGCTCTCGTAAAAAAATGCAAATTCAGCCAATAAAATATCGGAGCTTAAAGGCTCACTCTGAACTTTGAAATGTATACGAAAGTTTGAGTGAAACTTTTTCAAGAGTCTATAATTTTTGATGGATTTCTTTATATATAAGTAAGATTAAGTAGTTAGACTGTATTTGGGATGGGTTTCAATACGGCATCTTTGGTTTAAAATGCGTGCACAAAGGAGGTGAAGAGGTTGATGTTGAATAAAGGCTCTCGACTCCGCTGTGCTTTGTGTGAGGTGTGAAGGTTCGCTTGTTTTTTAGAAGGCAATACAGTTCGGTTTTGTATTAGGTCTTCTTCGAAGCGTTTACAAGATTGCTGGTAGGTGCGCCCATGATGTTGAATCCACAGTCGACGTGAAGTATCTCTCCAGTTGTTCCCGAAGAGAGATCACTCAGTAGGTATGTTGCAGCTTTGCCAACATCTGCTGTGGATACGTTGCGCTTGAGAGGAGAGAGAGCGGCAGTCATGTGGAGTGTTGTGTTCAAATCTCCAACTGCAGAAGCAGCTAATGTTTTGATGGGGCCGGCACTAATTGCGTTGACGCGGATGTTTCGTTCTCCGAGGTCATAAGCGAGGTACTGTGTTGCGCTTTCTAAGGCTGCTTTCGCGACACCCATTAAGTTGTATCCAATTACAACTTTTTCTCCACCGAGGTAACTGATTGTCAAAATGCTTCCACTCTCATTCATTAGAGGAGCAGCAGCACGGCTGGTCGCAATAAAACTATAGACGCTGGCATCCATTGCTGTGAGAAAACCCTCTCGACTGACATCCAAAGTCGCTTTTCGGATTTCTTCTAAACTGGCAAAAGCAATAGAGTGAACGAGAAAGTCGATCTTTGGAAAGTTCTCAGCTGCTTTCGCAAAAAATGCTTCGATCTCTTCATCCTTGTTAACATTGCAAGGTAGTAGAAATTGTGGATTGAGATGTCCGATTGCTTTGCGAGCGCGAACTTCAGATTTGCCACGTTCGTCTGGCAAAAAACTAAATCCAAGTTTTGCTCCTTGCGAACTCAAGGCTTCTGCAATACCTGTTGCGATTGAGCGTTCATTTGCAACGCCCATGATGATACCTACTTTTCCTTTTAGTAAACCCATCTTTCCATCTCCATTCTATAAGTAAATATCGGGTTGCCGATTCGTCAGAATCGGAATGCGTTCTCGGATACTGCGGATGCGTTCGCGACTGAGTTCAGCAATCGCTATTCCAGCATCTGCTCCTGTTTCTGCAAGTTTGTCTCCCCATGGGTCGATGATCATGGAATGTCCAAAAGACTTTTTGTCGTCATAGTGCATTCCTGTTTGATTCGCACCCAAAACATAACTTTGGTATTCGACTGCCCTCGCCCGCAATAGCAGTTCCCAATGCGCCTGGCCTGTTGCTTCTGTAAATGCAGATGGCAGCACAAGTATGTCGAACGGTCTTTCTCTATACAAAGAAACTAGGAACTCTGGGAAGCGAATGTCGTAACAAATCGCACACGCTACCTTCCACCCCTCATGGGCGAAGCTAAGTATTTTATTGCCAGCAAGAAAACCATCGCTTTCGCTGCGAGCTGTATCACCGTACTGCACATGAAAAAGGTGAACCTTGCGATAGGTTTGTAGGAGCGAGCCGCTAGGTCCAAAGACATAGAGCGTGTTGTAGACTTTGCGGTAGCCCTGCGTACTCATGGAGTGTCCACTCGTTGGGAGTTCAGGTACCGGCGCAAACAGAGTCACTTTATGTTTTTGAGCTAACTGAGAGAGTTCTGTATTGAGAGGCCCTGATGAAGGCTCTGCATTTCGGCTTAGATCTGCATATGGTCCCATGTAGGAAAAGAGCTCTGGCAAGACAATCCATTCGGCCCCTTTCTGTGAAGCCTTTTCGATGGCCTGTCTGGCTTGGGCAATATTTTCCTCTTTGTTCGCTTGGCTGTTCATACTCACGCAGGCGACCTTGAGCTTATCTTTGGTCATAAGGTTCCTTTTTGGTGAAAATCCAACAGGGCCGTTCGTAGGCTCAATATTAGCGAGACTAAGTCCGATGAAGCAATGGTATGAAGAAACTCATCTGTAGCAAAATCAAGCAAACCTTATGGGTCCTGGTCTTAGGAGCGAGCAGTGGTGTACCCGCATTTGCTAAGCCGCGGTGGATGATCACTCAGTATATAGCTCGTAATCCAGTCAATTGCGTTGCTCTGAATGTTGGGTCAGAGGACGGTGTGCAGGTAGATGCGGTGCTTAACGTTTTTAGACGGCCTGCTGGCCCTTCGGATGAATCCCTACCTCTGGTTAGCACGGGGAAGATCAAAGTGCAGCAGGTGGAAAAAAACACAGCTATTGCATCTGTGCTGGAAGAGGGTTCGTTGCTTTCAACGAGCGTGTTTCCTAGCTATCCGGGGATCATGGCGGGAGATCAGGTTGATTTTCCTGTCTTCCATATCACTCGCGTTCAAGAGATTACGCCTGAGCTTGTCTTGCCCTACTTTAAAGTTTTTGCGGATCCACAACCCGCTCCTCAGAATTATGAGTTGAGCGAAGAGGGTAAGAAAGTCTTAAGCGAAGCAGTCCAGGTCTTTGCAAAGGAGCAGTCCGGTCTCCTTCTAATCAAGGGTTTTACTGATCGCAGTGGGCGTCCAGATCAGAACCAAATAGAATCCTACCAACGAGCCCTAACTGTTCGTCAGTATCTGGCAAGTGAGTTGGGTTTTGATGAACAGCGCATGATCGCCCTTGGGCTAGGTGAGCAAGACCCAATCGATCGCTCCAGAGTTTCTAGCTATGAAAAATACAACCGACGCATAGAGATGAAAGTTGTTCCCGTACCTCGCTAGGCCTTCTTCCAAAAAAAAACGCCGAGATGGTATCAATTTGCGGAGGTGGTACATTTTTGACACCTCTTGCTCCTTTCAAAAAATGAAAAATCCCAGTCTTTGACGGTGTTCCAGAAAATGGCCTGCATCTTGCAAAGTTGGATTGTGAACACGATGACTAAGGAGTTAAGTATGAGTCTCCATGTTGCAGCAATCCGACAAGATGTGGTTTCAACCCCAGATAACAGCAGTGTTAGTTTTGCTCACGGCATGAGCCTCCGCGAAATCGAGAAATCGGTAATTCTCGAAACTTTACGCCGCCAGAGGTTCAACCGAACACGCACCGCCAAAGTCCTCGGCATTGGCATTCGCACGCTGCAGCGCAAACTAAAGCAGTATCGTGAAGTCGATGCAAATGCAGTTGTCGACTTTCCTGCGGCTTAGTTTCTCCGCGGAGCCTTCTAGCAATTTGTCCATTGACGAGCGTTCGGCAAAAGGGTATTCCTTTGAACTCTCAGAAATGGGCCAGTAGCTCAGGTGGTTAGAGCACACGCCTGATAAGCGTGAGGTCGGTGGTTCGAGTCCACCCTGACCCACCATGTAACTTTCTGTAGTTACGTGGTAATTAGAAAATCCCCAAAATACAGAAATCAAGAAATCACTTTACGGTGTGTATCCGCTATCCTTTGATGGCGTCATAAGCTTGAACAAATTCTTTGATTTGATAAGAATTATGTCTGATACTTTACGTTCACCGTAAATGATAGGCTGACGATTAACCATAGTCGTTTTTACTATCTGATGCTTCCCAGAAATTTACGCGCAAACCTACCAAAAGCTGATCTCTCCT
>CAZWOL010000092.1:0-7319 GCA_964635325.1 uncultured Pseudobdellovibrionaceae bacterium
CATTATAGGAAATTGCGGACCGATCTTACGTTCAAGCCAACGTATAAGCTCACGTTGCCAGTCTCTTTGCTCTCGAACACTGGCAGCACTCCCCAAAATCACGGCTCCAATACAGTCCGCAAACTTCTCAGCTTCCCAGATGGTATCCATCCCCTCAAGAGCTGCGAGATGGAAGCTGACCGGAATCTCACTCAGACGCGACACCAAGTTAAACGTCTCAATCTCAGGCCGTATAATACTGGGGTCTATAACGAGAAGTTCCGGTTTTTTGTCCATTCTTACACCTTTGGTTTGGGTGCTGGCGAATATTGGTCTTGAAACAAACAAGCCTTGGACCTTATCGGACTCAGATCCGTTAACTTGATTAAATTTTCATCTCTTGCCAAACTTACGGGGGGATGGTTTTCTTTGTGAAAGATTACCGCGTTACAGTGGAGGCAGCGCAGTTCGACATTTGGGACTGCAGCATCCTCGTCATCAAAGCGTACATGGAAGCGTCTCTTACACGTCAGATTGTCGACTAGAATTTTTTGATAGGCCATGGTCAGTCTTCCTAAGCGACGTTAGTAGCAGTTTTTTAAAAGGCCGGAAAACACCGGCCGCTCTCACAAATATATTCGAAATTGCTGGCTTGTGTTAGATAATGTTCTCACGTTTAGCTCATCGCATAAAAAGCGTTTGTGCAAAAAAATTATAGGAAGGGCTCTATGCCTGGCGATATGACGATTTTCGATAAAATTAAAGCCAAGGAAATTCCTGCAAACATCGTTTACGAAGATGCAGACATCCTTGCCTTTAGGGACATCAACCCACAAGCTCCGACCCATGTTCTTGTCATCCCACAAAAACGCATCCGTAGTTTTGCTGGACTTCCCCAAGCCTCAGCGACCGAGGTTGGGTTGCTCATGCAAGGGGTAGCCAAAGTCGCAAAGCTCTTAGGCTTGGAAGAAAGCGGCTACCGCATCATCTTTAACCACGGATCCGATGGTCAGCAGACCGTGGACTATATCCATGCTCATATTTTAGGTGGTCGTCCTATGCGATGGCCTCCGGGGTAGCTCGTATGCATTCTGATTTTATGGCATCGCTTTTGAAGGGGCCAGTTCCACTGTCTCCCGATAATTATACTCCGCGTGTACGTACACCTTGGGGTGGAGATTACATTGGTCGCTTCATCAAAAATGATGTGGTGCCCGAAAGTGTTGGTCGTATTATTGGTGAGTCCTGGGATTTTTCCTGCGAACCAACCTTTGCTTCCCAAGTCGTTGGTACAAAATGGACCCTCTTCGATCTTATTACAGCACATCCAAAAGAGGTTCTATCGGAGCACTTGCTGCGTCAGCAAGGCGCACCTGTCTGCGAACTTTTGGTGAAACTCATCGATGCCCAAGACGATCTTTCGGTGCAGGTGCATCCTACTCATGATGATCCTGCTTTGGCTTCCGACGAATGCGGAAAATCCGAGTCGTGGTTGGTACTCCATGCAGAACCAGGTGCAGGAATTTACCTGGGTTTTAAGCAGGGACTAGCTCAGGAGCGTTTTGCAGCAATGCTCAAAAATGGAGAGGACCTACGTCCCTTTCTCCAATTTGTACCTGTGCGCAAGGGAGACTGCTTTGACATTCCACCAGGCACCTGTCATGCGATTGGTAAAGGAGTGACTCTGCTCGAACCTCAGCAGAGCTTGTTCGCTAAAAAAGCCAAAACCTATAGAATGTATGACTGGGGGCGACGCTATAACGCTCGTGGTGAAAGTGATGCAACAGGTACTCAGCGTGAACTGCATATCACAGAATCACTAGGTCTTGTGCGTAGCGAAGAGCAGTGCGGTGAAGCCTTTCTAGATCAGCTGCGTAGCACTCCAGACTCTCATACACTCGGAGCTGGCGTTCGTGTTGCCTCCTACACAAGCAGTCCGTACTATCGAATCCACTACATTGAGATGAAGGCGCGGGGTGTGCTGTCCATGCAGATGGAAGATGCATTCGGAGCTTTGATAGCAACTGAGGGGCGTTTTAGCATTCAGGCTGCTACTCGTGAACTATCCTACTGGCAGAAGGGTCAACCTGCTCTGCTTCCTTCAAGCTGCTTTCCACTCAGCATAGAGGCTTTGACAGAGACTGTATTTACGGTAATCACTCCGACATCTGCAAAATTGGAATGGAGCTCAGATTAGGGAGGAGGAGCTTGTTTGGGTTTTTGAATCCCGCTAAGATGAGAAGATTGGAAATTGTCTCGGGAATAGCATATGACTCCATTCAAAGTTTACGATCGTAAAAGTAAAGCCACATGGATTGTTTTGAACTATCATGCAAGCACCGATGGTGGTGAGTATCTTGCAGTTCGCGAAGATGACTCGACCAAAGATGGAGAAATTCATCTCATCAAAACCGAAGAACTCATGAAACTCAAATGGGTCGATTTTTGGCAAAAAGTAGAAACCTAGAGAATATCTCTCTCAATACAGTAGGACAAAAACTTGTTCCAATTCTTTAAAATACTCAGCCTTGGCTTATGCATGTCAGGTGCATTATCCGCTTTTGCAGAACGCATTACGATTGATCGTATGCTACTCAAAGTAAACGAAACAGCATACACGCAGCGGCAGCTCGAAGTTTATCTTCTGGTCAAATCTTTGCGCGCTGATACTGAGCCATGGATCGTAAGCCAAAATAATTGGAACAAAACTCTCAAAGTCCTAAAGCAGGACATGCTTTCCTGCGAAGAAACCTACAAGCACCGGACAGCTACCTTTGCAAAAATCACTAACGAAGATGTACAAAGCATCCAAAAACTCATTGCCAGTAGACCTGAGACGCAGGAACTTTCTCAGCGACTTGCGATCTCCTCCAAAGATGTAGAGCAAAGTCTTGCAATGCTCGCGCGTGTACAGCGACAAAATCGTGAGCAACTCGAGCAAAAAGATTTTCAGGGCATTCCTCAGCAACGAAGGGTTGCAAGTATTGAAAAACGTAACTCCTTCCGTTTCTATGATGGCACCGAGGCATACCGTCATTTGCAAGCCGACAAATTCACCGTTGCTAACCAATGAAAACAGAATACAAAGTATGTCGACGTTGCAAAGATCTTAGTCCTCCTATTGAGCAATGCATCGAGACCTGGGACTACTGGCCTCTCGAAGATCTGCGTAGTGCTCTTGAGAATACAACTTATCGACTCTACGCACTTTTGAAGGATGAAGTTTGTGCGGGTGTGCTGTTGATTTTTGAAATGCCTGACAGCGTTGATGTCATGTATATCTATACTCATCCAAGCTATCGTAAGCAGGGGGTTGCTTTGCAGCTCTTAGAAATTTGTGAGGCCGAACTCAAAAAAGAAAATCAGGCACACAAAATCTTCCTAGAAGTTCGCAAAGACAATTACCAAGCTATACAACTCTATGCAGCCTTCCAGATGAAAAAGATCGGAATTCGCAAGAGATATTACAAAGACGGTTGCGATGCTCTGATCTATGTGAAGGAATTTTAGAATGAGTCGAAATACAAAAAAGCACATAACCGATCTGATCTGGTTACAGACCGCATTTATCGGAGACATTATTCTTATAACAGGGGCTATCGAACTTGTAGCCCAAGAGTTTCCTGGGATTCGTCAACATGTGATATCCACGCCAGCAGGTTGCGAGATACTCAAGGGTTCATCACATCTGCACGAACGTATTCCCTTTGCCAAACGCAGTGGTATCTTCGAACCCTTTCGCTCTGTCAAAGCAGCCTTGCGCAAAGCAGGGATCAAGCCTGAGACGAGCGTGCTAATGCAGGTGCATGCAAGCTTACGCTCCACTCTCCTCAGTCGTTATTTGGGGATGCATACCGTTACGTACACACATAGCGTGCTTGGTTTTCTTGCAGACGAACGCATCGAACGTGATCCCCACCAACACGAACTCGTCCGAGTTGCCTCCCTACTACAGAGTTTTGATATCAGTCCCGAACGCATCGCATCTGTACGAGCACATCTAGACGCTCTACCCCTGCTCGAAGAGGTCTCCTGGCAGCATGCTCTGAAGGGATTCTCCGGAAAACTCGTAGGCCTTGCTGTAGGTAGTCACTGGGCTACCAAGCGTTGGCCCATCGAGCACTATGCAGCACTCGCAAGTCTACTGCTCACAGACCCAAATATTGGATTAGTATTGATCGGAAGCCCCGACGAGAAGCCTCTGTGTGATGAACTCGCCCACACGATGCTTGAGAGTGAACAATGCTGGAACCTTGCAGGACAAACCAACTTCGACGACCTGCGACGCGTTTTTCCTAAGCTGAGTTTGGTTATATCGAACGACAGTTCACCCGTTCATTTCGCTTCAGCCTTCAACATCCCAACCCTCGCAATTTTTGGACCCACCGTCCCAGCCTTTGGTTTTGGTCCTCGCTCTGATCGCAGTGACGTGCAAGAGCACAAGTCTATGCCATGCCGGCCCTGCAGCCCTCACGGCCCACAGTATTGCCCGCTGGGTCACTTTAGATGCATGCGAGATCTTCCGGCAGGTGAGGTGTATGCAGCAGCTAAAGAGCTGCTGTGATGTCGGGGCAGGTAGGGGGTCTCATACTGGTTAGGGTTTTTTAAATTCATCTCTACAGTTTGCAATAAATGTATGAAGGCCCTTACAATACCAGCATTCTGGGTTTTTATCAGGGTGAGTTTTGGTCGAAGCTGCTTTTAGAGCTGAATTAACAGTAGCTAGGTTCTGTTTTAATATCGCCTCTAACTGTGATTTGCCTATTGCAGAAGCTAGAATAGCGTCTAAATTTTTAACATGTTCTTTTAAATAGCTAGTATGTGCTAATAGAAAATTACGACACTCTATTCTATTCTGTTCTGACTTTGACTTTATATATTGCTTTTCCTTATTATTGTCTAATATGGGTTCGCCAGTCATCTTATCAGATGCGTATTGCATATTTGTCGTGAAGTCTTTTCGACATCCTATTCCGTCGTAGATATAAGTTGAATCAGGACACTTATCAGCGATTGTTAAAAGACGACAGCTATTTTTAGCTTCTTCCCATATTTTATTCGAATCTCTGTCACACACTTCCTTTGGGGTTTCGCAACGTTTTCCGATCCGGCGTGATCCTGTGAAAATTTTATCACAGTCATCATGTTCTTTCTTTTCTGCTGGAGTCAAACATTTATTATCAATCTTATCCCAACTGTTCTCATCAGCTAAGCATCGGCCTTTGGCGTCTTTACATCCACCTTTGTATATTTCAAATTCTTTCCCTTTGGCATCGCATCGTTTTTTTTGAGACTCGCATCCGATTCCATGATGCCATGTTCCCTTTTCTTCTTCACATGTATCACGCGCATCGTTCTCTGTAAGGCATCTTTGTTCTCTCCACATGGTATTACAATTTTTTTCTTCCGCACTTTTACATTTATAATTACCGCTTTCAAAATCGATCTCCCAAGAGGAGTCTTGCTGTTTAAAACATTTTTCTTTATTCATGCATTGTTCGTCATGCCAAACGTTGTTTGTATCTTCTAAACAAACATCCTTTTTAGACTTACAATGAGAGAGGCTAGAGTCATATCGTCCGCCATGAGATGTGCAGAATTCTTGCTGGGAAAAACACTTACCTTCATTCCATATAGCGTTTTTTGTTTTCTTACATTTTTCCTTACGTGTGATGCACTTATTGATATTCGTATCTGAGCTGTCAAAATACCAAATGAGACGTCGATCTGAACAAGTCCGTTCATTGACATTTTTTAGAGCTTTAGGAAAATGTGGGTAACACACAAAGAGACCATCATCCTTTTGCACGCAACCGTTTTGAGTATTGCAGGAGATGTTTTTAGCATTAGTAGCAGTTGGAAGTGAATATGCAAATCCGTTGTAATGCAATTCATTATCTTTTAGGAAGCAGTTCTCACCGCTGAGATGGCTTACTCCTTCTAAGGAGTTTGTGTGGTCTGCGTTTCCAGATATAGGCCAACATTTTGCATCCGATGCACTGCTCATAGCGCAGATCGTTTTATCGTCGCGAGAAATCTTTAAGATTTTGTCGCCCTGAGCCATCTTTTGAAAGGTTTCACTTTCTTTAGAGTTGATTTTTGCTTGGTGAACGGAACCAAATTTATTAAGCGTGTAAATAGTATCTTTTGTAGTAACAATTTGGAAAATATCTGTGGTGTCTTGGATATTTTTTTTCTGATCTTGATAGCAGCTTAGATGGTTGTTATTAGTAATTACACAAGCGTAATTACTAGATAGGCGCACGGTTCGAACATTGTTCAAGGGACCAGGCAAATGATGAAATTTTGGTTTTTGAGTATTATCTCCAGTGTCCAATTCGTAGCAATGAACGGTCCCCTCTTTTTTGACTAGGCATAGATCGGTACTGTGGTCAGCAGCGTGCCTGGCATCGAAGTCGATGACATCTGTTTCGTGAAGAATGCTTTTTTCTTCGCTAATACACTGCAAGACGGAATTTTCTAGTGAGCACAAAACATCATCAAGGCTAAGCAGATTACGGCTCAAAAAGTTGATGCCTGCAAGTGGTGTTGGTGGAGTTTGAGTTGGTTCTCCTCCGGTTGGGGTTTGGGTCTGTCCTCCTCCGGTTGGGGTTTGGGTCTGTCCTCCTCCGGTTGGGGTTTGGGTCTGTCCTCCTCCGGTTGGGGTTTGAGTTGGTTCTCCTCCGGTTGGGGTTTGGGTCTGTCCTCCTCCTCCTCCTCCTCCTTTGGTTGGAGTTTGAGTTGGTTCTGTAGGTATCTCAGGTGGATTTTTTCTATCATTCTCTGATTTGCTGGAAAAAAATGGCAGGTTACAAGAACTGAGTCCAATAGAGATGATAAAGATACCCACAAGGGCATTAAGCCTTTGAGAGAGTATAAAACTTCTTGAAATACGCATAAATACACCTTGAGATACTAGAAAATGGCCAAAATATAGATACGAGAGAAATATATTAAAGTGGAGTGCGCATTTTGTATAGGTCATTTTGATCAGGCGCGGAGTATGCACGCCAGGTCAAAAATCTGGAGCGTATATGCTTTTGAAAGTTTTGACTGACAAGGCCTTCAAGTTATACAACTTGAAGCTGTATTGGTCGATTTATACTCATGTTTTGTGCTGTTCCGAAGGTGTCTGTAAAGGAGTTTGACCAGGTTATTTTCCACAGCCTGAGTTTCCGCAACCTGAATTTCCACAACCCGAATTGGCTCCCAATTTGGTAGAGTCTTCTACCTCCAGGGATCTTATGGCATCTTCGCAAAATTCAGGACTGTCTGCTGGCAGTTGAAGACTGAAGATAGCCTAAATTCATAGACACGCAGAACCGATAAAATAAAAACAG
>CAZWOL010000093.1:0-6985 GCA_964635325.1 uncultured Pseudobdellovibrionaceae bacterium
ACTAAGCAAAATGTAAAAGACGAGCCTGGACTGGTTAAAATTCGCGTTTTATGTGTAGATGACTCTCCATCGGTAATCATGATCTTAAAGTCAATTCTGAAACCTGAATTTGGCTTTGAAGTTGTTGCAACCGCAGCAAATGGCAATGAAGCTGCTGAAAAAGCAGAAAAAGTTCCCTTTGATATTATGACTCTTGATATTCATATGCCCGAAAAGAATGGAGTTGAATATCTCGAGAAGCACTTCAACAAAAAACATCCACCTGTAGTAATGGTGAGCTCTGTTGCTCGAGAGGAGGCTGAGCTTGGCATTCGTAGCCTAGAACTTGGAGCTGCTGACTATGTTGAAAAACCTTCTCTCGCAACCCTTGCAGAACGCTCTGAGGAATTACGCACTAAGCTTCGCTGTGCATTTCTTGCACGAGATCAGAGTTCAAATGGTAATAATAACCTTCTTGAAATGACAAAGTCTTTTGAACGCTTTTCAAAAATTACGCATCCAGAAAAGGGCATACGAATCTTAGTATCGGGCGCTGGTGACCTCAAAAAAATTTCCAATATTGCTCGTCATCTCAACAAACCACAACCAGCAACTTTTTTATTTTTCGATTGTGCAACTACTCTTATCCAGCCCATGGTAGAACTGCTTGCAAAAGACTGCAGCTTAACTGTCGAGACCTATACCGGCCAAGATCCAAAGATTGATACAATCTACGTGGCCATGCCTAAACAAGACTTAGATAAAATTAAAGCAAGCTATAGTGAGCGTCAAACATCTATTTTGCTTTTTGCAGACATATCTGATTCAGTTTGCTCCTTGTTTCTAAGTTGGCCAAAAGCACAGACAATAATTGAAGACTTGGGCGAAGCCTACATGTTAAACAATCAAAAACACAGGATGAACAGGGCAACAAAATGCATACCATTTACAAGTTTTCTTTTTGATTCCGATGAATTTTTAAATCAAGTTTAATAAATTATGAATGACAAAATTTTCAAAGGTGAGTCTAATAAATTATATGTCCTAGTGGAAAGCCAGGTCATTCACTTCAGCATTTACAATGGTATGTTTCTCAGTTTTCATACATCCATCAATAGAGCTGGCTCTATATTTATAGATGGACAAACATTAGGTTCGGTTCCAATCTCAAGCATTCTTCAAACTGTGCTATTACAAATCAAAAATGAAGGTTTCGATTCTTCAAAAGTTGTATTTAAAGCCCTAGCATCCTCGGAAGTCCTAGCTTCATTGACAGATTTTCTGAAATCAAGTCAATTGACACTTTCAAAATCATTGAATATTGAATCCAACAAAACATACGACGTCTATTTCTTTGCTAAAGATGGCCGTCTTTCTTTGTGTGAAAAACCTTTGGAATCACCAAAAAACAGCACTCTAACTTTGGAATCTTCAAAGGCCAAAGTTTTGGTTGTGGATGATTCCAAGACGATACGACAGTTTTTACATAAGATTATCAGCGATGATCCTGAGCTTGAAGTTGCAGCGATGACAGAAGATCCAACTGAAGTTGAAGATTTGATCGCACGCATTCAACCAGATGTTATCACTCTAGATATTAACATGCCGGGAATGGATGGAGTTACTTTATTAAAACGCTATATTGGAAAATACAAAATCCCAACAATCATGGTTACGGCTCTGAATTTGGAAGATGGAAACTCTGTATTAGAAGCATTGCACAATGGAGCATTAGACTATATTCAGAAGCCAAGCTCAGGAAACATCAAAGAAATTGCAAAAGAAATCACAGAAAAGATTAAAATTGCACGCAAAGTTAATGTAGCGACTATGCTTAATCGCAAGCATCCCAGTCATCAACTGATGGCTCTCAACGGATTTATGCTAAATCCAAGATCGCAAGATATTATTTTAGCAATTGGATCTTCGACAGGAGGCCCAGAAGCTCTACAAATTCTATTTGACAGCTTCGGAAAAAACATTCCCCCTACTGTAGTGGCTCAACATCTACCTCCAGTCTTTTCTGCTGCCTTTGCAAATCGGCTCAACAGCATATTCCCATTTGAAGTCAAAGAAGCTCAAGATGGCGATGAAGTAAAATTTAATCGTGTTCTTATTGCCCCAGGAGGATTTCAGACCTCTGTGATTCGACTAACTTCGGGTCAAAACGTAGTACGTATTACAGAAGATACAGAAAACTTGCCTCACAAGCCTTCAGTTGATTTCCTTTTTAAGTCGATTGCTAAAAATAATTTTTCAAAGAAAACTATTGCTATTCTTTTGACGGGAATGGGCAAAGATGGCGCTCAAGGAATGCTAGAGTTGAAAACAAAAGGAGCAAGAACACTAGCACAAGATGAAAGCAGCTGCGTTGTTTATGGCATGCCTCAAGCTGCTGTCAACCTAGGAGCTGTCGACAAAATTTGCTCATTAGACGAGATGGTACCGTGCATCAATGCGTGGTTTAAATAAAAGCGAGGTCTATAATGACAGAACTTTTAAAAGCAATACTTATTGTGGACGATAATCAGACGCTTCTCGATGCTTTGAAGGTTTATGTTGAAAGTGAGGGGTATACTGTCCACTTGGCTCAGGATGGACAAGATGCATTGAACTTTTTAATGGAGAACTCTGTTTACGCTGTCCTATCAGATATCAAGATGCCAAATATGAGTGGAATAGACTTGATACGTAGTGTTCGCGAGCGTGGTATCTCCGTTCCCTTTCTCTTTTTTACAGGATATGCAGACAATCATCTGATCATAGAAGCCTTGCAAAACGGTGCATGTGATTTCTTGCTGAAGCCATTTCATTTTGGGCAAATACGCGATTCCTTGAATCGCATTTTGGAGATTGGAGCAAAAATTATAAGCATACAGTCACGTTTAGAAAACTTGGAGATTAGCTTTCAATCCGCGCAAAGCGAAATTGCAAAGATTACACGCGACCAAGCACAGATTGCTCGCCTTACTGCTTTAACAAAGAAATCTTAGATATTTCTAATATTCCATCTGCTATGCTCCCCCATTTTGACTTGGGAGTATATTATGAAGAAGACTCTTTCCATTGTGTGTCTTTTACTCGCTCTATCCAATCCAGTTCATGCGACAGTTCGTTCCGACTGTCATATAGTACAAATTATGACCTTTGCTGTGGGGATGCTATTCATTGCAGGTGGTTTAGGGACCATAGGAGCAGCACAAATATCCTCGGACTTTCTGGTTCCAACCTGTGAAAAATCGGATGAAGCGAACTGCTGCCTTGCACCGGTAGACAACAGCACCAAACCACAAGATTGTGTGTTTTCAAAAGAATCTGCAGCTGACTGCGGAGAAGGCAAGTTACTTTATTGTAAGCGAGGCAATGGGTATGTTGATCCGCTACTTAAAGAATTACGATGGATTCATCCAGTACTCATTCTGGGGACTGTTGTAGCTTATACAGGATTTCTTACGATGTTCACGGGATGTTACAATCTTTGCAAAACAGGAAATAGCCCTACAGGTGCTCTAACTATGCATAATGTATAGTGATTGATACAAGAAAAGGTGATGCTTGTTTTCAAAAATTGGAGCTATCATCTTTTTTCATTTATTCTTACATTGAAATGATAACCCGTCATGTACGCAAATATTAGCGTCCAGACATCTCTGTTCAATATTGTTCGAAAAAAATCGCTATTTATGGTATCAGATATGGTCCTATCAAGTTCTAATTGTACTGCCCTCATATTTTGAACTAGTTGGCGCTGAGCTATTTCATCAGCATCTACATTGCTTAGTATGTGGCGTGCATGTTCTTGCAAAGCAGCCTCGTTAAGATAGGAAGCGGATCCTTGTCGAAGAAGTCCGCAAAAATAGGGGATGTCGCAACAGCAGTAAAATAGCCTATAGACTATCTCTGAATATCCTGGACAGCAGTTGCTAGCCCTGCGCTCTCCAGGGCTAAGAGCCTCAGGTGGTGCCTCGCGAAAATCAACTGTGCGCGTAGGATTCGCTCCACGCCCAAGAGCTCCAAGAAAGCGAATATCCAAGTATCCATCTTCAGTAGAATGCAAAGAGAAAATATTTTCAAAGAGTCTACTTAGAGATTCAAAGGATACACTGGTTGATGTGTCTAAGAGAGCATTAGTTTCACTTACCTCATCCTCTTTTTTTATTTCCTCATCTTTCTTAGCGTTTTCTTCATCAGATCCTGCAAACAGACTAGGGATGCAAATGAGATGCATGAAAAAAGCAAAACTCAAAACCGACTTACTCATTTATTTTCTCCTTCATAAAAAACACAGCACTCTATTAACATATCTTTTGCTTGTGAGCCGAGTCTTTTTATTCTATAAAAATGCGAATTTGAATATTACCGTCTGACCAGGAGTCGTCGCTATGCCAAGAAAAATGCAGATATCGATGACAGTGCTTTATCTGTTAGTAATTGCACAGCCTTTGAATGCAATGCTGACTCAACAACGCCAAGCAAAGTACAGTTTTAAGTATCGTTCTTCGCTTTTTATTGGAGCCTCTTTAATTGGAGAGGTCCTTCTTTCTAGCTCGATTGCAACAAAAATAGCTATACTTCATAAAATGCAGAATTTTAAAGATATGGCACACATCGAATCGACATCATGTGTTAGCCCCAGCCTTTGCGAAGCATTTCAGATCATGCGTCAGGATCTTTCCCCAACCAAACTCTCGACCAGTGTCGTTTTAGATGGTGCAGCTATCATTCTTAACCTCTGGCAAACCTATCCATCAATTTACAGACGCAAGAACTTTTGGGGTACAGCACTTGGAGCTTGGGGACTAGGTATAGCTGGAGCTGCACTTACACTCAGTACCGATACTGATTTCATTGCAATGTATTCGTATGCATTTAAGCATGGTGGCCACTATAGAGAGAATGTTCCCGATGATCAATGGTATGCACTTCGCAGTCTTTATGAAAGCACAGCTTGGCCAATAATCCTAGAGTGGTCAGCTCTTGCTCTTCCTATTGTTCAATTGTTCTATCTAAATAGTTAATTGGTGAGATAGATGAGATTCTCTATTTTTTTAATTATCCTGCAAGCAGTTACATCTACTCTTTACGGAATCTGTGATTTTTCTTACGAATCTAGAGATTATCAGATTAGCAAAGTCCTCGTTAATGACTTACGCTATACTCTTTCCGTTCGTGACAGCAATGCGTGCGATCTAGCAATAATCGCTGTCTGCCAAACTGGAACAAGCGACTATCCAGTCATTGCCTTCCTGGACAAAGACTCCATGCCTACGATTTCTTTGTCACGATCCTTAGTGAATGCTGATCAGCACATTCAACTGAGCTCCGGTATGAATGAACGAGGATGCATATCCTCAGCGCAAGATACCAACGATACTACCTATTGGTATAGGCAGCTGGAAGATCCAGGGACCTTACACTTTTATAAGATGCAATTTTTTATTTCAGGTGTTGAGACCAAATGGGTCATTTTTAATGATGAGCGGAATGCAAGTCACATTTTTGTACGCGATGCAAAAAATATGGAAATCCAGGCTTCCATCCTACCATCTAAAGAAGCAGCAAATACTGATAGGCTTGTACTTAAAATTATATCTGCACAAACAAATCTTACAAGTATAGCTTCGACTTTTGTTTTGCTTGCCGCAAGTCTGATTGTTGACCTCGATTTCAATGTGAGCAGTCGTTGTAAAAATGCCAATGTTTTTCCTCATACGGAGATAACACAAAAAATGATACTAGATTATTTGTTCTCAGAGGTCGCTATGGATCGTTTTCAAGTTGCCGACCAGGGCATGCTCATTGTAGTCCTAGTAGGCTCCTTATTAGCGGTGACTATATTTCATATAGTTCATCCGGCATGGAGTTATTATCGATGATAATATTTTCCATAGGCATCGTTGTCCTCAATTTTCTGTTTATTCCTTTTGCAAATGCACAGTGTTCGGAACTTCCTCTCAGTCCAGAGTTGGCTGGTACGGTGTATATTGATATAAATAAATGCAATGAGCATGCCATCGATCCTCAGATCATTCTATGGCGTGAAAATGATCTTGATAATATTGCAAAAACAGGCAGCGTAGTCACACCACTTGCTAAGATTAGTAGCAGTTGTGTGGATGAACTCGGCTACCTAAGTTTGGTAGTTTCGGACGGACAAAATAATAGCATTGCCTTATTACACAATTTCTCAGTCAATAAACCGATCTTTGACTGCAACAATCAAGAACTTGGTATCCTTGCTTTTGCAGACTCAAAATCCAACGAATCTGTTCTATTTTCGCGTCGCCTTGAGATAGGCGCAAACAACTCTGCATATATTCCGGAACTTTTGGGATCTAAAGATCAGGTTTATTTTGATTCAAAGGGATCGTTTAAACTTGCATTGAATGCAGTAAATTATACCGATCGTTGCGTATCCAAGCGTTGGCATGTTTCTCAAAATGTCAGCACAGATATCAATGCGTTAGCGCCAATTTTGGCACTCGCTATTCGGGAAATGAGTTACAGTCGGCGTTGCACTAGCATTGGCTACTTAGCAGGCCTCGATAATCTGAAAGGTGATTTTGATAGCGCAGATTTTGACGAAAGTCTAAAAAGTCGCGCAATATTTATCTGCAGTAATTTTTTTGCTCTTGTCGCTATAGAGTCTGGGATCATTCGATTTATCTATGCACTTGATCACAATAGAATTAACAAACAAAAGATTGGGCTTCTTTCCGTTTTCATAAGTAGCCTTACAGTTGCTCTTGCTGCTGGCTACACGATGGGACCAGTCACCAAATTGCCTGGATGTGGATGCTTTATAGGTCCTCTTCAGAGCGAGCGGGATGACATTGCGCGATGTCCGGCTGCCTATATGCAAAAAAATTGCCAAAGTTTTGGTTACATCTGGGCTAATGTTATTCCTGGACTACATGTACCAGCATTAGTCTTATCGAGTTTGGGCCTAATTATATCGACAATGCTGTTAACTTGTATATCTGCAGCCTAGGCTTTATGGCTGAAG
>CAZWOL010000094.1:0-6982 GCA_964635325.1 uncultured Pseudobdellovibrionaceae bacterium
TTCATCGACATTTTATGTTATGGCTCGACAAATTTCTGTTAGGATCGGTCATTCCGTCAACCTAACGCGAGTGCCGAATGTCCAAGACCCATGTTTACATAGGTGGTGGTGCTGCTGGGTTTTTTGCTGCGATCAACTGTGCAGAAAAGAATCCAACCGCTCATCATATACTTCTTGAAGCCACCCATCGACCGATGACAAAGATCAAAGTATCGGGTGGTGGTCGTTGCAATGTGACCCACAATTGCTTTGAGCCAAGCTTACTCATTGCCAACTACCCTCGAGGCGCCAAGGAACTACGCGGGGCCTTCCATCGCTTTCAACCACGAGACACCATTGAGTGGTTTGCCAAACGTGGAGTCACGCTCAAAGCGGAAGCTGACGGACGTATGTTTCCTATAACAGATGATAGTGAGACCATACTGTCCTGTCTCTACAACGAAGCTTCTCGCCTGCAGATTGATATACGCAAAGGCGCTCGCGTGCAGAGCATACGGAAAGATGAAGATGGCAGCTTCGTTATCGAACTCCATAAGGGAGACGCTCTGCGGGCAGACACAATTATGCTCAGTACTGGCAGTGTGCCCTTAGGTTGGGAGCTCGCAGCTTCGCTCGGACATACGATCATAGACCCTGTGCCGTCGCTCTTTACCTTTAACTGCGAACATCCCTTGCTGCAGGACTTGATGGGGACTTCGTTTGCACGAGCTACGCTCAATCTTAGCATCCCATCGATGACAAAGCCTCGGACCTGGGTCCAAAGTGGCCCCCTTCTCATCACACACTGGGGTCTCAGTGGACCCGCTGTACTCAAGCTATCTGCCTTCGCTGCGAAAGAACTTCATGATGCAGCTTATCAGGCAAAACTCAGCATCCACTGGGTTGCAAAATATTCGCGGGATGAAATCTTCGACCAACTCAGCGCAATGAAGGAGCAACATCCACAGCAAACTCTGGCGAAGAGCTCACTTTTTGAACTCTCCAAACGCTTCTTTGCACAGCTGATTGCATTTGCACTTCCTGAGCGCTCCTCAACGACGACTTGGGGTGAGCTGAGCAAGGTTGAGTTACGCGCATTGACGCAGACGCTCTGCCAAAGCAGCATAGAAGTTCGCGGCAAAGGTGTTTTTAAGGAGGAGTTTGTCAGCTGTGGCGGTGTGGATTTGAAGGAAGTCGACTTCAAAACTATGGAAAGCAAGATTTGTCCTGGACTCTATTTTGCGGGTGAAATACTCAATATTGACGGTATCACCGGAGGCTTTAACTTTCAGGCAGCATGGACCTGTGCATGGATCGCAGCACAGGCAATGTCGGCAGCTGTGGGCCACGAGAATTTGGTTTAGTCGCTTGTCTTCAATTATGTTAGAATTTTGTGCGCAGCTCATAAAGGAAACCTATGCAGGCTAAGATTTCAGACGTTCGTGCGACTTGGGAGATGACCAAGCGAGACTTCAAAATACGCTATCTCGGATCCGTGATCGGTTCGTACTGGAACATCATTCATCCGCTCTTTATGATCCTTATATACACCCTGATCTTTTCGCAGGTAATGCACTCACGCCTGGGAACCCATGCGGGTCGTTACTCATACAGCCTTTATCTATGTTCAGGACTCCTAGCTTGGAACCTCTTCTCCGAGATCATCAACCGAGGCACACTGGTACTGCTCAGCAATGCGGATTTCATCAAGAAGCTCAGTTTTAGGCCCGTCATTCTGTTTGTTTCGACGTACCTTACAGCATTGTCCAATTTTGCGATCTCACTCGCAATTTTTCTGGTATTTCTGATCCCCTTACATCCACCGACTATCTTACAATTTTTAGGCTTTCTACTTGCCAGCATGCTCTTTGCATTGTTTGCACTATCGATCTCGGTTGCACTCGGTTGCATGAACATCTTCCTGCGTGACGTACAACAGGCTGTGATCTTATTGTTCCAACTCTGGTTCTGGTTTACTCCGATCATCTATTTGCATGATGTATTACCTCCGATTGCTAAAACACTCTTGTACTTCAACCCAGCGTTTCCTTTTATAGAAACCATGCATAAGTTTCTTTATTTTCATGAGTCTCCCGAAGGCTCTTTCTGGCTTCTGATGCTAGCTTGGAACGTGATTGCGTTTCTTGGTGCACGTTTTGTCTACAAACTGACGATTTCAAGGATTCGTGATTCCTTATGATTGAAATACGCAACCTCTCCAAACGTTTCTGTGTCTATCGCGATCGCAAGGCTGTCCTTAAGCATGCCTTTGGTTTTGCAAAATTGGGCAGCGACTATGACGTCGTCGATAGTTTAAAAAACATCAACCTTAGCATCCCCAAACACGAGGTGCATGGCATCGTCGGGATGAATGGAGCTGGCAAGAGCACGCTCCTCAAAATTTTGTCCGGTGTTTTGGATCCAAGTGAGGGTAACTGTACTATCGATGGACGCGTTGCAGCCCTGCTCGAACTCGGTACCGGTTTTCATAGCGAATTGACGGGACGTGACAATATCTTCCTCAACGGTGCTTTGATGGGCATCGCAAAAGCAGACATGCAACGCAAGGTTGAGGAGATTCGCGAATTTTCTGAACTCGACGAATTTTTCGACAGACCTGTAAAGATCTATTCGTCAGGGATGTATGTGCGTCTGGCGTTTGCGTTTGCGATTTCTGTAGATCCAGATGTATTGATCGTCGACGAGGCCCTGGCGGTTGGAGACGTTTATTTTCAGCAGAAATGTTTGAAAAAAATCGAAGACTTCAAAAAAAATGGAACCACCATACTTCTGGTAACGCACGATATCGGCGCCGTAAAAAGACTATGCAGTCGTGTAACTGTACTCTCCCGTGGTGAGAGTGTATTTACAGGCGACCCAATCGCTGCTTTGGACTTGTACAACGGTCTTTTATCCGAACATAAACACACCGACCGATCTAAATCATTGGTACGCAAGGCTGCCGAAAATTCCTTTTCCAACCAGCACAGCTACGGTTCATTAGAAGCAGAAGTCACCGACGTTGTCATGCTTGATCAGAAGGGACGAGAGACCTTTGCCTTTATCAGCGGTGAAGAATCAACCATCGAGATCACTGTGCATGTACGTGAGGATGGTATCGAAAACCCCACGTGTGGTTTTCTTATTCGTGATCGCTTGGGCTACGACGTCTTTGGCACCAACACTTACCACTTGGGTATTCAAACTGGTGCATGGAAAAAAGGCGACGTAATGACTCTACGTTTTAAGCAGACAATGAACCTTGGCCCTGGTGACTATTCTTTGTCCCTCGCCTTACACACCGGCCCCGATCACATCGGCAAAAACTACCACTGGGTAGACCGAGCAATCGTATTTAAAGTCCTTGCTTGCAATCGCTTCCAGTTTATTGGAGTGTCACGACTGGTTCCAGATTTTTCCCTTGCGACGAGTGCGTCGTCTTAAATCCGTCGAAGGTTTTAAGAAGCTTATAATGCAGGGCCCCTCGATGGCGCCTGCATTAAGCACAGCTGTGGGGCGCTCTGGATCGAGGGATCGTGTGATTCCCGTTCGTTATCCCGAGCGAAACAAAGTGGAGCCGAGGGATCGCCTGCTTAGTGACTACCACTCTGCGGTCGTTAGACACTTTTAAGAGGTAAATTCCATGCTGACCGACATCGAAATTGCACAACAAGCGTCTTTGCAACCCATTACAGAAATTGCCCATGATTTAGGCTTACGCAGCACAGATATCGAATGCTACGGATCTTACAAAGCCAAAGTATCCTTACAAAGCATTGCAGCACTCGATCCCAATCCAAAAAGCAAGCTTATCCTTGTGACAGCGATCAGCCCCACTCCTGCAGGCGAAGGCAAAACCACCACATCCGTAGGATTGGCAGATGCTTTGAAGCGCATCGGTAAGAAGACCATGCTTGCTTTGCGTGAGCCCTCACTCGGACCAGTCTTCGGTATGAAAGGTGGAGCAACAGGTGGGGGACAGTCCCAGGTTGTACCGATGGAAGACATCAATCTGCACTTTACCGGTGACTTCAATGCGATTCAGCTAGCAAACAATCTACTTGCAGCCATGATCGACAATCACATTCACCACGGGAACGCACTCGACATCGATGTACGACGCATACAGTGGAGACGCGTACTGGATTTGAACGATCGTGCTTTGCGTGACATCATTGTTGCCCTTGGTGGCCCAGGGAATGGGTTTCCACGCAGCAATGGTTTTGATATCGTTGCCGCATCAGAAGTCATGGCTATTTTTTGTCTTGCAAGTTCACTCGAAGATTTAAAAAACCGTCTTGCAAAAATTGTGATCGGTTACAACCGCAAGAATGTTGCTATCACTGCAAAAGATTTGAATGCACAGGGTTCTATGGCTGTCTTACTGAAAACAGCTTTGCAACCCAACCTCGTACAAACTCTGGAGCACACTCCGACGTTTATACACGGAGGACCTTTCGCGAATATTGCACACGGGTGCAGTTCGGTCATTGCTACGAAAGCAGCGATGAAGCTTGCTGACTATGTAGTCACCGAAGCAGGTTTTGGTGCTGATCTCGGTGCCGAAAAATTCATCGACATCAAGTGTCGCAAAGCAGACATTCAAGCTTCTGTTGCTGTTCTTGTCGTTACTATTCGCGCTCTGAAGTTTCACGGTGGTCTGAATGCAGATCAGCTAAGCACGCACGACAGTTCTGCAGTTCAGCGTGGGCTATGCAATCTGGAGCGTCACCTCTCGAACATTCGTGAGCATTATGGTTTGCCTTGCGTCATTGCGTTAAACCATTTTATGAAAGACAGCGCGGAAGAGATTCAAGTTCTTCAAGATGCAGCACGGGCATGGAATGTTCCCATGGTCATCTCCAAGCACTGGGAACTTGGTGGACAGGGTGCTGAGGACTTAGCACATACAGTAGTTGAGCTGGCAGAAAGCAATGTATGCAAAGGTCGCTCACTCTACAATGATGCAACATCTTTGTGGGACAAGACCAAAAGTGTTGCTCAAAAGATTTATGGAGCAAAGGACATTGCAGCAAGTACATCTGTGCGTAGGCAGATCGAAAATCTGCAAAATACTGGTTATGGACACTTTCCAGTGTGCATTGCAAAAACTCAGTATTCGTTTTCGACCGATGCTACGCAGAAAGGTGCACCTTCGAATCACGTGCTTAGCATTCGTGAAGTTCGTTTGTCAGCAGGTGCCGAGTTTGTAGTAATGGTTTGCGGAGATATTATGACAATGCCAGGCTTACCCAAAGAGCCTGCAGCCCATGCCATTGACTTGGATGAGAGCGGTAACATCGTCGGGCTTTTTTGAAAGCCATGTGCTTTCGCACGGTTGACAAAGTGTCTAAGCAGGCGATCCCTCGACTGCTTAGACACTTTGTCAACACGCACAACTGCAAGGCCTAAACATGCGTATACTGATTTATCTCTTCTTCGTTTGGTTCAACTCAATGCTTCTTGCTCAAAATGCTATTCAACCTTGCTACACCAAACTGAGTGAAGTCCTTGACTGCTTCATGCGTGAAGGAGACAAAAGCATCAGCTACAAACGTAGCAATCAAAAACAATCGAACAGCATTCAAATCAACACCTACGAATTTGCTTCGCAAAAATGGCCTATAGAAGAACATGCGGATATTCCCAGTACAGTATGGTTCCACAAGTTGCGCATTTACAAACCGACAAAGGTACTGCACAAAACAATACTCCTTTATGTAGGAGGAGGTTACAAACGAGATAAGAATGGAGTCGATCAGGGCTCACAAGAAAGCAAAGAAAAGCTCGACTATGCTGAGATTGCTGAGCACAATGATGCCATTGTTGTCGAACTGCAGGATGTTCCGAACCAATTTCTAATGATGGGTGGTGAGTGGAAACGCGAGGATCAAATCCTTGCATACACCTACAAAAAAGTGATGGAAGATCCACTCAAAAATGCCTATCTCGCTGGCCACCTTCCTATGGCTAAAGCAATTGTTAGAGCAATGGATGTTACTGAAAAAATTCTCAGTGACGAGCTCAATCTTTCGAATCTGCGTTTCATAGTTGCTGGAGCCTCAAAACGTGGGTGGGCCGTATGGCTTGCTAATCTTGTAGATACTCGGATCGATGCGATCATCCCCATCGTGATAGACGTACTCAACACACAAAAATCGATGCTACATATTTGCAAGGTGTACGGTGAATGTCCCTACGCCTTAAGAGATTACAAAGCTGAGAAGCTCACAGAGAGTCTTGAAAGCAAAGCTTTTGAGGACCTCATGAAAATCGAGGATCCTTTTCAGTATTTGAATTATGGCGCAAAATACCGAGAGCGCATGAGTGTTCCCAAAATGATTATCAATGCGAGTGGGGATGATTTTTTCACACCAGATTCTTCGCAATGGTATTTTAAAGATCTACCTGGCTCATCAAATTACATTCGCTACCTACCGAATTCCATGCATTACTTTGGAGGCAATCCCATTAGCGATGCGACCAATAGTAGAGCTTTGTTAAATGAGACTGTGAATTCTTATTTTGCTTTGATGCTGAAGCAAGAGATCTTAGCAAAAATCAGTTGGTCTATTACGGAGCAAAGCATCCAACTCGAGAGTTCCATCAGACCTACAAAAGTGACACTGTGGACCGCAGTCAATTCTCACTCACCCGACTTTCGTTTTTTGAACAAACATACGACATGGCACTTTCTCAAAAAACGCTTTCTGAGTCTTTTCACAAAGAATATCTGTGACACCTGCTATGTCGAACGAGAAGTCGACCTATCGACGTGCGTTGATGGAGCTTCATGTACGCTTGATGTCGACCTCACGCAGAATTCGAAACAAGGCTGGCGAGCAAGCTTCCTCGAGATGCACTACAAAATCGCAGGACAACCCTTCGTCGTTACGACCGAAGTGAAGGTGGATCACAAAATAATGAGGAACTCTGAAGCCGAAACGACCGACCCACTGGAGGCCAGTCTTAAATTAACTTTATAATTTAAGACTTATAAAGT
>CAZWOL010000095.1:0-6893 GCA_964635325.1 uncultured Pseudobdellovibrionaceae bacterium
GAAAAAGCGCTGTCAAGTTAGCAGGACAAGGGGTTTGAGTTTCGCAAAGAGTCTAGTGCAAGTAGGGTAGAGCAAGCTCTGTTTTCGTGTGTGCATTGCGGACATGAAGAAAATGCGGATACGAACGCTGCAAAAACAATATTAGCCCGGGGAAGACGGGTGATAGCTTTGAGGGCGTCAGCCTAATAAGAATCCTCCACGGTTACGTGGAGGTGCTTCAACTTTCGATACTATAGTCTTAGTCGACGACTCCGATTTTAATATTGATGAATTCATGCACCGCTTAGAGGTACCTGAAGGCGTCACAAAAGCAGCTGCCCACGTATCCAACATTAACAACGGCAAAGGCAATACGAAACGCGCTGTAGAGCTGATAAATGAGCTACTGCTTCCACAAAACTAACTGCAAAATGCTGCTGGTCTAAGGATTCAAAACTGAACCAGCGACTAATGCAGCAACAGCAATAGATCCAGGATGGACAAGCGGACTAGGAAAACCTGGCTGCACCAGAGGAGTCTCGGAAGACACAACAACGAGACGATCAAAATGATTCAACGCGATATCATTAGGTCCTTCGATAGGACGCGTATTAATATTCACAATATCAGCAGTTGTTGCTGCTCCAACATTAAAGCTAAACATTTGATTGAATCGATTTTCGTCATGATTCAACTCATGCACACGAACATGAACTCCATACATTAAAGCATAGATTTCAATGTGAGTCTCATCCATCCAATATTCAGGTCTTGCAAATACTGATGACCATTCTTGCAGAGTTTGCACATTCGCTCGTCTCATAGCTTCACGAATTTTATTGAGCACAGCATTTCGCATCGCCTCATTTTCCAGAGCTGCACGAACGTTCGGATTGCGAGGGCTTACATAGAGGCTAGCAGGTGTACCAAGGAGCATATGCGTAGACACCGACACGAATCGTCTAACATCATGTATGAATCGCTCTCGAGAGATTCTGCGCTCAGGGGACTGCAAAGCAGAAAAACCGCAATTACCATCCCCGGGCACAGCTTGCAAGCGAACTCGCAGCAGAGATTGATCCAAAAGACGCGTTTGACGAATATCCTGATAGGACTGTTGATTTGCTGAAGCAAGGTCCGCTTGAAAAACCAGTTCACCTATTTCATCTGATTCATAACCATCATCACTATCACCATCATCACCAAAAAGATTTCGACTCAATTCACTTTTTCCACTTTTCTCGGATCCTTCTGTAACATGTACAGGTTTCACAGGGGATGGGGATGCTAATACAAGCCTCTTTATGATAGAGTAAGCATCTTCGTAGCCAACCATGCCACCGTTTACATCCGACTTACCTTCAAGAGAAAACGCGAGCGCTTGAGCAGAATGCTGGCGTTCTTCTTGATTATCCATAGGAAGATCATTGTTTTCAATACAATCCAAAATAGCTTCCTCACCTTTGACGGGCAAAGCTTCCCTCCGTTTTGGAGTGCTCATATGCCTTAGATCCCTCATTCTTTCAACCTGCTCGAGATACCAATCAAACATATGTCGATAATGTGCCTCAAGACACCCTTTAGACTTCGCTAAAGCATGACGGAAAAACTCAGAAAGTATCTTATTGTCCCGAGAAAACTCAAATGCCAATTTCAATTGGCCAAACATACTAGCTGCTTTCAATTGAAACGGCTCCTCTGTTCTAGGATGCAATGAAAACACACCATCAAGCGATTTATAGGTCGAAGAAGTTTCGGATTTTTCAAACTCCAAATTGATAGCCTTATTATTTCTATGCAAATGTTTGAGACTATTGAGTGCTTGTTTAGCAAGATCAAAAACTCTCTTATTAATTGAATGATCTTTAAAACAAGCCTCTAAGGTTTCTTCAACCATTTTATAGAAGGCTATTTCTTCAACCCCTGCGTCGATAGCTGTATCAGGATCTCCATGATACCAACGAGTTCGGATGGCACTAGAAATAGTCGCTTTAATTTGCTGTTCCAGTTTTCTTAGATCTTTAATAGCTTGACGATGCTGATTTAAGAATTTCTTTTTCTCAGCTGATGGAATAGAAGAATCATTATATTCATCTTCAAGAGCTTTAATCGTTAGACCTCTTTTGACATATTCCGTTAGCAAACTAGAGGGATTTTCTGAGGAGAGCAAAATCTCTAATTTTGTCTCACCTTCACTGAAAGCTACCGAAGATAAAAATAGAAAAAGGACAATGGAAATGCGGCAAAGAGCTAAACGTACCACTAGCATTTGAAATCTCTATTCTGTTGAAATGGTGAATCGGTTGGAGATCTCTTACCAAAGAACAAAGAATAAATCACGCAAAATCATCAAAATTCAAACAAGAGGCTTTAGCATCAATCATGCTCTTTATATAGGCACCTTTTGCTGTTCGGAACAACACGCTTGCTACAGCATTCTCGTTTGCAAAAGAGAAGTATCACGACCATCCCCTGTCATCATCGAACATGTTTCGAACCATGGTGGGAATTCACAGCTTGTAAAGACTTGGTGTTTCTAAATTCTAAGGAGTCGTATTCGCGTGATGTTGAAAGTACAGATTCCTATCACCCTCCCGAGACGCAAGAAAGTCGGAAAGGCCTGAGAGCTTCCCTATGGCATAGCTTAATTCTTTGGTGCCATTGCTAGATCTTTCTTTAGTCACAAGAAAGATATCAAAAAGATCGAGGCCATTGCCTTTGCCCTGCAGTCGACTACGGAAATCGCTAGTCGAACGACCATCCTTCATCAGGTTTTGAAGAGCAGGTGTAGGTTCTAGTCTGAGAGAATAGGTTCCTGCAATTTTTTTCTCTGCATGAGACGTTTGAACTGCTTTCCCATTCGAGTCTACATTTGCAAGATGATCAAGAGTCAGAATGAGTGGAGAACCATTGCTATCTCCAAGCTCGCGCAAACCTTTTTTGAAAACTGCAGAAAGAATTTTCAGAGACAGCGCACCATCGGTGGAAGAAGTCTCTGTTAAATCTGTGAAATAGGGATTCATAAAAAGATTGTCATCGGTCTGTCCATTCAAGGATGGCATAGCCATGATGTTAACGGAAGGTTTTCCAGAGAGAAGAATTTTCAGAGCTAGACCAGGAATGAACTTCCCAGGCTCGGGAGCCGTCGCAAGAGAAAGACGACCCAATACATATTCACTTCCTTGCGCTAGAATGCCACTGAAGTATGCTGCGTCTCCTGCCGCCTTCCATTGCAGCTTTATAGCCACACCGGACGAGTGGATGAGCTTGTGCCGATCTCCAGGCATAGTGTCACCAACGTGGGTAAAAGCACCTGCAACGTAATGTGGACAGAGCAACTTTGCTTTCTCGAGGCCGAAGCTTTCGAACGGTGGCAAGTTCTCGTAGCGAGTTTCCAGTATGCGTTTCCACCGTATATCCATTTTTTGCTCAGCACTAAGATTTTGGTAAACATTTTCAGAAATTTCACCAAGAGCACCTGAAGGGCAAGTCGCATCTTTATTTGCCACAGCATTGGCTCCGTAGAAGAATGTTAGGAAAGATAGACTGGCGACGATGTTGTAACGAAATTTGTGACGCATCTCTTGCCTCCAAAAGTTTTAAGTGCCAGTTCAGTAGACAAAAGCTTGCGTTAGGAATCGATTAGCAAACTTGATATTTTGACATCGGTGAGTAGTCCAATATTGAGATGCGGGTTCCAATAACCTGTATAACATGCATCTTAGCTAGCACCAGCTTCGATTGAAGTTCGCAACAAGGATATAAGAATGAGCTTCGAGACTTGCCTTATACAGATTTTGCAAAAAAGCTCTTTCAACCTCTTCTTGCAGCTCATCCCAGACCCAAGGTCGGATAAAATCCTGACATTCTCAAATGATTTTTCTCACAAGTTTCGTTGGTTCTTTTTAGAGATGTAGCAAGACGTGTTGGAGCACAGGTATTGATCCTGCTGCGTCGACCGAATGTCTAATCAATAATTCGTCACTTCTTTGCCACTTGCTTTCACAAGCTCACGAAATTCTTCGGTCATAAGCCAAAAATCAGAAATATCCACCTTGAAGGGAAGATTGCTTTCCTCGAACTCCAAAAAAATCTACTGAGGGCTTTGAACAAAGGAAATGGAATTTGCGATCACATTTAAATCTCTCTGAGTCAAAGTAGAATTTTCCGCAAAAAAATACAGAACAAGGCTTTTATTTTCATAGTATTTTTGCATGCTCAACTGCGAATTCACATCTCCAAACTGAAACAATTTTAGTTGCGGAGAATACTGAATACATAACACCTTCTTTTGTTTGCAACGCTGCTCTAAAATCATTTTTTTAGTTGTGAGTTCTACAAATTTTATTTTAGCATCTACTGAATAGAGCCATTGCCATAGATCTGTGACATGAGGCTTGGCAGACAACATCTCTAGGACACTCTCAAAAGTTGCTTTGTCATCCTGAAAATACCTAAAAGCTAAAACAGCTCCATTCTCGAAAACAAGCCTTCCTCCGTGATCTGCTGCTAAATCTTTTTCTTTGATTTTGAAGGGCAAATTCATCCTAAAAACATCTGATATGAAAACATCTTGAACGGAACTCTGCTCCTTGAATTCTTCACGCTTTGGTATGATTTCTAGGTCTTTATTAGAAATAAGCGAGACCTGCGTTTTGAAAACTTTGAACAAGCCTTTAGGCTGTGGGAAATATAGGAACGAAAAAGCAGCGATAACACCAATCACTAGGATATAAAATGCTTTTGAGAATTTCATATAATTTTACAATTTCTCCAAAACCAGATCGGGCAGCGTTCATGACAAATTTTCGCGAAAAAAGTCAAAAAAAAAACCTTCGCAGAATTTCTTCTACGAAGGTTTTATCATAACATGCTTGCTAGCGGGGGCAGGATTTGAACCTACGGTCTTCGGGTTATGAGGCTGATTCCGATACTGGATCTGTTTATTTATGGCAATTTTTTGTGATTTTGTAATTAAGGCCACAGTTTTCCGGCACATTTTGATAAAAAACGTGGGGCCGCGGTTATTATACAAAGTGAACTCAGTTTTCTAGTTTCAAGGACTCTCAGTAGGTTAGGAGAGGACATTCTGGATTATCCAGGATAGATGCTATCGATTGAAATCGTAATTAATATGATGTATATTGAAGCTATAATTTAGATGGTTTCAATTGATAGCATATCGGCAGGTGTGCAATGTCTGAATCAAATAAGTGCCTAAAATGCTTAGAGTTCCTGAACGCTAAGGATGAGTTTGAAGAGGCTGGTCTTCATGCGGGCTGTTTTAAGAGCTGGTTCCGATTGGATAAAAATGAGCCGTTCTCGGGGTTCGTAAGACGGCAAGCAGGAAGCCTCGACCCCGACGTGGCAGTGCTTGACGATAACTGGACGAGCAGCTTTTTCCATGGTCGCTTTAAGAAGTACTCCGCCACCCTGGCTGGCGAGTCCTACATCTTTAAGGTCAAGGAAGACGTTGCTCCTGAACTCCCCGATAACGAGTACCTCTGCAACCAAATCGCTCACAGCCTAGGCCTACCGGTCCCCGCTTTTTATATCCTGAAGTTTGCTGGCACGAGAACCTTTGTCACCAAAAACTTTGTCCAAGCGGGTGAGGTGGCCAATCTGGTGCATATCTACCATTATCGCAAACCCAAGGTGGACTTTTGCTGTGAGGACCTGCTCCAGATTATCCTCGAACAAACCGGTCGACTGGCAGATGCAGAAACCTTCATAAGGACTTGTCTTTTCGACGCTTTGATTGGCAATCACGACCGACACGGACGTAACTTAGGGTTCTTAGTAACCGCTAAAAGCACACGCTTGGCGCCGATTTACGACAATACATCAGCGCTTGGTCTGGAACATGGAGATATCCTCAAAGCAGACTGGGATCCAAAAAGTAAAATTGCGACGATGAAAAGCAAAGAGCCAACGGCAAAAGATTATATAGAAGAGTTCCTCCGTCTGGGATACAAGCAGACCGTTGCGTCTTTTAAAGCGAGTCTTGATTTAACTAAGGTTCTGGCGCTTATTGATCGAAGTTTTTGCTCTGAGCTGATGAAAGATGCGATGAAACGATTGATATCCAAACGCTATCGGGAGGTTCAAGATGCAGCTAAATCCTGAACCTAATATGCTTGATGTCTATCATGAAGGACGCAAGCGCAAAATATATGTTGGGAGATTGAGTTATAGCGATGAGAAAAAGCGTTTTATTTTCGCTTACGATGCGAAGTACCTACGCTTAAAGAATGCGATTCCTATTGGCCCTGAGTTTCCTCTGACCAAGCAGATTCATGAGTCTAATAGTGACGCTCTCTTCGCATCGTTAGCTGATCGTATTCCTTCGAAAGAAAATCCTGCTTACAAAGAATACTGCGCTGCTTATGCTCTTTCGCCTGAGGAAACAAACGTCTTCACACTCTTGACAACCATAGGGCATAGAGGTCCTTCCACCTTTGTTTTTGAAGCGGTAACTTTGTTTAAGCCTGAAGTGCTTGTAGCAGAGCTTAAAGCTTTGCAAGTAAAACTGGAGATCTCGCTTTGGGAATTGGCTACAGCATTTGATGTTCCCTATCTAACCATGCAGCGTATCGCAAATGGTAAATGCAAAGATATGCTGACGATGCGGCTTGTAGCCATTTATCTGTCCTGCCCAGAAGCCGCTTTATGGCAGCTAAAGCTGAGTGGAAAGCAGGCACGTAGAGATATAGTCCAGAAGCTTACTAAGGCCATTGGAAACTGAAAATAGGGGTTCCCTTTTTAGTTCAAGCTAGCGGGTAGGTAAGGCCAGGGGCTTTGTAAAAATTTTTCCTTCGCTATTTCCTCACTAGCGATCAAGTCGAAAATACTTGCGAAGTTGCCGGATTTCACCAACATTGAGCCACCCTATTTCACTTGAGATGAGCCACCTG
>CAZWOL010000096.1:0-6659 GCA_964635325.1 uncultured Pseudobdellovibrionaceae bacterium
TGATAAGAACTTGTATGGTGGCAGCTACTAAGCAGGCGATCCCTCGACTACGCTCGGGATGACCGTCCCTACGCTCGGGATAATGGTATGGACCCACCTGATTCCAAAAACGGCATCTAGGTGCCAGAATAAATGAAGTAGTAGCTTGATTTATTCAATAGAAACAGGGGATCCATATGAACCAGAATAACGTAGTAGGAATCGACTTGGCAAAGACATCTTTTCAAATCCACAAGGCAAGCTCGAGAGGCAGAGTCTTAGGGCAAATGAAGAAAAGTCGCAGCGAAATGCCAACATTTCTAGCACAGCTACCGCAAAGTAAAATTTACATGGAAGCTTGCCCTACTGCGAATTATTGGGCGCGCAAAGCAGTAAGCTTAGGACACGAAGTAAAATTAATAGCCCCTCAATTTGTAAAACCCTTTGTTAAGGGTAACAAGAATGATGCACGAGACGCTGAGGCTATCTGCGAAGCAGGTAGTCGAGAGAATATGCGTTTTGTCCCGATCAAAACTGTTGAGCAACAAGATATTCAAAGTTTTCATCGAATTCGAGAGCTTCGTGTCAAAAGTTGCACAGCTATGGCTAATCAAATTCGTTCTATCTTGATGGAAAATGGTTTATGCGCTCCTAAGGGCAAGGCGAAGTTACGCAAACTCCTGTCAGACCTCGTCAATGGAGTCGAAAATTTGGATAGGTCAGAACTTAGTCCGATGATGTTTGAAGAGCTGAAAATACTATGGGATGAGCTTAAATCGCTGGATGCGAACGTGGAGAAATATGACAAGAAGATTATGGAAATTTGTAAAAAAGATGAAGACTGCATAAGACTTCAAAAAATTCCAGGTATCGGCCCAATTACGGCATCGTCTATCATTGCAGCTGTTGGCAATGCTCAAACATTTGAAAGTGGTCGACAATTTGCAGCTTATCTTGGCTTAGTTCCGAGACAACATTCAACAGGTGGAAAACCTCGATTGCTAGGGCTATCAAAGCGAGGAAACGCTCATCTCAGGACTCTTCTGATCCATGGAGGGAGAGCTTTGATGATCAACCCTGGAAAGAAGACAGATCCGAGGAGCTTATGGGCTGTAAAGCTTAAAGAGAAGGTTGGGATGAACAAGGCAGCTGTTGCATTTGCAAACAAGAATGCACGAACAGTATGGGCCATTTTAAGTAGAAAGACTGAGTACGATATCAATTACGGAAAGAAGAGAAATTCACCACCGGTGATTTGATCACCTTCTCTCGCATCCCCGCATATTGCGAGGGGATGGCTCCATACGGTGATTAAATCAGGTGGGAGGCATGAAGAGGAACCCTTCCGAACAGCGCAGAGGTAAGAGCATTGATGGCAAGGATCGGTCAGACCATCTTTCGACAAATCCGTTCACGTCATAGGCACTATGATGCCACCGGGATGCAAGGAAGCGAAAGAGCGAATACCATCAGGGCCAGAGCGTTAGAAAGCTCACAATAGGCCGGATATATGACAGCAAGCTAGACCACCAACGTTAATGTGAACTGAAAGCGCGAAGACGGAAGATTATTGTTAGGCAGAAGAATGGTGCCCTAGACCTACGACAGAATCATAGGTCAATCGCTACTCTTTTGCTTGACCACCCAGGTGGGTCCATATATGGACGGGCTCGCGTATTCCTACGCGTTGAGCCTCCACCAACCTACGGACATGGATCGAATGTTCTTTGAAGCTTTTGGAAAAATGATGCTTTCGTCCTGAATCTGGAATGAGAACAAAGTAGTAGTAGGGTTCGCTCACCGGATTAAACACAGCTTCAAGAGATGCTAATGAAGGAGATGCGATCGGGGTAGGAGGGAGTCCTCGGTGTATTCGGTTGTTGTAAAGATTTGTTGGATCTTGCAAATGCGCACGGGTGATATTCCCAGCGTAGTCTTTGATCCCGTAGATAAGTGCAGCGTCGATACCCAAACTCATTCCGCTTTTGAGACGCCCCCAGATCACTGCAGAAATTTTAGGACGTTCTTCATCCCAAGCTGTCTCGCGTTCGATCAATGAAGCAAAACTTACCCACTGCTCTAGGGTGAGTTTATAGGCATCGAGTCGTTCTTTATAATTTGGAGGAATGCGTGCAAAGAACTCTTTGATTGCTCGTTCCAATGCTTCTTTCACTGTCGGTTTTGTATTAAAGAACCTGTAGGTTGCTGGAAACAGAAAACCTTCGACACCAGTGATTCCCATACTGGAGAGCCAAACAGGATCGCTTGCGAGTTGATGATAATCTTCTTCGGCACCTACCCCTAACTCCACTAACGTCGTAATGACTTGCGCAAAACGTGCCCCTTCGGGGATCGTGTATTCCAAAACGACAGGATTGTAGGTATCTCCATCGAGCATCTTACGCATAATATTTGTAGGACTTACAGCTTCCGTGAAGCGATAGGTCCCTGCCATAAAATGTTCGTAACTGTGACGGTGTAACTTCACCCAAATTTGAAAGAACAGAGCGTTGCTGATGAGACCCCGTTGTTCCAGATCCTCAGCAAGAGCGTGCAGGGAGGTACCCTTTGGGAGGCCGACAAGGGTCTCCTGCATTACGGGACAGGGCTCCTGGGCCCAACGTGTAAGGAGTGTGCCCCCTATAATCAGAAGGTAGAGGGGAATCAGGATGACCATCCAACCTATTGTTTGCTTTTGCTTACTCACTACCCCCCCAAGAACGCAATTGCCGAGCGCCGCCGTTTAGGCTATTGTGACGGCCTTATTCCACGGACTAAAAGAATTCCCTATGACGATACAAGATATCCCAGTTTCAGCCGAACAATGGCAGCTTTTTTGGGGCAAGCACCCTGAAGAAGCGGCTAAGCTTGCGGAATTAGAATATAATATCGGCTACCACTTTAACAATCGCCATCTACTTTATGAAGGCATGACGCACCGCTCGGCCCTGACGCACATGCCACAGGACCCTCTGCTTCCCCCTCTGCCCTGGAACGAACGTCTTGAATTTTTGGGTGACTCCGTACTCGGTTTGGTTGTCTCCACTATGATTTGGCATCGCCAGCGCCTCGATGAGGGTCAGCTATCCCAGCGCAAGGCCTCCCTGGTCAGCGAAACAAGTCTTGCCAAACTTGCCCGAGAGTTGGGTGTAGAGCAGTGCCTAACCGTAGGTAAGGTCGAGAAAAAAGCAGGTAGCCACCTACGTCCTTCTCTACTTGCCGATGCACTTGAGGCTCTAATCGGAGGCATTTACCTCGACAGTTCCTATGCAACGGTGCAAAGCGTAGTACAGAAATGGTTTGATGATTTTTTCTCACTGGATGCAGACGACATTCAAGATGCAAAGACCCGTCTGCAGGAACGTATACAAGCACAGTATCAACAAGTACCTCATTATGTGACCTTAGAAGAGAGTGGTCCTGACCACTCCAAGACCTTTCGCGTTGCTGTCATTTTCGATGGCAAAATGCTCGCAGAGGCAGAGGGCACCAGCAAAAAACGGGCTTCTCAGGCAGCTGCTAAGAAAGTCTTAGTCAACTGGATGAACAAGCCATCGATCGAAGGACTCAAATCATGCTAAGCGGACTTATAGCAATAGTTGGTCGTCCCAATGTTGGGAAGTCGACTCTTTTCAACCTGCTCACACGTACCAAAGCTGCGATCGTTAGCCCCCAACCAGGTGTAACACGTGACCGTCTCTATGGGAAAATTCCCTTCGATGATGGAGAGAGTCTGATCCTCATCGACACCGGTGGTTTTGAGAAAAAAGCAGAGATGCTGCGTCATGCCACTCAGGATTTTCAACCATACGGAGAGCGTGTCTGGGAGCAAACCAAACTTGCAGTCCAAGAGTGTGATCTAGTGCTCTTCATGCTCGATGCTAAAGTCGGTCTGCATCCACATGACCGTGAGATCATGCAGTTTCTTCGACAGTCCAAAAAGCGTATTCGCTATGTCGTCAACAAAGTGGACTCTCCCAAAGATGAATTCAACCTCTGGGAATTTAACCAGCTCGGTACTGACGAAATTCATACCATCTGTGCAGCACACGGTCAGGGTGTGGGAGCTCTTAAAGAGCTTATTCGTGAAGACATGGATGGCCTTACCCAAACTTCGACAATCACCCAAGATGGCACCAAACTCGCTCTAATAGGTCGCCCCAACGTCGGTAAATCTTCAATACTCAACAGACTGCTCGGTGAAGATCGCAGTCTTGTCACCCCCGTTGCTGGAACCACACGCGATAGCATTCACACGCATTTGCGACACAAAAACCAACCCTACGTCTTGATCGACACCGCAGGTATTCGTCGCAAAAGTCGGGTGAGTGAGTTTATCGAAGAGCAAAGTGTCATCCGTAGTTTGAGTGCAATTCAGAAAGCAGACATCATACTTTTGGTCATCGATGCGATAGAAGGCCTGACAGACCAAGAAGCCAAACTGATCAACCTCGGTGTTGATCGCGGCAAAGCGATCTTGATTGTCATCAACAAATGGGATTTGGTACCAGACAAAAGCGCAAACACAATGCGAGATTATGAAAACAATCTACGCAAGCAGTTGGGTGATCATAGCTATCTACCGATGCACTTTATCTCATGCCTCGAAAACCAACGTGTACATAAGATCATGGACCGTGTTGTTGAGCTTTCGGAGCAAATGCGCAAACGCATCGAGAAAGACGAGCTCAAAGCAACTCTCGACAGCATCCTGATGAAGCATCCCGTACATCTCAAAGGAACAAACATCCTTGAGCCTGAATTTCACAGCGCTGTCCAAGCACCAGGCCTACCTCCGACGATCGTCGTTCGTTGCAACTGCGCCCGTGCCGTGATCACATCGTATCGACGTTACATGGTGCACGCCTTCCGTCGCGAACTCGGTCTGGAGAGCGTGCCTCTGCGATTGATTCTAAAGGGTAAGCGTCGCGAAGTTAGCGAGTTGCTTTAGGGGGCACACCCAAGAGTCTGGGTCCGTGAGCAGAACGTCAAAGGATTTAGGAGTTTCACCTCAGGCTCTATACTCCTGGATAGCCCAATACAAACAACATGATTTCGCAGCCTTTCCTGGTAAGAGCAAGCTTAGACCTGAGGATGAAGAACTTAGGCAGCTACTGAATGTATTTAAGTTCCAAACTTGGATACCGATACCAAACCGTTGGTCCCGAGAGAGCGAGAGAGAGAGAGAGAGGCCGTTGGTCCCGAGAGAGCGAGAGAGAGAGAGGGGGGGGGGAATGATCTCTAAACTAAAACTTTCCATTCTATCAATACTAAGTTTTGCAACTATCTCCATTACTTCATGCGCAAAGAAGAAGCGCACATCAACTGCGAAATCAGTTACATCCAATACTGCCATGACATGTGCAAATGCTTTGGGTTCCATAGAGCCCGTTAGCAGCAACCTTGCACTAGCGGATCTAAGCCTTAAATCTTCCAATATTGTAGTTTTAAATCAAGTGCCAAATGCTGGCACCGGTCTACATACAATCAGTATCGACATTGGACAAAATACCAACAAATCTGCGAATATTTCTCCTACTTTTATACGTTGGAAATCCTGCACCGCTGACAACAAGACTTGCACGAACAACGGACAGTGGACCAAAGATTATAGCTTTGATATTTCACAAATTTCGAATCTCCCAATGGGAAAAAATTCCCTAAGCCTACAACTTTGCGTTGGATCACTGACAAACCTCAACGAATCCGCACAGAAAAAAGCGGTGAACAGCTGTGATGAAACGACTCCATGCTATTGCGGATCTCTAGTTACAACGACATTTATGAACACTAATGACAATACTAATCTTGACCCAGTTTTAAAGGCTGCTTCTGAGCAATTGCAAACAACTAGACAACAAATGTTTACATTAGCAGAAACTTATGTAAACGAAGCAAACAATTACATCAAACAATGCTCAAATAGTGCAAAAGACACTCTAAGTCTGCAATACGCTAAAAACATAGCAGCTCAATCTGCAGCGTCGATTGCAATCAGTGGTGAATTATTTGCTGGGAAGATGTATCAAACGATAACAAATGCAGCCTCCAGCACTCCATCAAATCTTGCTCTAGCAACTAGTCAGACAAGTTGTGCATCTATTGACTCTGCAGATCAAACAAAAACTGCAAATGAAAATAGCCCCCCTCCCCGAACCAACATGCTCAACAGCAAAAATACTGCTTCAAATAGCACAACAAATAATAAGCTAACAGATAATAGCGCAAATATTGACCATGAAAGCTCTTCGAACTTATCGAATAGATCCAACGCAAAACAATCCACAAGTAGTGATGGGTTGTCTCCAAATACTCCAAATACTCCAAATACTCCAAATACTATGAATAAAAATCCTAATTTGAATTCTAATAGTGACCTATCTTCGACTGGAGCAGCTCTCTATGGACTAGGTGTTCCTTTGGTCGGCATTGGAGCATTCATGGCACTACAGGGAATAGCCGTCGAGAAAGGATGGGGCACAACACCTATTGAAAAAATTAGTAACGCTTGGGCCTCTGTGAGTGGAGAAATTGGAAAATTCTCTAAACGAATTCAAGTTGTTTCAGCAGTCACAAGTTCTCCTGTAATGCTAAAAGCAATCATTGATACTCCACCTGTCGAAGGTCCAGATATTATTCTTGAACAAACCAAGAAAAATCTCCCCGTTGTGGAAATCGTT
>CAZWOL010000097.1:0-6574 GCA_964635325.1 uncultured Pseudobdellovibrionaceae bacterium
GGCTATATGTTTGGCTTTTAGGAATTTGAGTAAAGCTTACTAAGCAAGGCTATATGAAGCCAGATATTTTAGAAATCAAAGAAAACATACCAATCATTTTTGTTCGCAAACTCGGAAATTATTTTGAATCCGCACCAGCAGCGTGGAATGAATTGGGGAATTTGAATACCAAGTTCCGCTTAGCCAATGAAGATACTCGATATTTCTCAATAGGACATGATGATCCTCATTCAACAGATATTGCCGAAGATCAAATCCGTTTTGATGCCTGTCTTAGTCTTAACAAAGAAATTTCTTCAGAAATGAACGAAGCTGGAATCCAGTCTGGCTTGCTTGGGAATGGTCTCTACGCTTGCTTTATCCACGTTGGTGCGGAAGACACTCTTGGTAAGAGTTACCACTATATCTATGGAGAGTGGTTGTATAAGTCCGAATTCGCTTTACGGGATGCACCAACCTTTGTGGAGCTACTCGACTTCCGCTTTGGCGGAAACTTCGTAAGTCCAGAAGACAGAACATCAAAAATATTCCTTCCCGTTCGTCCGTTGGAAAAGTGGCATCGAGAAGGGAGACAACGTGAGTAATTTATTATTGCTGACAGTAGTCATGGCCACTGGATTGAGTTTGTTGTCTAAGTTCAGTAACTGTTATGCAGGAGAAAAACAAGTTTCCCTTGATTTCAGCAGTATCATGTCTCCAGAGGTACGCAGTGTTCCTGATAACGCGAATTCGATGAACTAAGGTGCTAGTGCAAGTCTAGCCGAGTCGTTCAATTCAAAGACAGAACGCATCATATAAGCGCATATCGACCCAACAAGGTTCACTACAAAGTTCTTGGGGCTGCGGTGACGTGAATGCTCCATCCTGCAACTGTTTTTTAAAACATTGAATACAGACTCTATAAGAGATCTTTTCCCCAGCATTTGGCTGTCATAAAGTGTGTGCAACTTAGGTTTCATATTAGATCGTAACGAATGAATGAGCGTACAACCTTTGGCAAACAACAGATCGAACAAAGCCTGACTAATATAACCCTTGTCGGAAAAGACTTTGCCAAAAACATCTTTAAGAACTTGTGGGGCAGGCTTTCTATCGTCAACATTTCCTTGTGTCAGCGTAAAAGCCAGGATGTGTCCAAATTCATTGGTTACAAGATGAAGTTTAAACCCGAAAAACCACCCCATTGTAGTCTTTCCGCGTTTAGCGAGATTTTTAAAAACTCGGTGTGCACTGATCCGTTTGTTTTTACACACAGCAAGAGCTGTCGCATCAATGAATGAATTTCCTGTACACTCACCCCTTAGTGATAATGATAGCGCATATAGAGATAAAGCTGCTGATGGTGTAATCTCTACAAACCTTGAGTAGCTAAGCAGTCCTGGAAATGCTGTTCGGTGATAAAATTGCAAGTACAGATAAAAGTGTTTCAGGTCATGAAATCCAGACAAATGGAAACCGATCAAAATTGTCATGATTTCCGGAGTGCTCATGCGAGATGATGGATTCAGTTCAATATCTTTCCCGTCTCCAAGCAAATTTTTTGCTGATTCCTCAGAAAAAAACTTGAAAAATTCATCACAAACATAAAAGATTGAATCCAGATCGATCATGGGTGGCACCACTTGGTTATTTAAGCGTTTCCAATATGGTGCCATTCTTTTTCTTATTTCATCCAGTTATAAAAGTTGTCCGTCGAATTCGCGTTGATATACAAAACTATACAGCGAGAGATAACTTCAAACTGGGCTTTCGTTACTACCCTGCTTCAAGCTCAACGGTGCTCATTCTTGTGCATGGTTCTGCAGGACACAGTCGTTATCTGTCCAATTTAGCTCATAGCATTGCAGAGGATGGCGTTGCCCAGGTTTATACTCCTGATCTGCGTGGTCATGGTCGCAACGTACAACGACGAGGAGATATAGACTATATTGGCCAGCTTGACGATGACCTGGAAGATTTCATCAAGTATATTCGCTCGAAGCTCCCCATCTCTGAAAAAATTATTTTAGGCGGCCATTCATCTGGCGGGGGATTCGTGCTGCATTTTTCTCAAACAAAATATGCTGAAGAAATTTCCGGCTACGTCCTACTTGCTCCCTATCTTGGGCATGATGCACCGACAACGCGTCCTAGCAATACATGGGCGCAACCTAATATTGGCACAATAATTGGGTTGGACTTGCTCAATGTTATTGGAATAACTTGGTTTAACCATCTTGCTGCAATTCAATTCAACATTCCAAAGCCATTGAAAAATGGCACCGAGACAGCGACCTATTCATATCGACTGTTCAAGAGTTTTCGTTCTTATGATTTCAAGTCTGAACTGCGCAAAATCCAAAAGCCGGTGCTTGTAATTGTCGGTGAAAATGATGAACTCTTACACTCCTCAGAATTTCCTAGAGTCATTACACGGCTCAACAAAGGAGCGACTGTCAAAGTTGTGGGCAATTGTAACCATATGTCATTAGTGGGTTCTTGTAATGCTTATGAATTTATCAGTAACTGGCTTCAACACTAAGCAGCTTCATCGAGCTTTAACGATAATCGCTTGGGTGTGTCCTGTTTGGCTACAAGGTTAGACCAAATACCTTCTATATCCATCTCAAGCTTTTCCGCTGATAAAGCCCTCACCGCAGCCTCGTTAACTTTAGACAGACGAGTTTCAGGGCTTTTTTCCCATTTCATAACTCCGGCAGCAGATAGGCCAAATTCGGCAGACCAATCTTTTAAAGACAGACCAAAAGTCTTCCGTAGAAACATGACCTCAAGCCCACGAATAGGAACTCTTGCCTCGATAAGCTTGCGGGCAATAGCTTTTTCAATCATACCCATCGGTAGGTCTATGTATTCTTCTCCGTCGCTATCTTTGCATACAGGAGCTTCCACGTAGACATAGTCTAAACCGCAGATCTGATAATGAATGGTTTTTAACTTCATAGAGCGTACCTCAATAAACTGTGACGATCAGGACACCGTCCTTAAACGCGCAGATCACCGTCAACTTATCCCCATCTAAGTCTTTACCAACGGCCTTCCACGTATTGTTGTCAGGTTGAAACTCAATCTTTTTGGCCGTTTTTCCACAGGACTTGATATCAGCTTCAAAGACATATCGCTCACTCATCCTCTCCGCGGCATGAAGAGTCAGCTTGAACATGCCCTTGGCAAGGCATTCTCGGATCAATTTCTTCATATCCTGCAAGCTAGCCTCCTCAGATCAACTATGTTAATATAGTAAATATACTTTACAAAGTAAATAGACTTTGTCTGATTCAGGCAACTAGATGATTTTTCATAGGAAATATTTTGTGGAAGTTAGGGAACCTTTTGAAACCTGAGTTGTATAACCTGACGATCAGGAATTTCTGAAAGTCGCAAATAATGGAAAATGACAGATGGATGATGGTTTCATAGCAAAACAAGTTGTTCAGGGGAATACCGAGGCCTATCGGCTCTTGGTTCTTCGCTATGAACGGCCAATTTTCCGGTACTTACATTCTTTTGGATTCAGGGATGAGCACGTTGCTGAGCTGGCTCAGGAAGCTTTCTTAAAGGGGTTCAAAAAGATCAGTTCGTATGATGCGACTAAGTCAAGTTTTGCAACATGGCTTTTTACCATAGCTAAAAACTGTGCGTTAAATGAAAAGAAGCGTCATGCGAACATCCACGAATTTGCTGATCAAGACATCGGTGAATATGCAACCGAGCAGGATGATAACGAGGTTGCAGTGATCACACACAAGAAACAGCGACTGCATGAGGCTTTAGCAAAATTACCTGAGCATTTTCGCAACGCGATTACCTTGTCCTTCTTGCGTGAGTTGAGCATCAAGGATATTGCAGAGATCGAGTCAGTTTCCGAGGGTACGGTGAAGTCAAGAGTCTATCGTGGAAAACAAATGTTAAAAGAATTGCTTTCTGACAACACAGGAGGTCAGCAATGACACCAGATGATGAAATTTTAAATGTTGTTAAAGAAAAAATAGCCTGGGGGTCTAAGCTTAACGAAGAAGAGCAGGCTCTTTGCGATACCTCCAAGGAGTGTCAGGCTTTAGTCCAAGAAATGATCACACTCAACGCTAAATTATCAGACCACCTTATCAAGGAAGTACCGAAAAATTTTGCAGACTCAGTCATGAATAGAATTTACGCAGAAGAGGTTTATCAAACTAAAGGTGATGATCTGATTTTAAACCTTACATCCAGGCTGGCTCAATTTAGGTGGGTGGAAGTATCACTCCTGTCAGGAGGGCTATTGTTCGCTATAGCCAATATATTCAGAACTTTTTTTGCCGTACTGATCCCATTTGGGATCTAAACAATAGGAAATATTGATATGGACTCAAAGAATCAAACACAACGGAAACCTCTAATAGCTCTAGCTATGGGGATGGTGATGCCTGGATTGGGGCATTTGTACATAGGACAGGCCTCAAAAGGGATCACTATTTTTCTACTTATCAGCTTTCTATCTCCCATTTTTGGTTGGTTAGCTTCATCCTTGCCAGGGGGCTTGCTTGTACCACTTGTTTTGCTTGGGGCATCTCTCTCGATTGTATTCTACATCTACTCACTTATAGATGTGTATCGTAGAACCAAGCGCATAGATGGTGATTACACACTGCGTCCCTACAACAATTTTTATACCTACTTCTCAGCATTTCTGTTTGGGTATTTTTTCATTCAGAGTTATCTGGTGGATTATTCAAAATCTCATTTTGTTGAATCCTTCAATGTCCCTACGCACAGCATGATTCCTAGTGTTTTACCTGGAGAAACCATTTTCGCAAAAGGAAGTTTTAACTGCACTGGCTGTAAAGGAATAGTGAGACGAGGTGACCTTGCTACCTTTGTTTATCCCAATGATCGAACAAACATTTTTATAAAACGGATCATAGGCCTCCCTGGAGACAAAATTAAGATCGAAGGCTTTAATGTTTATGTAAACGAAAAGTTGATTTCAGGCCCGCCCAAGGATTACGTAGATCAAGCAGGCATTCTTGAAGAACCTCATGTCGTAGTCACCGAGCAAGGTGATGGAAAACCTTATGATGTAATATGGTCAAAGAAGATAGGCAACGAGGAACCTTTTGAAATCAAAGTCCCTAATGGTCAGGTTTTCGTGCTCGGAGATAATCGAACCAACTCCTTAGACTCAAGACAATTCGGTACCGTCCCGCTGATGGATGTGCAAGGAAAAGCTAGCAGAGTTTGGCTTTCGAAGAAGGAAGGCACCATTGCTGGTTTTCGATGGAGTCGAATTGGGGATGATTTAGAGGTCAACTAAACGACAAGGACATTTATGCATTTTATTTTAGAAATTCTAATGGCAATTTTTGTGGAATGGTTATTTTTACTTCCGAGTAAATTCTTGGCTGTTTTGAGGGGTGAAAAATTCACTTACAAATCTTTCACAGCCAAGGACTATTACGTTGCGATTGCCTTTTGGGCTGTAGTCATTGCTATAACGGCACTGGTTGCCAAGAATTCTTAGTCTATACACACGGTATAGACGAAAGGTCTATTTCGAAAATGTGAAGTATGGCAAATGTTTTACAAAAATTTGTCACTCAAACCATTGCTCGCTTTTTGATCCAAAGCTCTTCATCCAATATCTGATCGTCAAACGGGGTTACACGCTCGGTCAGCTCCAGTTCAAGATCTTCTATCCGTGACTCTTTGTTGAATTTTAAAAATAGATCGAGCAAGCGCTCAGTAGAAACCTCGGAAAGATCACGCCGACTGAGTTCCTCCCTTATGTTGATGAGGACTTTACTGAATTGCTCTACGCGATGAACCTGTAAAAGTTGGTACTTGGCCTTAACCGAATCTAATCGAAATGCTTTTGCGTTAGCTATCTCGACTTTAAGGTCTTTACACCAATTTTGCAGAGTTTGACGACTAACACCAACTGAGGCCGCTATGGCCTCATAGCTTTGACCCTCAGCTCTTAGTTCAACAAATTTTTCTTGCTGTTGAGCCTTTCCATTAAGATCTTGAGCATCATCCTTGTTTTTTTTCATCGACGGTTGATCCCACTTTCTTTCTCGTTGAAGCGATCAGATCCTTATTCACAGTATAAGCATTTTTCACGTATTGCTGCGCAATATCTTCAATTTGTTCTTCTGAAACGAATTTCATGTCCTCGAAGAGTTTCAGCACGAGCTGAGCACCTATAGATTCAAGGATTATACGTCTTTTAACGCTTTTTTCGCCTTGAAGGTGATCCTGCAATAACCCGCCCTTTGCATGGTCATAGCTGATTAGCCGTCTAGATTTTTTTGCTAATTCTTCCCATACCGTCGGAAACCAAATTGGAGCATCTTCTAGTTTGACTGCAAGAGGTGGATGCCCCTCCAAGAACTTCAAAGTTATGTGCAAGACGAATGCGAATGGTTTGACCCTACCTTCTGCAATTTTCAGTTTTCCGTCATAGATAGGTGGGAGGGAATTCACTTGTGGATTTGTAAAAGCAAACTTTTCCTGATGCCTGCGTTCAAGATGGAAAATTATAGATTTCTGAAGTTACGCAAAAGGTGAAGCTTTAGTTGCTCAATACTTACATGCTTGA
>CAZWOL010000098.1:0-6570 GCA_964635325.1 uncultured Pseudobdellovibrionaceae bacterium
ATATATATCGGACCTGAAGCACCCACCTCATCCGCTAAATAAGCCTCTGTTTTTAAATGAAATAAAAAATAAATTTTAGTTTTAACCAAAAATTCCGAAGTGCACTCCAACGAATCTTCAGGAGCTGCATCTTATGCTCGAAAATAGAGTACGTTTACTACCTATCCTCGCAGTCAATTTATTAGGTCTGAACCTAATTGTATCGTGTCGCGTACAGAAGATAGAAAAAACAGGTCATGCAAGTGGTGCGACCAGTAATTTTATAGGCATAGCGAATTCAGGAGAGCTTCCAGTAAGTCTTGAAGCAGGATCACTAACTCTGGTTTCGAAAGAAAGCGTGACTACGAATGGACGTACCGGAACTTTCACTGTCTATGACGCAAACAACGTCGCACTTGGAAATTTCATCAGCTATACAGATCCGATTGACTCCTCCTACAGTGACACGGTCATGGTTGTAAACACCACGAACAATAGCTATTTCGGCATCCGTTCGAATGGAACACTCGCATCTGCACCTTCTCCTGCCTATGAACTCTTTCAAGGTGCAAATTGTCCAGCGACTGAAACACCTGCAATTGTCTGGGCAGGAAGCGCACCGATTTTTCCTGCATCTGCAAGTACTCCGCTGAGTTTTTCAATTGGCAGTCGCTCATACATCTATCCCTTTAGTACGGATGTACCCTCAACTCTCAACCGTCTTTCATACAGAAAGAATGGAGGAACCTGCATCAACACTTCACCCAATGTCCCAATTCGCTCAACACTTGGATCAATACCTGGTATTGATCCCAACGACACTCCCGGAATAGAACCTTTGTTTTACAGTATGGTCAATGATGCAAACGGAAGAATTTATGTAGCATTGGGAGAAATCGGTTATATGAGTACCCTCACACTTGCAAGCTGCTTACCAAGCGCAAGCAACCCAGGATGTACTTCCGCTTCTAATTGGACGAGTGGAACCACCAATGCAAAAGGATTTTCGTCTCCAATACTAGCTGTTGGAAGCGATGGAACACTTTACTCGAGCGGAATGGATTACGAGCACACAGACAACAATAGCGAATATCATACTGCTTTTTCGATGTGTAAACCTTCGCTACTCAATTCATATTGTTCAGCATCCAATGCTTGGACTCTAGTAAATAATACAAGTAACAACGGATTGATCCCAGGAACCTTAGCATACACAGCGGTCAATGGTGGCACAAACGGGATGGCGATCGACTCCAACGACAGAATCTATATCGTTTATACTGAAGGAAATGGAGGAGTTATTGTTCAATCTTGCCAAGCAAAAGCAACAAATTCCTTCTGTACAGACAGTCCAAACTCTTGGTCCTACGGAAGGATTTATCCTCAAAACGCATTGCAGCACTCATTGGCTATTGATAGTGACGGTCGTCTACATCTTAGCTATGTTGATTTCAATTTGCAGAACCAATACTACTCAACATGCTTACCTTCTACTGCAAACTCTTTTTGTTCTTCTGAATGGTCGACAATCAATCTAGGGTCAGTCCAAAGCCTGTGGGGCATTAGTCAAAATGGACTTGTAGTATCTAAGACAGGAAAAGTCATTATTAGCTATGGCGATGCAACAACAAATCAAACCAACATTCGCACTTGCCAAAATACAAATGGAAGTTGCGCCACAGGAGATACTCCAGCAGCAGCTGGATGGACTAGCGGAGCTGTAAGCACTTCTGTGAATCACTCCTCAGTGTTGGCTATTGATTCATACGGTACTACATTCCTTTCGACTCGTTACGGTTATGCATACTGTCTAGCGAGTGCCAACTGCTCAGGAGGTCCTGCAAATTGGACAACAGTTGCAGGAGAAAGTGGAGCAAGCTACAGTGGCATTAAAATCGCTAACGGTCGAGTGCACATGGTTCACTTTTTCTACAATACACCTGCCATGCGCATGAGTACGATCGTTGATAGTGGAGCTCTACTTCGAGCCTACGACAACAAAAGTAGTCCCAAAGTTGCTCCAACCTATGCAATTCCTCTACATATTCAATAGATCTATTGGTCGTGATACCTATCCCACCAGTAGACCTGGAGTCTTTTTTACCACCTCTCGTATTGCGTTCCAGTAGCGGACATAGCCTGTGCAACGACAGATGTTGTCTCCAACGGCATTGCGAATTGCATTTTCTAGCTCGCTTACTGGAATAGGTTTTGCCTTCAATTGCTCCATCAGTACTGTAGCACCCATTAAAAATCCTGGTGTGGAGTAGCCACACTGAAACGAAAAATGCTCGAGAAAGGCTTCCTGCAGAGGACTGAGTTTGCCGTCTTTGCTCAGTCCTTCAACCGTCTGAACTTCACATCCCTGCATACTTGTCACAGGTGTGATACAGGCCTGTGCCTTTTTAAGCTCACGACCCTCACCATCTCGGTAGGCAAAAGTACAAGCCTTGCAAATGCCCATACCACAGCACACTTTGGTGCCCGTCAAATTTAAAGTCTCATGAAGAAAATCTGCAAGCATACTTGAAGGTGCTACGCGATGCTTCACCTTAGTTCCGTTGACTGTAAGTTCGACCATCACACTTTGTGTCATAGAACCCCCAATATGTGATTTGGTAAAATTGGTAAATTGTAGAAGCGTTTGTTCATTGCATGTGCGATTGCGTTTGTGAGTGCCGGCAAAATTGGGTGCAAGACAACTTCGGCCATACCCTTAGGACTTTCTCCCGGCACAGGTTCAACGAGATGCAGTTGCTGCTTGTAAAGCGGAACATCCGATGCCAGTGGAACTTTATAACGATGTAGGTTCCACCCTCCTGCACCAGGTCCTCCTTCAAACTGGGGATAGTGCTCATACAAGACCTGTCCTATACCCATAGCAACAGCTCCCTGCGACTGTCCTTCGACAATGTCATGTTGGATGATTGGCCCGCAGTCGAGAAAGTTATGCATCTCTTCAACAGCAACCAATCCCGTCTTTAGATCTACAGCAACCTGACAGAGAGCTGCACAGGGTGTGAAGATATCTTCACCACCCTGACTACTTTTGACAGAGGGAAACTGTACTTCGAGACGATCGAAAATTTCGTAAGGCTTATGCGCCTTCTTCATAGCAAGTGCATCGATTTCAAGACGTACTTTGCCCTCCCGCAAAGCAAACACAGCTTGGGCCCAACCCGCCTGGTAGTACCCATGCGCCATCACAGCAACAGGACGATCTTGAGTATAAAGTGCACGAGCAAGCTCCGACATGGACAGATCCGGTAAACCAGGGTACTGCAATTTCGACTGTTTCCAACTTGCTTTTTGCAGACTCAGATCCTTGCGTCCCCATAATGCAAGAGCTGTAGGCCAAATGCTCTGTGAAAATAGTAGACGCGAAGCCTGTATAATAACGTGTCGATGCTGATAGGCACCTGCGCTTGCAGCACTAGACATCATCACTTCGGGTGTAAAACGCACATTCTTTGCAAGTTCCTCGAGCTGCGAATCTTCGGTACAGAACTTTGCAAAGAGTTTGAGAACGTCAAAGCGTTTGCTTTCTCCAAGATGCATTTCACTTGCGTTGTTCCCCAGAGAATCTGCAGTTGCAAGTGCAAGTGTTGTTGCAACACCATTACCCATATCGAGATAGTTGCTTGCGACACTCAAAGTACCATCTGCATGAATTTGGACTTCGGCTATAACAGCATCACGTGTACTACCAAAGCTCTTCATCGTCAGTGCAAAACCCACTCCGTAAGCTTTTTCTTTGTTAGTGCGTTTGTGTATAGCTTTGCGTTCTTGCCATAGGTAATGTTGCTTAGCCATTTGTAAGATTTTATCAATCTGCAAAGGGCTATTTGAAAGACGCCCCCGCAAGGTCTCTGATAAAGCTGTAAAAATGTTACGCTCGCGCAGTTCGATAGCATCGATACCAAGTTTTTCTGCAGCTTCGTCAATGAGTGTTTCTAAGGAAAACTGTGCCTGCAAAGCACCAAAGCCTCGCATAGACCCCGACGGCACTGCAGAGCTTGCAAGACCTCGAATGTGCACGTGTGTTTTTGGAAAATAGTAACCCGATCCTGCATTATCAGCAGCGACAACTGGCACACACCAGCTAAAGTTGTCGTTACCTCCACCATCAAAATCCATTTGCGCTTGTAGTATCTGAAACTTTCCATCCGCATCGATAGCAAGTGATTCTTTTATTTTCGAGGGGTGACGTTTAAGGCCAAACTGAAATTGTTCGAAACGACTATTTACAATACGGACTGGCTTTCCGAGTATACGTGCTGCCAGTGCAAGGTAGATCGGAAAGAGAGAATGGTCCTTGCCTCCAAATCCACCACCAGGATAACAGGCATCGACTTCGATCACAGAAATGGGGAGCGTGCATTTTTTATCAGAGAATACTTGGGCAACATGCTCTGCATCGGCATAAGGTGACTGTGATCCACTAACGATGCGTAGTGTTTTTTTGGAAGCATCGTACCAAGCAAGTCCATTCTCAGGTTCCATAAAGAGCGGATCTACAGATTGGGTACTAAATTCACCTGAAAAAACTTTAAGTTTTTTTTCTTTAAGTTCTTCACCAATTTTTTGCGCAAAGTGCATAGCCCGTTGTGCAGGAGACCCAATTTCACTAGCCTCTGGAAATGGAGCTCTAATCAGGTCACTATCTCGAGCATGAGAGAAGAGGAGGCGTCCGTTATCTTTGTATTTGACCATTTGTGCATCTAAGTAGGAAACTCGATCTGTAGGGGCTGAAACTTTATCTCCATAACGCAAAAAGGCATCAGGGTTGATCAGAAATGGATTTGCAGACAGAAAAGCATCGTTCTTGAAAAAAGCAAGAGCCACGGCTTGACCCAAAAAATCAGGTGCTGCATTAAGACGTGCAAACAACTTGGTTTTGAAGAAGGGTGGAGCTGTGAGGACAAGTTTTTCAAAATCATTCTGTGTAAGAACCTTAAAGGGTCTAGCATCTACCGGTAGAGCATCGAAGTTGACTCCAAGCAAAATACGATCCACACTGGTAGCCTTCAGTATGACGACACGAACTTCATCCTTAGGCCAATTGGGCATGTCCCTAGCCCTGTAATCACGAGCGTAGATTTTGGCACCCGTTACTTTCGCTAGCCCCTCATAGCGATGTCGAGCAGCCCCTGGACCGGCCATCCAGGTTGGAGGAGGAATAAGCGTACCTGCAGGTGTTTTGGCAGATGCAAGCAGTTGACTTGGAGGTAGATAGCGAACAAGCAAGCTGACGCCTGCCAGCATTCCTGTCGTTTTTAGAAAATCACGACGAGACTGTTTCATAGGTGCATGCTCCATTTCGAGTAAAATCTGAACGAAGTGAGGGTAGAGTCGAAAAATGTCGAAGATCTTCGGGGCTATCTATATCTACTGCTGCATGAGGAAGATGCATCAGAAGCTTCTCATCACACAAGTGCAAAAGACGCTTCGCACCTTTTTCATTATCTAGCGTCAATACATCAGCAAAGATAGTACGAGGCAATATGCACGGAATTCCATAAGTTTCTTCGTAAGCAGCACAAACAACTGATCCAGGATTCGCAAAATAGGCGTTCAACAGAGAACTATAGTCGTCACTATTCAGAAAAATCTGATCACAAGTTGCGAGCAAGCATGCCTCGCAGTCCGGAGATTTTTCTTGTAAAGTTTGAATGCCTTGCTTCAAAGTTGATCCCATCCCCAAATTTTTTTCATCAGGAATCACCACAACATTGGGGCTGACTTGATGTGCAAGGTTTGCTAGTTCTGCACTAGCATTGCTTAGCACCCATACTTCGCTAAGACCACTCGCATAAAGGTTCTTCACACATCTTTCTAAGAGAGTTTGCCCCTCCCAGAAAATACTCTGTTTAGGAAATCCAAGGCGTCGTGAATATCCAGCAGCAAGCACAAGTCCTACAACTCTATGTGAATCAGGCAATTTCACGAAAGTGACTCACATTTTTCGCATTGATTACTGCGAGAATCTCCGCAATCGTTGCAAGTGCAATTTCACTGGGACTGCGTCCTCCCAAAGTTAGACCCACAGGATAGTAGATGCCTTCCTTGCTAGTTAGAAGCTCACGTCCCCGCACGTGATCAAGCAGTTGTTCACCACGACGTTTTGGACCGAGCAAGCCTAGATAGTCCCATGAGCTCCACTCGCAGATTTTTTCCAAAACCATCAAGTCTGTCATAAAGTTATGTGTCATAAGGACAACGGCTTGCGGAATAGAGGGATGGGCCTTAGCTTGAATATCATAGTGCGCATGCAGGTTAGCATCGGGATAGAGATCCGATACTAACCTGGCATTACGGTGGTCATAAAGACTGACTTTCCATCCAAGTTCATGAGCAAATCGATAAAGTGGGTGAGCATCTGCACCAGCTCCCATTATATGCAAATGGGGTTGCGCCTTACGAAAGATGAAGACAACATCAAGACTTGTCTCATCCACCACTACTGAGACTCTTCGATTTGTCTGCTGCTGAAGAGTTTCTTGCGCCAATTGTATTAGCGATTGTACAAATGGCTCAGCTATTGATATTTCGGATACACCTGATGAATTCAAAACTAAGCTTTGACCTACA
>CAZWOL010000099.1:0-6404 GCA_964635325.1 uncultured Pseudobdellovibrionaceae bacterium
TCCCACGGTTAACGCGCTGCTTGAATGTGTGCTTCGTTGACGTCTTACCAAGAATTCTCCATCCATAGTCAATGAACGACGTTAGGAGTGAACTGGCTTGGATGGAGATGAATTGGTAATAACAAAAATGATAAAATCATTTTTGTTATTTTTGTCCCAATCGAAACAATCCGACTGCTTTTCCGCGCTGCATCATTTTTCCAAATATATTGTAACGGAGAAGTCGTTGCGATAGAAAGTCGTAAGCGTGTACTGAGTTCGTTTTCAAGGATTTTGCAGTTTGAGCATATTGACCTATTCCTTTCGTATCAAAGATTCTTCTGCACATTGCCTGAAGAAGATGGCAAGGTCGGTGAATTTCATTTGGAATTACGCAAATGAGACAAGCTTCGATGCGATTCGCAATCACGGAAAGTGGCTGACTAAATACGACTTCAATCCTCTCGTGAAAGGTGCTGCCAAGGACCTTGGCTTGCACAGTCAAACGGTGCAGCTTGTTGCCTATGAGTATGTAACACGACGCCTCCAGTTCAAAAAAAGAAAGCTGCGATGGCGCAGTAAAAAATCCTTAGGATGGATCCCGCTCGGCAAAGATGGCATTCAGATCCGCGATGATCTTTTGGTGCATAATAAAAAGCGTATACGTTTTTGGAAATCGCGCGACATCGAGGGCAAAATCAAATGTGGATCTTTGACGGAAGATGCTCGAGGACGTTGGTATCTCAACCTGCAGTGTGAGGTCGAAGAAAAACGCAAAGCCGGAACAGGCTCCATAGGTCTGGATCTCGGTCAAAAGACCTTTGCCACAGACTCCAAGGGCAACAAACATCAGACCGGCCGTTGGTACCGTCACTACCAACAGAAAATTGCTTCTTTGCAACGAGGGAAGAAAAAACGTTCGCTGCAAAGCGTGCATGCGAAGATCAAGAACAAGAGAAAAGATGATCTGCACAAGTTGAGCGACAAGCTCATTCAAGAAAATGGTGTCATCATTGTCGGAGACGTCGGTGGCACCAGATTATGCAAGACCAAGATGGCCAAATCTGTGCTCGACGCAGGTTGGTCATCATTTCGCACCATGTTGGAGTATAAAGCCAAAAGGCGGCATGGTGTTGTGCGTGTTGTGAACGAACGCAACACAACCCGAACCTGTAGCTGTTGCGGAGTGATCCCAGACAGTGCCCCGAAGGGGGTCAAAGGGCTAGGGATAAGAGAGTGGGTTTGTAGCAACTGCGGAGCGATTCATGATCGTGACGTGAATGCTGCAATAAACATTCTCCATTTGGGGCATCAAATGCTGGGTACTGAAGGGTCCCAGGAATTCCCCACTAGAAAATTGAGAATTGCGTAGCTTTTCGATTTTTTTAGTGGGGGAGGATGTCAAAGATTTGCCTCGAGTAGAGCTAGGTCAAATTTGATTTAGTAATGAACTTTTGCAAACTTTCTAGATCGCTTGCCAAATAGTACCTTTAAGCTCTTTTTGAGTCCTGATTTTCAATGAGTTGGTGCTTGAAGCTGTGCCGGGTATCACAGAATTTCCAAACTTCATCGTAGAGGCTGTTAAAAAGTTTTCCTCGCTGTAGGCTTCTTGCCTGCCATATGTAAGCGGGCCTAACAGCGAAGGCAGTAAGAGACTTGCAAGGTAAGGGAGCCTAGCTTGCATGGATAAGTTTACAAACTTTCTATGAGCAGTTTCAAATCACATTAAGCTAGTTTAAATTTCAAACTCTACTTTTTCTGTGTTGATGTTTTTCTTAAATGACGCATCAACAGAATTCCAATCTGCAATATCAACTTTAAAAGGCAAATCAGATTCATCAAACTGATGTCGTAAGTCCGCTAGCAATTCAAGTGGCATTGTTTTGCCGATATCAATTAAAAGATCCAAATCCGAATATACTTTTTTAGTCTTATGAGCTCTGGATCCAAATACCCAAACTCTAATATTTGCTGGGAGTGTGTTGCGTAAAATATGTTGCACAATGAGGTAGTGTTCGTGTTGAAGATCCATATTCACCTACTCTTGGCTGGCGCGTATTATCATTTGATTCAGTAGGTGTTGAGCGTCCTTTAAAAAGCTTGGAATCGCAGTAAAAACTTGCGTTGCCTTCTTTTCATCATATGTGTGAGAGGTTGCATTACGAGCTTCTCTGTATATTTTCCATTGATCCCAGCCATGCAAAAGTAGATTTCGTTCGGAAGCTGTACGAATCATGTTCGAAAATGACATTTGATCAATTTCTTCTGCGTTAGGCTCGGTCATCTCTAAAAAACGTCTGAGCATTTTGTGAGAAAGTTCGTATGTGTATTCAAATCTTTGAATAGCAGCATCTCGAATAAAAACATTGCTAGGTTGCTTCTTATGCTCAGCCAAGACCTCTTCTAAGGATTTGACGGCTTTTTTTAGAGATGAAAAATCTAAATTGAGGGCCATTGGTTTGGTAGTGTCCTAAAATATTGCTTACTTGTGGTCAGTATACACTTGGATTGAACTAGCGGTCAAACAAACACATGCTAAAAAATAGACGACAAACCTAGAGTAAAAGCTTACTTTCCAATGCCAAGTGATGCGCGCACATCCCAAAGTTGGCTCTCTACTTCGCTTAGTGCTTCAAGGGCCTTTTTCAGTCTCGTTCTAGCTTGGGATTCTGCAAGGCCAAGTCTGCTAGCGCTCACTTGTGAGTAAGCCATCAACCCACCTCCAACAAGCACTCCAGCGAGGCCACCACCTATGCCGAGTTTGTTGAGGCTTGAGCGTGGACGTAAGCTTTCCGAAGTCGGTGTCTGTAGCTTGTTCATATGCATCATATATGAATCACCAGGTCTAATTTCAGTTGTCTTTACAAAATCGTTATATTCTGTCATTTTTTTTGAAATCTCTTCTTGTATTTCTGCTTCAGATGCTTTAGATGATTTTGCACGAATATCTTTTGCTACAAATTTTTGATAGTTTTTTGGTGATCTGAGTTTAGCATTGATCCGATCTTCAATGTTCCAAAATTTTTTTCCGTCAGCAAATTGATAGCTATGCCATTTTTTCAGATCGAGATTTACCTGCTCCTCTTTGTTAGAATATCTGCTCTGTATGCCATATATCAATTTTTCCGGTGGTGTAATGTTGTTTCTTTTTAAGAATTTTTTGTATCTGAAATCCGTTATGCTAGGAATCGCAAAATAGAATTGGTTATCTTTTTTGAAGATATACTGAGTTTTTGAATCATTTAAATAGATCTTGCTTTCCATAACATCTCTGTACTCTTCGAGTAGCCTCTTCTGAGCTTCAGTCAACAGGCTTCTGTCTTCCAAATAACTGCTAAGACCAATTGCTGCTGATACTACGACAATAGCACCACCTAGCAGAGTCGTTGAAAGCGAGGCTCTTCCTGCACCAGATACTAGCAAGTCCGCTCCACTTTGATTGTGAGTATCATAGGCTTCGTTGCCTGCCATATGTAGAGCAGGTCTAGGTTGATTTTCAAAATGGTCTTGCTCAAAGGATTGGCTCATGAGTAGATCCCAACTTAGTGCATTCAGTTTGGGATTGCTGAATGTCTTCTCCAGTTGTTTAGAATCTTCATTTTTGACAGCATCCGTAGCATCTTTAAGCTCCTTAAGTGCTTTTGTATCTCCAGCTGTAGAGGCACCTCCTGAACTTGTAGAAGTGCTGTCTGTTTCTACTATGAGATCCTCTGTAGCTGCGCTGACTTCAGATGCAGCTGCCTTAGCATTTTCGACAACTTGCATAAGCGTTGTGGGGTCAGGGTTTGGCATAGGGGAAGATGCGGTGCTTTCCATGGAGTTTTTTGGTGTGCCAATATTGTCGTCGAATTTTTTCCTTGCGCACCCTAGAGCAAGGAGGATAAGCATCGAGAGTGCAATTTTCGAACGCTGTCTCATCTGTCGTCTCCTTAAAATTAAAGTCTGCAAAACGCTAGACGTGAGCATAAGACCGTATCTTATTCTGAATAAGAACAGTACGCAAAAACAAAGGAGCTCAATCCCTTAGAATCGAGCTCCTTTGTCTAAGGAGAAAACAGAGCGAGAGTCTACTCTCCGATACCTTGGGCTTCGCGTACTTCCCAAAGTTGGCTTTCGACTTCAGAGAGTGCTTCGAGCGCTTTTTTAAGTCTCGTTCTAGCTTCGGACTCTGCGAGGCCAAACATGTTGCCACCCAATTGTGTGTAAGCCATCAAGCCGCCACCAGCAAGTATACCAGCTAGGCCACCACCGATCCCGAGTTTGTTGAGGGTTGAGCGTGGTTTAGTTGGATCTAGACGAGGGTTAAGTTTATTTTTATTTGCCAACGTTTGGTTTGGTGAGATACCATGCCTTTTCTGAAATTTTTTGTATGCTAAAACATCATTTTTTATGTGATTTTCAATAAAAGACTTCTGTTCTGAGGTAGGGTTGGAGACGATTTGTGTCCTTAAAATGCTCAATTTTGTTAAAAAATCATCATAACCAACTGTCGTTCCTTCTGGATTGCTGAGCGTAGGGTCATAATGAGAATCCACGAGGATTCTCATTCTCTTGATATAGGATATCTTTGTTTTTGTGTGCTTTAATTTGATGTCATTTATCAAAGAGTCTATTGCCAAATTCCTACTTCTTTGAATAAGCTCTTCTTGTGTTATAAATCGATTCTCATCAAGAAATAGAGAATCATTCATACCTATCTTTCTTCGCAAAGAACTGATATTATTCACCAGTTGATCTTCCAATTGCGATACGGTGTGAATTGGGTGGTCTGTGTTTACAGCATAGGTTGATCCGATTTTGTATTTTCTCTTGAAAAGAGTGTACTCACTGTTTCCGTTTGGTACGTTCTCTTTAAATGCTCCTTTATCATTCAACCATTCTTGTTTTATTTTGAGATTGGTTAAAGCTGCTTCTGCTGTATGAAAGTCTTTTAATAGTTGCTTCTGCTCTTTCGACAGTGGGCTTCTATCTTTGAAATAGCTTCCAAGTCCAACTGCTGCAGATACAACGATTATGGATCCACCAGCTAGCATGCCAATTGAAACTGGAACATTTCCTACGCCTGGTACTGGCAAGTCACCGACGCTTTGGTTGAGGGCATCATGTGCTTCTTTGTCTGCTGTTTGAAGAGCTGGTTTGACGTCGTTTTCAAATGTATTTTTGATTTCTTGGCCAGCATCATCAAATGCTTTTTTTGTATCTTGTCCGAATTTATCAAAGGCTTCTTTAGTTTGTTGGCCAAGGACATCGAAGTATTTTTGGGGATCGTTTACGAAGAGATCCCAGCTTAGTGCATCCAGTTTTGGGTTGCTGAGTGTTTCTTCGAGTTTTTTAGGATCTTCATTTTTGACAGCATCTGTAGCATTTTTAAGTTCTGTAAGTTTCGTTATGTCATCGTCTTTAGTGGAGTTTTTTCCCGGTGCTTCGGGGGCCTTCTTAACTTCTTCTATGACAGCTTCTGCTGCTTCACTTACTTCAGCTGCAGCTGCTTTAGCGTTTTCGACAACCTCAGGCATCGTCTTAGGTTCTGGATTTGGTAGGGGGGCAGATGCAGCGCTACTTTCTGTCGAAGTTTTTGGAGCATCATTGTTGCTATTCGATTTCTTCTTTGCACACCCTAGGCCCAGAAGAATGAGCATCGAGAGTGCGATTTTCGAATTCAGTTTCATCTGTTGTCTCCTTAAGACCAAATTGAAATGTGCAAATTCCTAATGACCTATGACTTGAATAAAAAGTCTCATCTTGGTTTCGGCAAAACTCAACAAACCTTGAATCTAATTAGTCGCTGTAGCGAAATGAAACCTGTTTAATAACGCGAGTTCGACGAACTAAGGTGCTAGCGCAAGTCTAGCCGAGTCGTTCAATTCAAAGACAGAACGCATCATATAAGCGCATATCGACCCAACAAGGTTCACTACAAAGTTCTTGGGGCTGCGGTGACGTGAATGCTCCATCCTGCAACTGTTTTTTAAAACATTGAATACAGACTCTATAAGAGATCTTTTCCCCAGCATTTGGCTGTCATAAAGTGTGTGCAACTTAGGTTTCATATTAGATCGTAACGAATGAATGAGCGTACAACCTTTGGCAAACAACAGATCGAACAAAGCCTGACTAATATAACCCTTGTCGGAAAAGACTTTTCCAAAAACAGCTTTAAGCACTTGTGGGGCAGGCTTTCTGTCGTTAACATTTCCTTGTGTCAGCGTAAAAGCCAGGATGTGTCCAAATTCATTGGTTACAAGATGAAGTTTAAACCCGAAAAACCACCCCATTGTAGTCTTTCCGCGTTTAGCGAGATTTTTAAAAACTCGGTGTGCACTGATCCGTTTGTTTTTACACACAGCAAGAGCTGTCGCATCAATAAATGACTGAAGTTACGCAAAAGGTGAATCTTTAGTTGCTCAATGCTTACATGCTTGATG
>CAZWOL010000100.1:0-2739 GCA_964635325.1 uncultured Pseudobdellovibrionaceae bacterium
GGAAATCGTTGATGGTGTCACCACCCTAAAAAAAGATGGAGTTGTCTATTTATCTACTGATCCTGAGAACTTCATCAATAACGAAATCACTATAAAAAAACCGCGCGTGAGAATCTTGGGACCTAAACCAGAGCCACTAGGTGAGATAATAAATGTAGTGGATGATACAATTGTAGTATCACATAAGTACGCATCTTCAGTAAAAGCACTTGATACAAATGCCACAAAAGGAATTATAACAGTAATAACAGAAGAGGACAATCTTAAGAATCTGATGATAACCGAGAATGCTACTATGGCTACGGTAGAGTTTCACCAGAATGCATTATCTACACCAGTTACAAGGCAGGAAACACCAAAAATTCCAGATCCTGTTGCAATGCATGTTAGGTCAGAAACACCAAAAATTCCAGATCCTGTTGTCACGCATGCCACTACTAGACGTTCAATTACTACCTCAGCTATACCAGCTACTGCCCCTGAAAAATCAACCGCTAGCTCCACCAGTCACAGATGGATAGGAGCAGCTGGTGTCTTGGGAGCTCTTGTTGGTGGTGGTATGATTACCACTGCTGCTGTGACTGGATTAGCAGAAAACTGTGAAGATTTTCTAGCAACTGCAAGAACGAGGGAAGGTCAGATCCTCGACCAACAGGTAGCTATCCAAGATGCGATACTCGCTGTATCTAAAGCTTTAGAGAAAACGCAAAATTAAAAGTTGCTCACTAAAAAACATGGTCCAAAATTTTTGTAAAAATGACAAAAATGACAAAAATGCCATCATCCATCGACCTTGAGAAATTATTCAACGCAAGCCTGCATTTTTAAAAATCTCGTTCATTTGACAATATGCGAATCTCAAGAAAAAATCTAACGTTCCGAAAAGTCATGGAAATTATAAAATTAGATTCGGATGCACAATATGGTCTGGACAAAAAAATACGTATATATATCCATTCTCTGGCTCATCTTTGCGTGCTCACAGAAACACAAGCGATTGCAAGAGCAAAACATTCTGACACCGCAAAACAACAACAGTGCATTGCACCTAACAGGGCAAGAGCTCAGAAACTTTCTTGCAGATGCAGCTGAAGGAAGATTATCAGGTGACGCCTGGAATCAAAGGGTTGAGGAATTTAAGAATGCTAAGCTAGATCTAAACGATCTTTGGATTGGCGACAATTTTCAGCCTATTACAAACCTTCAACAAGCTTTGAGAGAAAATAAACCATTAAATATGCAGCCTTTCTATAAAAATCTTCACAGATTTTTACCGACAGCATCGGAAGATGTCCACGTTGGTGACAGAATTGCTATCAATACATACAAAGAAATGCTAAGTGAAGACGCTTTGAAAGACGCTTTGAAAGACGCATTTATCAGCATAAACAGGAATAGTCAAATCGGAACTACTGAAGCTGATAATAAAGCATATTATTCAAATCGAAACTTAGAATTGATCAAAGTCACAAGCCCAACCTACATCAAACTACTGCAAAGTCATAGCGATAGAGAAGAATTTTCAACTTTCAAATTTGTGAAGAATGACCTACCTCCTATTGACTTTGAAACTGTCAAAAAGGATATTAAAAAAGCTTTCGGAGATAATGCTATAGTGACAGAAAAACCGCTTGGATGTGCCTCTATCGGATGTGCCTATACTGTAACAGTTGGGAAGGAATCTTATGTTGTCAAAGTCAAAAGATCGAATCTCAGAAGCGAAAAAGATCTTGAGAGATTAGCAAACGAAAACACACTCCTCATTGAAAAAATAGAAAATAAGATTCAACAACTAGAAGATATTGCTAATCCATCCAAAGCTGAAATACAAGAGAAGGCTGATTATTTAACAGCTAAAACAACAGTTCAACAACGATACCAGACCACTCTAGAGGAACTAAACTTTGCTAATGAAAATAAAAATATTTGGCAAGCTGCCGTAGATATGAACCCTTCAGATATGAATACTTCAGATATGAATACTAAAGAAAAGGTGCCCAAAGTTCGCTCGGTCGAACAGCCTAAAAATATTACAATTGATAGCAACGATCTAATTATAATGAAGAAAGCGCCTGGGGATTCGCTTAGCAAGTTTTTAGACAATTTTACGCAATTAGACCCTGACAAACAAAATAAACTTCGCAAACTTTATGAAGCATATTTGAGAGACTGGTTTCAACGAGCTATCATAAATCCAAACGGCCTATTTCACGCAGATCCGCACCCAGGAAATATCTTTGTCGACTTAGATAATAACATCATCACTCAAATTGATTTGGGAGCAGTTGGAAGAATTACCCCTGAAAATCAGAAATCTTTGGTCAAGCTTTTTACAGCATCTACTTTTGGAGATAAAACCATCGCACTTGAAGGAATTAAAGAGATCATTGGGGAAACTAACTTTGAAAATGCTTTAGAAACCTTTAACAGCATTAACTTTGACCCTAAAGAAGATACTTTGAAACGTATGCAAAGTATCTTCAACAGCATTTCAACAGCTAAAAAAAAATATCCTAGCATCGAATTTCCAAGCTGGTACTCACGAGCAGAAAAAGGTATGATTACTCTTTTTAATACCGTCGACCATCTCAACAGTTTAATAGGGCCTCAGAATAAGGGAATCAAAATCGACTCCGTCGCCTTCAGACCTGTTATATTTAGATTCGGAATAAAGAATCCAAAGGTATCAGCTAAGATTGCAAAAGATGTTGTGGCTCATAAGTGGAATGAGGCTCCGAC
>CAZWOL010000100.1:2839-6270 GCA_964635325.1 uncultured Pseudobdellovibrionaceae bacterium
ACCCCATCTCCTACGCCTGCTCCCGCTCCATCTCCTGCTCCTACCCAGACTAAAAAGCCTCCGCAGAATTTGGAAGTAACCAGTACAGCAACGACGACGAATACAGATGAGAGCAAGGCACAGATTCCAACGGCTACGGATGAAACCAAGGATGAATTTCTTGTTCGTGAAGAAAGCTGTCCGAGTCTTTATCAAGTGATCCGTATGGAATATGCTAAGAAAAATTTGGAAACTCTCTGCAACTCACTGGGAGACAAAGCTATTGTCCATCTGGAGGCAAAAGCAACGCTTAGCAATGTAGGCTATCGATGCATTCTTGAAGAAAACAGCAAAGCAGATATCGACGATGTATTGTGCATGAAACAGGGGGCAAACTGATATGCTTAGTGGTATTCATTTGCTTAGTTTACTATTAGCTTTGAGCAGTTGTGCAAAGCGCAGAAACTCTGACAATGTTGCTGACAATTTACCGAATGAAGATCAAGTCCCAATCGAGAGTCGTTTATTTGAGCACCAGGCTGATAACCAGACTAAAGCAATGATGAGCCTGGTTTCGATTGCTGTAGCAAAAAAGAACCATGAGACTCTATCTGCACTATTGGAAAAAGGCGCAGATATGACTGTTGTGGACAGCCTTGAGTACAATCCCATACATCTTGCAGCACTTATGGGTGACCAGCGTGCATTGCATCTACTTTTAGAAAAAAACTCAGCGATCATCAACACTACGATCAAAGGCACAGATTACACAGCACTTTTTTTAGCTACAAAAAGCGGAAGCAAGGAATCTGTCGATGAGCTTTTATCACGGAATGCTGATTCGCAAATCACAAATCACAAGCGTCAGACACCCCTTCATCTTTCGGTATTTTTAGGATACCCAGAGATTACGCATAGCCTACTCGTCAAAAACCCTAAAATTGTCGACCTACTTGATGATAAAAATGAGTCCGCTTTATCTATAACTGTCAAAAAATTTCAGCATTTGGGTCAAAAAGATCTCACACATCCTGAAGTTTTGGACAGAGTGCATCGCTTTCTGAACATTAGTTTGGACATCTTAAGCACATACAAAACAGAATACCCTCAAGGGACTAAAGTTTTTGATGCTCACAAAGATGAACTCAAGAAAGCCGTTGAAAAATTCCACGACATACAAGCTAGCGCAATTTCCGAAAAGGTCAATAAGATACTGCAAATGTTAAACTATTGATCCTCGCTCAAAAGAACTCCCCACCCCAAAGACGCAGCACAAAATCTTCTGCAGGAACGATAAGGATGCCATCGTCTGTCAACCTTGGGATACTTTCCAAGCTAACAACGACTTTATTTTTGAGAGTTTTGTGTTCGTCTGCTAGGGATCGCAAAGGTTTTAGGTGTTCTGAGTGAATACGTGAACTTGCCTTACATTCAATTGCAAACTCCATATCATTGATAATAAAATCTACTTCGATGCCACTTGGTAGTTGCCAATAAGAAATTTGCGCCTCACGTTCACGGTAAGAATTGTAACATTGTAACTCGTGAAAAACCCAATTTTCAAAAGCTTTACCGTAGGCATCTGTTTTAGGCTCTAGCTCATGCCGTTTCGCAAGCTGATTCACAACACCGACATCAAAAAAATAGAATTTTTCTCTTTGGATAACTCTCCGTTTTATTCGCTTTCGATAACCGGGAACAAAAGAACCCAGCAGAGTATCGCTTAAGATTTGATAGTAATGTTTGATCGTTTCTGATGAAATTCCAACATCTCGAGCAAATGTTGAGTAGTTGATCATTTCAGTATCGCTTATGGCAGCCAATTCAAGAAAATTTGAGAACCCTGCTAATTTACGAACAAGCCCCTCTGCAAAAATTTCTTCTTTTAAATAATCTCCGACATATGATGAAAGCTTCTTTTTATAAAGATCTGAACTATAAAATGCAGGCAGATAGCCTCGATTGAGCATCTTCGTCAACTGAAAATCATCCCCCAACTCGTGTGCACTCAGGCCATGAAGTTCATAACGAAGAGCTCGACCCCCAAGAAGATTCGCATGACCACGTTTGACTTTACGAGCACTCGATCCACAAAGCGCAAACTTGGTTTGAGTATTCTCGATGAGCCAGTGAACTTCGTCCAAAAGTTGTGGGACTTTTTGAACTTCATCGATTACAACGAAAGCCTGTGGAGAAGCTTGGAGCGTCTCACGCAATAACCATGGTTCTGTCAAATAGCGGTTGTAAATATCCGATTGAAGCAAGTCAATTTTGTAAGCATTTGGTAAGTTTTTACGGAGTATCGTTGATTTACCTGTTTGACGAGGCCCCCATAAGAAAAATGTTTCATTATCAGGAAGTTGAAGATTTCTTGGGTACATTTTTTCCAAATCCTATTTGGATTTATCATGATATTTCCAAATACTACCAGGATTTGTTATACAAAACTAGAGCCATAATTTGAGGATCCACGAGCCACACCGAAAGCATCAAAGACTCATGCGGACCATTGACTTCATAGGTTTGTCGACGATCACTCGACCTTTCTCATCACGTTGTGCATAGCTTGCAACAAATACTGGATCATGTGTGAAGAACAAGAGCCAATGTTCTGGTACGGCACGACTGTAGAGTTCTTGTTTTTCATCGATCAAGTGTTCTGCAAAACGATCGTAGCCCATCGTGATCGGAGAGTGCAACCACGTCGATCCTGGTATCAAGTCACCACAAAATAGAGCTGTACTGCTTATGCCACGAATGAGTGTGTGCATATGCCCTGGTGTATGCCCCGATGTGTAGAAGAATGATAGGCATGATGGCAAATCTTTAGGAGCAAGCTCTGTTCCAGTCGGAATCATCGTTAGCCGCTGCGATTTAAGAAGCTTGTCACCCAACTCAGGAATAAACGAGGCTCGATCACGGACGTGAGGTTTTTGGTTACGTTCCCAAGCCTCTTGACCAACATAGTAGCGAGCATTCGGAAAGAGCAAGTCACTGCGCCCTGCTGCGATCTCTGCATACGGAGGTAGCAAACCTCCTGCATGATCAAAATGCAGATGCGAGAGAATCACTGTATTGATGTCTTTCTCATGAATCCCAAGTTTTTCGAGTGAACGTAGTAGGTGGTGAGTCTCAGGATCTTGAACTCCGTAACGTTCTGCAAGTTTGGGTTCGAAGAAGGCACCAATGCCTGTCTCGCAAAGAATCTTTTGTCCGTCGACTTCGATCAGCAGGGCCCTGCAGGCAAGGTCGATGCGCCCTATCGCATCTGGTTTTAGCCACTTTTCCCACATCGGACGAGGTGCATTGCCGAACATAGCACCTCCATCAAGTTTTTGTCGGTTTCCTTCGATTGCAGATAGCAGTATTGTCATGGATGCTTCCTTCATTCGATTGCACTGGTCGAGAATTTTCTGCAGCGAAAGCAAGCTGGCTAAGCAAGCGCGCTTTTA
>CAZWOL010000101.1:0-6248 GCA_964635325.1 uncultured Pseudobdellovibrionaceae bacterium
CTTTGAGGGCGTCAGCCTAATAAGAATCCTCCACGTTTACGTGGAGGTGCTTCAAATATACATTGCAATTCCATACTAACGAATAGGTGACTATGCTCTTAGCGAAAATTTCAACTCTTTTTTGTCTGCTCATATCAACAATCGCCTTTGGTGAATACGACTTGAAGTATGGAGCTATTGCTCGTAGCCGTACCTTGAGCCTGCTTGCCTATACAGAAGCTGGCTATGCCCAAAAAATTTGGGGTGACAATCGATCTGATACAGACGCAAATGCTTCTCCATATTTTTTTTACGGTTACATTCGTCTTGCTTCCAGATTACAAACATCTCTAAGCGTCAATTCCGCAACTCCTCGCTTGTCTTTTGTCCCCATCGCTCCTCTCGAATTCTTTCTAGGTGAAGAGTTCTACCATAGCATGATGAACTCAGGAACCTATCGTAATGCTTGTCGAGATGGTCTCGAGTGTAAGGGTTACACGCGTCGTCCATTTTACGGCGCATCACTTAAGCTTGGTTATGGTCCATGGTCTGCATATATTGAAGGCCAAAAAGGCTACGTTCGACATCAAAAAGGTGATATTCGATACCTTCACTATTCCACTGATCTTATACTTCAGGGCCCTCAAACTCTCCATAGCATGGTTGCTTTTTTAGCTTACAAAATCGACGACACTTGGAGTATGGGAGCTCTCTATTGGAATGATACTGTTTCGAGAGTCGGTGATTCATCAAAATTCGCAGGAGTCGTCGCAGCATTTGCAAAAGAATCATGGACGTTCACTACAGGTACAGGCATGTACACTGTTAGTTCACTAGCTTTGTCTGATGAAGGAGCAAGCAACGGATTGAGTGTCTTTCTCGAAGCAAAGAAAACGATAAGCAAGGGATTGGTTCTCTAAAGAAAATATCTTCTCCGACAACCATAGCCTATCTATTACTCACTACAATTTTTGCCTATCACAAAGTCATTAGCATTTGTATTCGAATCTATAGAGCCTATCAAAGCGGCAATATTTTCCGAACTTCCTATCTTCAAAAGATTTTTGAATTACCGAACTACAAATCATCAAACTCCTTCAAGGGAAGTCTTATGAAATATCTGCATTTAGTTTTGACTTTTCTCTGCTTATTTCATGAAGTGAATGGCCTAGCAGAAGATCGAGAAGCTAGAGAAAAATCTAAGAACCTCTACCTAGAATCTCGCAGCCTCAGTTATACCTTCTCTTTATTAGCTGATGATTTTGCTGAGGATCTCACAGAAAAAGTGAACCAACCTTTAGCAACCATACTTTCCAAAGTGACCCTATCTTCTAATTTGCCGAGTGAATTTGAAAACTATGCCATTTTGAAATTTGTAGACGCTGTAACAAAAACTGACAAACACAAAATCATCAAATGTGTTGAATGCGATGGCTTCAACATTGACCTACGAAATGGTGAAGTTTTGCTTAAAAAAGGCATAGAAGACAAAAAGCAACTCACTAGCTTGCTAGACCAATACAAAGCTAGTTCTTATGCCGAAATGGACATTTCATTACTTGGAAACAATCTTGTCCTCAACGTCTCAATATACAATCGAGGCAATGATACTGCTTTTTACACCAACCAAGTACAACGCCAAATTCTTTCGATTCGCGATGATGGCTTAACATTTGGAATAGCAGCCGGAACGCTTGTCGTTTCTAAAGATGATACCGGAACCGTAGTCGGTGGAAAATTACAGATCGCCCAAAGAATATCTCGATTTGGTGACCTAGGCTTACGTTTTTCATCTTTCACCTCTAAGGAGATCAAAGGTATTTCAGGAATGGGTGTGATGGTAGACCTATCTTACAATGAACTAATGCAAAGATATTGGTCTTATGGATCACTCTATTTCACGAATGAATTTGGAATGGCTTTCTACAAAAACAATGGCCAAATGTTTTATTCACCAGGTGCTAAGCTACGTCTAGGAACCGTATTCTATATGACACTCTCTGCATATATCTTCAAAGTTTTAAAACTAAAAAAACCAACAGATGCAGATACTGCAGCTACACCATCAGTCATTGACGACAAAAAAGATTTCCCAATTTCGTTCTTCTTAGGCGTAGGAGTAGACTTAGGATGAAACATATATTGTTCCACAAAATCATATTCCTAGGAATATTCACTTACGCCCAGACTGCGCTTGCTGAAGACCTCAAACATTTTATCAAGAAAAATACCCTTCATGTTATAAACCCATTCGACCATCGAACATACACAATCCCTGATATCTCGACTAAAAATCCCGCGCGCATTCATCTGTATGGCGATTTAAAAAAAATCGATGCTATGAAATTTTCCGAAAAGGCAAACGAAGATAGCAAATACATGATCGATAAAGCCCAAGTAACCAAATATATATTGGAAAGTCAGAGCCTGTATGCTGACGGCCTCTACAAAGAAGCTTGGGATCGACTTGACCTAGCTGAAGAAATTGACAGTCGTGACTATCGCCTAAAAAAGATGAAAGGGTCTCTATTAATTGAAATGGGAGATATCGAGACTGGACTCAAATACTGGCATGAATCATTAGAAATCAAACCAAATCAACCGGATCTAAAATCACAACTCAAAAACTACGGAGAAGAGAAATAATGAAAACTTGGAGTTTCATTTCCTTGCTATTTCTCCCGCTGTTCCTTACGGCTCTATCACCAGATACATTGACTCGGCAACTACAGAGCGAAGATGAGATTCGCTCAACATTGATACGTTCTATGAATGGAATACTACCCTCAGAGCACTTCAATTTTATTGTTGCACTTCAGACTACAGAGACAAAAAGAGAAGCTGTAAAAGAATCTGTTCGCTCTGAAGAGCCTGAAAACTCAGCAGCTCATAAGCCACCCAAGGTTCATCTTCCAGGCTTTGAAAAGACAAAAAAAATCATCAAAGATCCCCCCAAAGCTACAGAACTCAAAACACGGTATGAATATGAGCAGGTGGTTACAGGCATCTCCGTTATCCTATTAGTGGATAGCGAAATTAAGTCAGAACAGAAAGAATTAGCCTCTGCAATCATTCGCAGCAAACTTAAATCTATATCGAATGTCCCTGTAGAATTAACCATAAAGGATGGAAACTTCCAAAGACCTCCTCAGGAAACAAAAACAGACAATAAATCTTCTTGGCAACTTGAACCCAAAGAAATCATAATGTTGGCAGCACTTCTATTTATTGCGCTGATGCTCATTTTTTTTACGCAATCGCAAGAAAGAAGCATCTCTACCTCCAAAACCTGAAATTAACAAAACTGAAAAAAAACGTGACGATTCAGACGGATTTCGTAAATCTATATTCAATTATCTATGCGATGATCCAGAAAGCTTTAGAGAATTTATAGCTCAACTATCACAAGAACATCAGGTTTTAGTCAAAAGTATTTTTTCGCAAACCCCCTTAGAGCTCGCCTTCTCACAAGCAACCAACCAAAGCATAGGAAACACAAGTGCTCAAAGAGATAATGGAAAAAATCTCCAACGAATCATCGAATTTATCGACCCATTCAGAAAGTGGAGTCAAAAAAAGGGTAACCATCAACATTGGCTTACCTTCGAAAATCTTTCAGCAAAAAACCTACAGCATCTGTTTGCAAAAATGAAATCACCGATGAAAATAGACTTTTTTTGCGACTCTACTGACAAAGTTCGGTCAAAAATTATCCAAGAAATGCCACTGACATCCAAGGTTCAATTTTTAAAATCTATAATTCAAACAGATCAAAGTGAGCACACCAATCTTGACAGCATCGAATCATCATCTCTGGATGAGATTGCCAATAGCTTAGCAAAACAAGAAAATCAAAAACAAAAACGAAGAGAAGGCATTAGCAAATTTTGCACCCTTGATTCACAAATTGATCAAGTTTTGAATGCAAGCCATTTGGATCAGAAATTGATAGAAATCTATGAATTGGCAAAATATCGCATCACATTCGACGATATTTTTTCTGCGCCTACCGAGCAATTTTCTGGAGTTATTTCTCAACTTTCGAATCAACACATAGCTGCACTAGCTGCAGGACTTCCTGAAGCAAAAAAGGCAAAAATATTTGAAGAATTAAAAGGCATGAGAAGGAAGGTAATTGAAAATTTAATGTTAACAATTCAACAAAGCAATGAAGACTCATTCAATGATGCAAAACGTGAAGCCCTTAATATATTCAGGAGAATTTAGATATGTTCTTCGTTCTTATTGACATACTAACTCATATTTTAGGTGCGATAATTCTGCTCGTTTCTATTTACTTAGGAACGACAATGACATCATACAATGAAATGTTTTTACAAGTGCTTCATATTCCATCCCTCATCCTAGTCTTCTTAGGGATGGTTGGTATTCTCTTAGCAACAGCATCTCTACGCGAAATCACCACATTATTGCGCATATTCTTTAGAAAATCTGCTGGACTTTGCATTTCTCAAAACATGTATGCAGAAGATCATCTTGAAGAATTAGCAAATAACTTCTATAGAGGCGCAGGCCAAAATCTAACACAAAACATTGATTCAAATAGAATGCCTGATCCTTGGAAGATTATATTCACCCACGCTGAAGCAAAAGTTGACCTAGCACAAACTAAAGTTATCTTACAAGAAGAGCTTTCGCATGCTCGTGAAGAAGGCGCAAGTAGCGGCCGCCTTCTGGATATGCTTATGGGGAACGCACCTGCTCTTGGGTTGATGGGAACCGTTATTGGCCTAATCAAACTTCTCAGCAATCTCAGTGATTATTCATCCATTGGTCCCAATATGGCTCTAGCTCTAGCGACAACACTTTATGGGGTTTTCGCCTCGATGCTCCTTATACCCCCACTTCGTCTTATTGAACGAAAAACAAAGACTCGTGTCGCTTCCTATCGTCTAGCGATACTTTGGATACAACATGTTATCGATCAAAAACCATCCTTTCTTCTTAGCAAAGGAGAACTTGGATGAGTCTCGGACATGATATGGATGAATCCGATAGTTTCCCAGCTATTCGACCGCTTTGGCTCAACAGCTTTGTCGATCTACTCACAATACTACTGGCTTTTTTTGCTCTGATGATGTCTCCACAAGCTGTTGTATCAGAAAGCCAAAACAAAGCTAAGGAAGCTTTAACAGAATCTTTGAATGACTTACAGAAGAAGGTAGAAGATCAGCATATGGGATCAATGGTTCATGTCGAACAAAATGGCAACCAGGCATCACTCATACTAAAAGATAGTTTACTATTCGAATCTGGTTCTGCCGAACTTAGCAGTGCACACAAAGAAACTCTTCGAACTCTGCTTCAAAGTTTAAAACCTCTTGTATCTACTCACTACTTCAAAATAACAGGACATACTGATTCAATCCCTATCAATTCATCAAAATACAAATCCAATTGGCATTTATCGACGAATAGAGCGCTTGCTATTCTTGATGAGTTCATCAACAATGGCTTTGATGAACAAAAGCTCTCTGCACAAGGATTTGCAAGCTATAAGCCTTTAGTTCCTGAAAAGGATAAAGATGGCAATCCTATTACAGCAAACCGAAGCGCAAACCGTCGGGTGGAGATTCATATTCGATGATGCGTTATTTGTTGGTATTTTTATTCCTATTCGAAACGCTCGCGCTAGCGAGAGAATTGGAAAAAAATTACAATAGCACCCAAGGATTGGGTCGCGGGAACGCATTAACCAGCGATGCTCAAGCCCTAGATGGAATCTATTACAACCCTGCTGGACAAAATTCAAACAGTGAAGAATTGTTGCAAGAATTTGATCTGATTAGCCCACAGTTTACGGCAAGCAAAGAAATTTTTTTATCTCTACAAGACAACGAATACCTGAAGAGTTACAAGCTAAATTCTGATGAAACCATACGTGACTTCAGCAAAAAAGGCTTTCATGCGGGAGCACAAAATTTCACCGGAGTCATTTTAAGTCACCTTTCTTTTGGCATCCTAAGCGCAGCCCATAGCAATGTTGTTCTCGATCTTGACATTACAAATCTTAACTCATCGCGAGCACTTGCTGAAATAGTGCTCCTAAATAGTCTTGTTATTGGTTCAGCTCGTGAAATATATCCAGGTATTCGGATGGGTTTAGATTTGCGCCCAACCTATAAGATTGACCAATACTATGATGATGGAGCTGAAAATCTCATTGAAAAGTATTTAGCAAATAAGGATCTTAAAGTTTATGACATTCTCAACAAAACAACGGGTGCCGGCGTTGGCATTGACCTGGG
>CAZWOL010000102.1:0-5990 GCA_964635325.1 uncultured Pseudobdellovibrionaceae bacterium
CAAGTCTTGGATAACCTCGTACTGCCATCCTTGCTGAGAGCAATAGAGCTCTAGCATTTTAACTTGACGCTTAAGATCTTCCGCTTGGTCTCGTGAGCTCACACGTGCATAACAGATCGTCGGAAGTTTTCTTTCAACCGCCCTTGATGTCAAAGTGACACCAAGCTTTTCAAAGTCTTTGAGATCGAATAATCTCTGTCTACCCGGTGTGTAGCCAGCTACTTTCACCTTCCCGTCTTTCGCCCAACGGCGAAGCGTATCAGGATGGATCCCAAGGTGTTTTGCTGCATCTGTAATCTTCATCAACATGCAGACATTATATGCAACTACATAATTTTGTCAAGATATATCAATATTTATTTGAGCAGTATCGAGCCCTTGCTCGACAGCTTGGAGATAGAGATGTTCAGCCTCGACAATATTTTGCGGAATGTGTGCATCTCTGAGTAGCAAAGTTGCAAGATCGTTTTGCGCATCTGCATTCCCACTGCGTGCGGACGCTCGGTAGAGGTTAAGAACGTCGCTCATCTCGTAAGGACCATATGCACCTGAAAGAAGTATGGTTGCTAGCGTATTTTGAGCAACTACGTGCCCGTTGTCTGCAGCTGCTTGGTAGGTCTCCCGTATTTCCCAAATATCGGTTAGGTGTATTGGAGAGGTGTCCAACATATTCTGCTTTTGACAGCGCTTCTTCTCTTGGGCCTCCTGCCTCCGCAGTGTCTCACCTAATTGAAACTGGACTTCTCCCGGAGTAAACCTAAATTCGTCTGAACCTGCCAATAAGACCGATGATGCAATCCATGGAATTACAAGAAGACAAAAGCGCATAGACTTCCTCCGCAGCATTCAAATGGTTTTGATGGATGCTACGAAACCGGTGCTGATTTTTCGTTAAGAGGTAGGCAAAAAAAAGTCGTTCCGAAGAACGACTTTTTTAATACAACAAAGCAGAGAGAAATTTCTGCTTTTGCTTAGAGAGCAACGCCAGAGCGTTTTGCGATACGGGATTTTTTGCCGTTTGCATCTGTTTTGTAGCCAACGCGTGTTGGTTTTTTTGTTTTTGGATCAACAAGCATGACGTTGCTGATGTGCATAGAGACAACTTTGTCACTGATGCCGCCGTCTGGGTTCATGGCATCTGGCTTTTGGTGCTTTTTGTAAACATTGGCACCAGCTACGAAGACTCGGTAAGCTTTGTGATCGATGCGATCAACTTTACCTACATGGCCGCGTGAACGTCCGTTCATGACCATAACTTCATCGCCTTTGCGAATTTTTGTAACATTAACATGTTTGAAAAGAGAGAGTTCCATTGGCTTATTTCCGAATAAAAACAATAATTATAGACTTGTTGCCCATTAGGAAGGGGTTATATTTAAGAAAATAGACGCCTTCGTCAAGGAATCTTTTTGTCTCATTAGAGGGGCTTCGATCCAAATGCTGAAGAACATTCGACTTTTAACTGCAAAAGTGTTTCGCGCCCCAACCCTGCTTGGACTCATTGTCCTGCAGAGCTTCTGGGCCTGTCTCCCACCTCTTCTTGCGTATGATGCTAAAATTTTTGAAGAACTTGAGCATCCAACCCTGAAAGCCCCCACGCCAACGGAAGCTTCTGAAATCAAGCCTTCACACGTGGTCTTCTGGGCCGGGCAAGCAAGCTTGCACCAAGATGGATCCGTGGTTGTTGCCCTGCATCTGCAGACAAAAAATAATTTCGCCCTTTATGCCGAACGTATCGAATTCAGCAGCCGTTCGGGCATGATGCTTCTCAAGGTACTAGCCCCCGAAGCTAAGGTCATCGATGATCCGGTCACAGCAAAGCAGGCGCAAGTCTATACAGGTGGAGACTTTCTGCTGCACTTTCAGAATTTGGAAGCTTTGGATCTCTCGGCCTTTCCTCTAAGCATTCGTTATACAGCCTGTGCCGATCGCATTTGCCTTTTTCCCTATACCGAAGAACTCGACCTCTCGCTAAGCAAAAGCTCTGAAGCTATTCCCCTCTCTCTGTCCTCTGCCGGAGTATCCAAGCCGAGTATCGAAGCTCCTGCCAAAGAAACCCCACCTTCACCTAGTGGAGAAACTTTCGAAGAGCGTCTTGCTGAGCGCTTACAACTTGGAGACCTGGGTCTAGCCATGATGCTCCTTGCTCTCTTTCTAGGGGGGCTCGTTACTAACCTCACGCCCTGCGTCTATCCTATGATCCCGATCACAATCCGCTTACTTGGGCGTCAGACCAAAAGTCCGATCCTTGCAGCATCCGCATATGCAATGGGCATAGTTGTTATCTATAGTGCTCTGGGTCTATCCGTTGCTTATACCGGCAGCCTCTTTGGTCAGTACATGGCAAACCCTTGGGTGAATGCTACGCTTGCACTCATTATGTTTGTGCTTGGATTTTCAATGCTGGGTTTTGGACAGTGGAATGCTCTCAGCACTCTCGGTAACAAACTTGGGGTTCAAAAACCAGGACTCTTGCAGGCCTTTCTAATGGGGTGTGGTGCGGGTATGGTTGCCTCACCATGCACAGGGCCTATCCTTGCAAGTTTGCTGACCTACATCATTACTAACAAAGATCTCGGACATTCAGCACTCTACATTCTTACCTATAGTTTGGGCTTTGCCTTACCCTACGTTGTTCTTGGTGGGCTGTCGGGCAAACTCGCAACTGTCAAAATTTCTCCAAAAGTGCAGGTCTTTGTTAAAGTGAGTTTTGCATCGATTATGTTTGCACTCAGTCTCTATTATTTACGCGTGCCACTCTACAAAACTTTTACACAACTCAAACCCTATTGGCAGACAATGTGTTTTGTTTCTCTGGGTCTTGGTATCATTTTGGGGAGAATGATGTGGCAAGTACAGAAAAAGAAAGCAGTGAAGTGGTTTATGGTTTGGCCAGCTCTGTTTTTTGGAACTGGAATTTTTGCAGCAAATCAGTGGCTTTTTCTAAGGAAAACAGATAAGCCATCAGCAGCACAAATCTTGTGGTACCATAATGAGGAGGAGGCTATTGCGCAATCTCTTAGCTCAGGTCGCCCACTTCTTATCGATTTTTGGGCGGAATGGTGTGCGGCATGCAAGAAGATGGATGCAACGACATTCATCGATGAGTCGTTCATTCATGAAACTCGTAAACAAGAATGGGTCTTCTTAAAATTCGATGTCACCGAAGATACTCCGGCAAATACAAAGTTGCTGGAAAAATATAAGGTGCAAGGACTCCCAACTCTTGTGTTGATTAAAGCAGCAGCCGAACCCGTGAAGGTCAGTGGTTATGCTAGTACAGCTCGACTACTCAATTATTTGAATTAGGGGTGCTTCGATATAGGATAGCCCTCGACTCGGTGCTCAGCACTTCACTCGAGGTGACATCACCTAGTACCTAGGTAGGAGGAGAAATTTGCTACACGATCTTGTTTATGTAGCGTCCCCCCAACAACTCAAGCACGTTAAAGAAAGCTTAGATCGTCTGCATATTCCAAAGCCCGGGGACAGCGATCATGTGCTACAAATCAAACATCCCTACTTGGGAAATCTCGAACTCATCGTCACGCTCCTTTCGGATATCAGTCTTGTCAGTCAGCATCTCAAACACAACCCTGTGGATGTGCTGATCTATGATGAACGCAATGGGGGCTTGGATGCCTATGCAGCAATCCAAAAACTTGACGAAGATCTCGCAAGTCTTACGCAACAGTGGGGACCCGACTTTCGCTTTCCAAAAGGGCGTCTGATCGTACTGCTCGAAAAATCCGATGAAGTTGCAGAGCGCAGTTTCAAGCTTGGTCGTCTGCATGTCAAAGATATTTTGGTTGCTCCTAAGAACTTTGCAGAAACTTTGCGGTGGATTGCACGTGTGCTCAATAATGTGCAAAAGCAAAGTATGCACAAAGTAGGTATTGCCTGCAATGGGGGTGGCATGGAGGGCTTTCTCTTTGCTGCAGGCTGTCTACACGCTTTGAATAAAGTGCTGAAGGATCGAACCCTCTACGACTGCCAAGTCTATTCTGGAGTGAGTAGTGGTTCCATTCATGCTACAGCTTTGGCTGCAGGTGTTCCAAGCGATGAAATTATCCGTTCTATACACGGAACCTCCACACGTATTCCACGTCTGCGTAGCTCCATGATATGGGATTTTTCCCCTACCGAAATCATCAAACGTGTTGGTAAGCAGATGCAAGATTGGGGCTCACTATCCCCATCCAAGTGGATGTCAAAGGCCATGCAGTTCATTCCTACCGGTGTTTTGAAAGGGGAAGGTCTGCAGAATTACATCAAAAAGACTCTGCATAACTATGGAGGGGTGAATGACTTCAGTGCGTTGAATGCAGAACTTTACATCGGTACAACACATCAAGATACCTTCGAACACGTTATTATGGGTGCTAGTCCCTTTCATCATGTTGCTATCAGTGATGCAATTCGTGCATCATGTGCGGTCCCTCCGTTTTTTACTCCGCATAAGATCGATAACGAGTATTATATGGATGGTCAAATCTCCAGCCCTTGTGATCTCGACTTGCTTGTCAAACGCAGCTGCAGTTTGATTTTTATTGTCGATCCAATAGTGCCTTATGCAACACCAGAGACGGGACTGACCGAAAATTCAGGGGGTCTCTATAATCTCATCCAGACGATGAAAACCATGGTGAATGCACGTTTTCGCTCTGAACTTGCACATTCGATTGAACGTTATCCAGACGTTGATTTTCTTGTGTTCCAACCTTACGGAGAGTGTTCATCTGTAATGCGAGGTTCGCCACTTAAATATAAGTTCAATGCACGCATTACAGATCTTGCTTATCAAGGCACACTCCAGCGCTTGCGTGAGCGCTATGAAGTTTACCGTGCAAAACTCATCAAATATGGATTTGAGCTTGTATCTCCTGAGGAAATATTGATGATGGAACAAGAAGGCATCCAAGTATAGAGAAAGGAATTCTATGGACCAGATTGTTCTCCATCACTATTGGCGTTCATCCTGTTCGTGGCGTGTACGATGGGCACTCGTTTATAAGCGCATTCCTCACAATCTCATTCACGTCGATATACTGAAACATGAACACACCTCTAAACAGTATTTGTCGATGAACCCGACTGGCTTGGTCCCTATCATGGAAGTGGATGGTCACTTTTTTGGTGAGTCTCTAGCCATGATGGAATGGTTAGAGGAACGTTACCCTCGCAACCCATTGTTACCTGTGGATCCAATGTCACGCCTACTCGTAAGGCAATTGACCATGACCATAGTTGCAGGTACGCAACCACTCCAAAATCTGAATGCACTCAATTACGTTTCTCCTGACGAAGAGACACGCAAAAGCAACGCTCGTCACTTCATCCGTCGTGGTTTGCAAAGCTATGAGCGTCTAATCGAAGACTGTGCTGCGACATTCAGTGTAGGAGCAGATCTTAGCTTTGCAGATCTTGCGTTGATCCCCCAGTGCTACAATGCCCTCCGTCAAGGAATTGAACTCGAGGAATTTCCACAGATCGCAAAAATTTACCAACACTGTCTGACTTTGGATTCATGTCAGAAAGCAGCACCGGAATCCCATAAACCTTCTAATGACTGATGTTCTTGGTTCTGTCTTTATTTTTTGTAAGAAGGAACGTGCTTTAAAAAGGCCTCGAGCACCTGTTGTCCCTCTTTGAGATGAGGGAAGTAGGCCCTCTCGGTGTAATGTGAGTGCAGAGCAAAGAGTTCTGTAGCATCGATATGAGGTTGGAAGCTCCAAATCGGTAGATTCTTGTGGCGCATTCCATCGAGAGCTATTTCATCGCTAGTTGCAAATGATTCAAATCCCTGTGGAATATCACTTACTTTTTCATTGTGTGAAACAAACATCTGTATAGACCGTTTCGAGAGCTTAAGGCGTGAATCTTCGAGCACATGGACTTCACGAAAGCCAAGATTCTTTTTTCCGACAGACTCAACCGTTCCACCGTGCATATAAGCAAGAAGCTGATGCCCAAAGCAGATACCCATTATA
>CAZWOL010000103.1:0-5871 GCA_964635325.1 uncultured Pseudobdellovibrionaceae bacterium
GAGACTCTCAGCAAACTGCGCTGAAAACCCAGGACACCAAATCCGACTATATCTCCACTTCATTTCCCCTCACAATTATTCAAATTCTCCGACTGTGTTCCTAGTTGTAAAACGGACTACACGCATTTTTTTATTCATCTTCTTTGCAGCATCCTCAGCTAATTCTAAAAAAACTGCTAGATCCTCGCGCTGACCGGAAATACACACACGCCCGCTTCCTTCCGCCTCAGCCATAAAACGTTCAGTCCCGTCATCATCCACTGAAAATATTACAATTAATTCTTTTGCATTATTATCTGCATATTGCATTTCATTTTCCTTTGAGAACAATTTCGATAAAAGTTGAGTAATGATGCGAACTGAAGGTTAAACGTTAGGCAAAAGCATCATAGCTGCCGCTAATTTGCCAAAAACATGAACAATAAGCCCTTTTCCTGATCTAATTTTTGAACCTGTTTGTATGCTGGTTTTTTCTTGAATCCAGTTGAAAAAAGATTCAATTGGTTGTCGAATTTTACTGACAGAAGTTGCTAGACAATCTGATCCTAAAAATGAAAATTTCCCCTTAACTTTCTTTGTTGGCAAACGCAACTCTACGTTCTGCTTTTGTTTTAATTTTTCTGAAAATTCTGCATCGTGATAAGCTTTGTCAGCATAGATAACACGATTGAAAATTTCCGAGCAAATGTTTTTGAAGGCAGAAAGATCGTGTTCGCTGGCCTTGCTAACAACAAGATACTCAGGCGATGGAATTGAGCCAAGTCTTTGGTGCCCAATGGTATGAAGCTTTACACCGTAGTAGTACATATCTTTAGATGCGCAATAGCCCTTGCTTGCAATTTCTGGTGCAACTTTTGCAGAGCTGCTTCTTTTGTTGTTAGCTAGAACAATAGGAAGAGAGTCCATCACCATAAAAATTCTTTCGCTGGAGCAATTGTTCAGATCTCTACTGAGTTGGTTGCAGAGGGAAACGAAACACTCACTCAAAAAATTGAGTCGATGCAAAAAAGCATCGTACCCACCTAAAGTTGGAAACCACTCTTGAAGGTGATCCTTGGCATATTGAAAAATATTTTTTACGGTGAATTGTTTACGCATGACCCCAAAAATATAGATGGCCATGATCTCCTCATCTGTGATGCTATAGACCTGATGATTGCTCATTCTTTGGGCGCTTGCAAAAAGATTTGTATTCCAAACAGAACAAATTTTGATATATGTAGCGATGAGCTGAGACTGCCAGTCCATGGTAATCTCCTAGGACAAAGGGGTTTTTGTGTTTGCAAACGAAAAATATCCCTTTGTTAGCTCACTCGCAATTCTTCAATTATCTGCTTAAATTTTAACCTTCAGTTCGCATATCCACTAAGGCACTACGGTATAGTGCTGCAGTTACGCAATCCTCAATAACTAAAATTTCGTAGCCTAAATCCCACGATAATGCTTCAGTAAGAATACCCCCAAAGGAGATCACTGAGGTGCAGCTCAACCAAAGGCGTCGTTTGTACTGGATTTGGGCCATGACACTGATCGTTGCTTTTTGCAGCATCGTCTACGAGCTCATGTTGGCGCAGTGCCTGTCCATTATTTTGGGCAACACGGTACTACGTTACTCACTCACTATTGGGCTCTATCTTTTCTCACTAGGCATGGGAGCACTTGCATTTGCGTTTTGGCGCAGGGGTCGCGTTCCCGAACTCTTGCTCGGTATCGAATTAGTTCTCGCTACATTCGGACTCTGTTTGCCCTTTCTTATTTTGGGTGGGGATCAGTTTCTAAGACAGTCTCTCAGTTCCTATACGTCCTCACCGATCTCATGGTTACCCAGTTGGGTATTTATGCATGCCGTTATAGTCATCGTCGGACTATTGAGCGGAGCCGAACTCCCGATCCTGATGGACCTTGGTCGTGAGGAAGGAGGAGCTGATGCTGCACAACGCGTTCTTGCGATCGACTACGTCGGAACCTTTGTCGGAGCCCTTGCGTTTCCGCTTCTTATCTATGAAAACCTCGGACTCGTCGCAGGAGCTGCTCTCGTCGGGGGGCTCAATGCAGGAGCTGCTCTGATGGTTTTGTCTTTGTATCCGCAGACACGTCGACGTATGCCGTTGATGTTGTGTACAAGCAGCCTCTGTCTAGCAATCGCTTTGATTATTAATGAAGAATCATTGCGAGGAGTCCTGGTGAACTATGTTTTCGGCTAGTCTGCACCAACTGAGTGTCCTCTCTCTCCTCGTTGCATTCTCAAGCATGGCTTATGAGTTGGTCATTGCACAGACCATATCTTTGCTAACAGACGACTTGATTTGGTGGGAAAGCTTGACGATCGGCACCTTTATTTTAGGGACTGGCGTCGGAATTTTAAACTACGGAAACATTCAGAAGCAAAGCGACCTCTCTCTCTTTAGACAGGCCGAATACATACTCGCGTGTTTGGGTCTCTTGGTTTTACCTTTGATACTTTGTGTGCATATTGTTTACCGCATCTACATGCTGGACTATCAAATGCATGCTCCGTGGGCTAGTCCCCTGAATTGGGCCCTGCTCTTCTGCGAAGGTCCAACCTTCCTTATCGGCATACTTGCGGGCATTGAGCTGAGTGCCTTACTGAAAATGCTCCCGAGTGGGAACTTTCATACGCAGATTTTCGTAATTGCGTTTTATCATTTTGGTGCGTTAGTTGCTTCTTTGGTCTTTGCAGTCTTTGCGTGGACAAAAGTCGATGCATTCTATCTGGTCTGTGTAGCTTCGTTTTTAAATGCATGCATCTTTGTATTTTTGCGTCCCTCTTTCTTTCCCACAAGTGTATTCATAAGCCTGTTTATCCTTAGCTCCTCGAGTTGGTCCTATTTGAAAGATTTGCAGCTAAAAAATTTTTACTACAATAGCTTCCAAGGGATCAGTACCAATGGAATCTTTCAGCAGACCGGCCCCGTAGGCTTGATGTCTTTGCTGCCTTGGGCTCAGAGTCTTCCATCCATAGAACGACGCACAAGTTCTCATCAGGTCATCGACTTTGTACGTAGCGAAGATGATGCCTCACAATGGAAACTTTTTCTCGATGGTCACATGCAATTTGCGACGGAAAACGAACTCTACTATCACGAGTTTATGGCCCATGTACCGATTATGTTGACACGTAAGGTTCCTAAAGATGTCTTGGTACTCGGAGGTGGTGATGGCTTGCTCATGCGAGAACTTCTCAACTACGGTGCAAAAATCCAACGTCTAGACCTTGTCGAACTTGATAGAGAGATGACAAAAATTGCACAGAATCCACCTTTGCGCGATTTGAATGCGGGTTCTCTTGTCGATCCCAAGCCACAAATTCATATCGCCGACGCTTTTTCGTGGCTAAGGTCCAACCGAATCCGCTATACCGCGATCTACATTGACTTCCCCTACCCCTACACCTTTGAAGGCTTGCGTTTGTATAGCGCAGAGTTCTTTCATTGGGTGAGCAAGGGATTGGATCCAGATGGATTCGTCATGATGGATGTGCCCCTCTTTGAGGCGGGTGCAGCAGAATGGCAAAGCCACATTCAAGGCTTGCTAAGTCAGGCAGGTTTTGCAAAAGTCTTGGCCTTGCATGGAGCCTATGGTGAAACATTCGTAGCAGCATGGAAGAGCTCGCAGATGCTCTCATATGCTTACTGGGATGTAGGCTTCTCATTGCAGACGCTCGATGAGACGTGGTTTGCAAAGTCGGGCAACATTTTAGAAATTGATGAACAGACGTCTCGCGTTGCTACCAATTCGATCCTTAAGCCGAGGCGTATTGCGGTTCGAGATTTGTGGAAGTAAGGAACTTGCGGTTATGGTGGAAAAAGTACTGGTTGCGGTTACAGGAGCCTCGGGAGCTATTTATGCAGAAAGTCTCGTGCAAGAACTACTTCCACGCGTGCAACGTCTCTACGTCGTATTCTCAGACACCGGACGCTCTGTTGTTCCCTATGAGCTGCCCGCAAGTTCTCCATTAGTTACGATGGTGCATGGCAAATACAAAGGCGAATATGCCGATAGACTGCGTATTTTTCCTAATAGCGATATCTATGCTCCCGTTGCTAGCGGATCTTCTGTGCCCGATGTGATGGTCGTGACACCCTGTTCGATGGGTACACTTGCTCGTATTCGTGTTGGCGTCTCACAGACACTGATCGAACGTGCTGCCGATGTGATTATGAAAGAAAGCAAAAGTCTGGTTCTCTGTCCCAGAGAAACGCCTCTGAGCGTTTTGCATTTAGAAAACATGTTAGCCCTTGCTAAGATGGGAGCAAAGATGATCCCACTAGTTCCGGCTTTTTATCAACATCCCAAAACGCTACAAGATCTTGTCGACTTTCTGACAGGGAAAGTTCTTGAAGCGATGGGTTTTAAGCATGAGCTGTACCGACCATGGAACGAACGAAGAGTTTAAAAGACATAGATTTTTCCAATACTGAAAATGCTTACAAGTATCTGGATGATGATGCTTTGTATAGAGCCTATGTGCTGTTTTCAGCAATAGACCAGCCCTTTCTTGCAAAGTGGGGACCTAAGCTTTTGCAGTGGGCCTTTGAGTTTGGGATGCCGGTGCAGACGATCGTGCGCAAAACTCTGTTCGCTCATTTTTGTGGTGGAGAGAGTTTGGCAGCTGCAAAAAAAGTTGTGCAAATGCTCAATCGATTTCACATCGGAGCTGTACTAGACTACGCTGCAGAAGCAAGTCCAAATGAGGCTAGTCGTGAAGAGGGCTGTCAGGAACTACTGAACTCTCTACCGATTTTGAAAGAATACCGGGAACAATTTGCAGTATTCAAGGCCACCTCAATTATGTCAGCAACGGTGCTAAAAAAACTTGGAGCTGGCAAAGCACTCACGAAGAAAGAAAAAGCAGAATTCGCTGCTGGTAAGGCTCGCGGTCGACGCATTGCTCTCGCAGCGAGTGAGCTCGGTCTTTCGGTAATGGTTGATGCTGAAGAGTCTTGGGTTCAAGATGCCATTGATGAGTGGGTATTAGAGCTCATGCGTGAGTTCAACCGTAAGCGACCTGTGATCTATCATACGGTTCAGCTCTATCGCAAAGACCGACTTGCGTATCTTAAGAGTTTGGTTGCACAGGCTGAGGGTGAAGAATTCAAACTTGGTGTCAAATTGGTTCGTGGAGCCTATTTGGAGAAAGAGAATCGTCGTGCTCGCAATAAGGGGTACGCATCTCCTATCCATGATTCGAAGCAAGCAACGGATCGTGACTACGATACGAGTTTGGAATTTTGCATGGGGCACCTTGGGCATGTTTCGATTTTTGTTGGAACACACAACGAAGAGTCGACACAGTTTTTGGTTCAGCTGATGTTACGTCATCCTGAACTCAAACGCGACGATCCACGAATCGTGTTCTCTCAGCTGTATGGAATGAGCGACAACATCAGTTTCAATTTGGCAAAAGCAGGCTTCAAAGCTGTGAAGTACGTACCCTACGGCCCCGTGAAAGCAGCAGTACCGTATTTGATACGTCGAGCTCAGGAAAATGTATCTATACAAGGACAAATGGGACGTGAGCTAAGCATGATTCAGCGTGAGCGGAGCCGTCGTAAGGGCGCTTCTTGATAGTCCGCTTGAAACGAGATGCTCCTATTAGAAAATGTCTCTTTGATCAGTTGGATATAAGCTGCGCACATAGACATTGATCTCATCAATGATCTTTGAGAAATTTGACGCTGCAACCTCGCATGCTTTAGCTGCGAGTTAAAGTGTCCGGCCTTTCTTGGTTGGCTCCCACCTTCCGTCGACTCTGTGTTTTCCGGTAAAACGTTTTGAACGTTCAATCTGGGTGATGGAAGGAGGTGTTCGCTGATTTTGCACGTATTCCTTAAGAATTTCGAGTGGTGC
>CAZWOL010000104.1:0-5870 GCA_964635325.1 uncultured Pseudobdellovibrionaceae bacterium
TAAACATAACAAATCATTGCGATGCTTTCTAGTGCGGGGGCTGATATTTTTTTAGCTTAGGAGCAATGCCAGGATGCGCGGCAATACCAGGTTCTAACAAAGAGCCAGCAGCATCAGCGCTGCAGACCTGACCTCACGAATAAGCTCCTAATGGTACTATGTTTTTTCGCACCCTCATTTATGCGCTTGAAATTCCCTGCCATTTTATTATCCTCGCCGCCTTGAAGATCACATACAAATGAGGCCCCCTTTGCCAAAAGCACCCAAAAAACCTACGTTCTTTAGGACTAGCTCCGAGCCACAGAGCACGATCCGTCCCAAATCCGTAATCCAACCTGCAACCAGTACACCAAAGAAGCCGGCTCCGAAGAGTTCCGATGAAATGCTGTATTACGGTATTCACACCTGTCTAGCCTTGTTCAAAACTCGCAAAAACGAAATTATCCGTGCCTACTGCACTGAAGAGCATTTGGACACAATGGGGGCCGTTCTTAAGTGGTGTGCGACCAACAAAAAAGCCTACCATGTTGTCTCCAAAGAAGACTTGGAACGCATTACTCAGTCGGTACACCATGAAGGCGTTGCGATTCTTGCAAAACGCAAGCAAACTCTTGCAGAAGAAGACTTATATCGACAGTTAAAACAAGCTCGTCAGCCCATCGTCGTGCTTGATGATGTTCTCAATCCACATAACATTGGTTCGATTATGCGAACCATGGCCCACTTTGGTTGGAAGTATCTCATTAGCTCTCAATCCCATGCCCTACAACTCTCATCCTCTGCAGCTCGTATGAGTGAGGGTGGTTGTGAGTTTGTCGAGTGGACATTCTTTAGCAATCCAACAGAATTCCTGCACCAAATCAAAAGCCTTGGCTATCATGTGATCGGCACGTCTGCACATGCTCGACGCTCACTTTATAAAAGCGAACTTCCTGCAGCCTCTGCGATTTTCTTTGGAAACGAAGTGCAAGGCCTATCCAAATACTGGGTGAGCAAACTCGATAGCAGTGTGTCGATTCCAAGTTCTGGTAATGTACGCAGCGTCAACGTTGCGATGGCCTCTGCCTTGGTCTTAGGTGAGTATGTACGTCAGCACGGAGTTCAATCATGAGTCATCTTACAGGTTATATTGCAGCTGAAGGTTTCGAACATTGCGTCGAAGCAGAGCTAAAGAATGTAGTAGCACGTCACGAGCGTCTTTTTTTAGCAAGGGGCAAGCCTCAAAAAACCTATTGGTCACAAAACATCTGGCTCAATCCGATGACGATCAACTTTGACTCGATTGCAGATGCAGCTCGTCGTCTGCGAGACATGCAACGCAACTGGGCGCTCTATAGCGTCTACTTGCATCGTCGCGCACAGTTGATCCAAGATAAACTTCCTTTTATTCCCAAAAAACCTCTGCAGTTTTTGCAGGAAGTTCCCGACAGCCCACTCGGATCCTGGATGCTCTTGGATGAAAAAACCATGATTGCATCCCCACACTGTACAAGTATCGTTCCGAATGGCGATTGGATTTTTGAAGAAAACCATGAAGAGCCACCAAGTCGAGCTTATTTAAAATTGTGGGAGTTTTTTACACGCGTAAAAAAACACCCTAAAGCTGGAGAGCTCTGTCTTGACTTAGGTGCAAGCCCAGGAGGATGGAGTTGGGTGCTTCGTCAGCTCGGTGCGAATGTGATTGCGTATGACAAAGCGTTTCTTGACTTGTCTCTGCAGCATGACCCACATGTACAGTTTGTCGAAGGCGATTGCTTTAAGGTCAAGCCTGAGGACCATCCAGATGCAGCATGGATTTTCTCCGATGTCATTGCGTATCCGGGTAAGGTACTCCCCTTCGTACGCAAGTATGTCGAAGCGTTTCCCGAGAAGAACTATGTGTTCACACTGAAATTCCAGGGCAAAGGCAACTACGATGTGGTGCAAAACTTCCTCGCTATCCCCGGTAGCTCTGTCGTGCACCTCACCAACAACAAGCACGAGCTGACCTGGTACCGCTTAAGCGAATAGCTCAATCCTGAACCATTTAAAACCAATTGATTTCATTGTTTTCTTTAAAAGACGCTGGACAAACGGCGATAAAAATCTATCCTACGTGAGCACATTGAATCCACGCAAATTTTGTAAAGATATGAGGAAACCATGAAATCTCTCATTTTTGGCCTTTTATTGGGTTTGCTAACTTCGAATCTTCACGCAACAGGCGAAGACAAAGAAAAAATCCTACCAGGCCCAACTATTGAAAGATTTGTCGTTGTCACTTTAGTTTTTGAAGAGGTCCATAGGACCTTCGAGGTAGAATCACAAGAAGCTGGAACCAACATAGTCTCTCTACTGAGCAATATTCGAAATCAGATCCAGATTCCTGATAACGATTGGGAGCTTCTTAGCACCCAAACTGCAAAAATTGTCGGTAATAGCATTGAAATAGCGAGCATTGGGTATAACGCTCCCAATGTCAGAGCTAGAGCGGCCTGGGAAGCGGTAATTCCTCATATTTCAGCAATTCAGGCTATGGTTCATTACGAAGGAGCTCTCCTTCCTTCGCTCGATGAGTCCAATGCTCTTAAAGTTCGTCAATTACTAGGTGCTTTTTTTACAGCTCAAAATCTAGAATATAGATTTTTTTCCCGAAGTTTGTACCCCATTCAAATGTATTTTTACGACGAAGTCAGAAGCATGATGGCTCCTCAGATGACGTCGTCATGGGATGTGATCGTATCGTTTCAAAGCGCCCCTAGAGTTTTTGCAAGTATCGATGATCACCATCCTTGGTTTACAAGCCTTTTAGTGCCTTACGTTAGAGATGCAATAACTCATAATCTTTACAACCTCAACGATCTCCATCTTCTTATAGTTGGATATTTCGCTCCTGAAAATATGATCGAAGCTGCTTCCATTTTGTTTGGTTTGTTACGAAATGGTCATCCTTATCCTTTAGAAGAGCAACGAACGACATCTCTTTCTCCATCAAGAGAAGAACAGCGAACAAAATCTCTTTCTCCATCCAAGCTGCAAGTCCCTGCTATCGAAAGCGCTGCTAGAAGTCGATCCTCTTCTCCCGCAGGAGGCAGAGTTCGTTCTCTCTTGTCTCGCTTTCGATCGAATGAAGCTTCATCAAGTTCCAGCTCGTCAAGCTCGTCGTCATCATCCAGTTCATCAAGCTCGTCGTCCAGCATAGCAACCGGAGAAATGGGATCTATTAGCGTGGTATCATTTGCTGCTCTTTTGGCGAGTTACTTGCTAACAAATCCTAGTTTACGACAAGACAAATAGGATTTTACAGAATAGTTTTTCATTGCACTGACCTGGTATCGCTTAAGCGAATAGCTACTTATTCGGACTCATACTTCGTGTGCCAATCATCAGTGTAATGAATGCAATGAATGCTGTGGTCGCGTCCGGTGCAGGGCTCATATTCTGCGCATTGGGCAGAACAGGTAAATGATCCGCACCGACCAGCCTCAATGCAGATTCGATCTGCTGTACGGTCAAACGTTGCGATCGAATTAAATTCGCAAGACAGAGTGAAAGTTCGGGCATATTGGTTTTTAATCTTTGCATCAGCACTTTTAAAAAGTTGCTCACCCCCCCATTCGCTCCCAGAATCAAATAGTAGAGAGCCTCTTCCAAGTTCTTCTCGATACCACGCCCATCAGCGAGCATCTCACCGAGATAAGCCTGACCGACAGAGTAACCCTGCTTGGCAGCCAACGCATAGAGGCGCACCGCTTCTTGCTCATTTTTAGGCAAACCTATACCTACTTCGTGGATGATTCCGAGGTTCACTTGTCCAGAGCTATCCCCCTGATCGGCAGATAGACGAGAGTAGCGGAGAGCCAATCCAGGATCTTCAGGTACACCGTTTCCAAATCGATAGGCTCGGCCAAGACAAGCTTGGGCCAAGGAATTATTCTCTGCAACAGCTCGCGTGTACCAGTAAATTGCGTTGTTCATATTGGCCTTCTCAACATACCCATATTCGGAGATCAACCCAAGATAGGACATCGCCCACACATGATTTTGCGCTGCAGCTAAGAGGAAGAGACGTCGTGCCTCTGAATAGTTGGGCTGACCCAACATACGATCGTAATGCAAACGTCCAACCCTATACTGAACCTCTGCGTTGCCTTGAGCTAAAATCTCTTGGTAGAGTCGCAGAGCCTCTTGACCATTTCTTGCAAGACCTCCACGACCCTCCTGATGCAGGATCCCCAATGCAAGGTTGACCTGCCTATTGCCCTGTTCGTAAGCCAACCTATAGAGACGCACAGCTTCGACATCATTTTGAGCAAGCCCTCCTCGGCCTTGCTCATACATTCGACCTAGATGACCTTGCGCCTCTGCATTGCCTTGGTGAACTGCAAGACGAAGCAGCTCAACAGCAAGTACGTCATCTTGCTCAACACCTCTCGCCTCCATGTAGAAAATGGCTAAGCGTACCTGCGCATGCGCACTGCCTTGATGAGCTGCCATTCCGTAGAAAGTCAGGGCCTCTTGAAAATTTACAGAGACAGCATCCGCGCCATTTTCATAGATATCCCCCAAACGCCACTGTGCTGTCAGATTCTCACCCTCTGCAGCGAGACGATAATGCCGTATTGCCTCCCCTATATTCTCAGCAACACCCAAACCATGTTCAAATAGAAATCCAAGACGCTGATGCGCTCGGAGCCATCCATTTTCTGCAGCGATGCGATAATATCCCGCTGCATCTATATAATTCTGCATAGGATTCTGCCCACCTCCCCCAGACTGAAACAGTTCTTCGGCTCGCTCGAAAGCAAGGGTACCTATGAAGTCACGTAGAGTATTTTCGCTCCCTTGCACACCTCGCAAGGTTTGCTCTATTTGTTCTTGGCTAAGACTACCAACACTTTGAAGTTTGAATAGATGTCGAAGAAAGGCCTCTTCATTGAAACGCGCCTGCAGCAATTGGACGCACTCAGGATCCTGAGCATCAAAGTATAGTAGCAGCCAGTAGGTAGCATCCAAATCGTCGTGCATGAACCTTCGAATATATTGCTGATTCAAGAACTTTGCTAATTTCTTCTGCGCCACCTGACTGCCTAAGGCTGCTGCACGTCGGTACAATTCACTTAGCTCACCTAAGTCTCTTCGTGCTAGCTCATGATCGACATCCAATCCTATGTCGATCATACGATTCAGTTGCGTCTCTCGGATATTGGCAATATTTAGAATAGCTCCCAGATGGTTTTGCTTTGCTGCACGATAGTAGCACTGCAACGCGAACTCCTGACTTTGCAGAACGCCGAAACCCTCTTGATATCTCAATCCAAGCTCATACTGTGCAGAAGCGTCGTCAGCTGCAGCTCTATGACGCAAGTCATTTAGATTGTCTTGAGTCCCATCCGACAGAATACGCTTGTTTGAAAGACGCTCATCAGCTGCAGCAAAAGCAGAAAAGCCAGAGCATAGTATCGCTAGCAGTAAAAGATGCATTAGAAATTCCTAAATTGAAAATTGCCCTCAACAAACGAGCAATTTAGCAAAGGAAAACTAATGTTCTGCTAAGACTATAGCATCGCTTATTAAGATTTACTCATAATTTAATGAATATATTGGCGTTTTATCACAAGGTGAGTCATAAGATGCCAAGCCCATATAGCCAGGATTTGAGAGTGCGAGTTTTAGAAGCTTTAAACGCCGGAATGACAATGACAGCAATAAGTAAAGTGTTCTCTGTTGCTAGAAAAACTGTCTATAATTGGCAGCAAAGAATGGAGAAGGTTGGTACAGTAGAACCTATTTCTGGGTATCAAAAAGGCCATAATCATAAAATAAAAGACGAGAATGTGCTGTCCGGGCTGAAGCGACATAGTCAGTTGTAAAAAAATAAGACAAATCGT
>CAZWOL010000105.1:0-5480 GCA_964635325.1 uncultured Pseudobdellovibrionaceae bacterium
CTAGTTCGGTATTTTTATTCACAACAACAAGTGCTTCAGGTGCTTTGGAGTTTCCTCCTGCATTCAAAATTGGGGATGATAAAAGACAAAGTGTGATCAAAGATTTCTTCAACATACCTTACTCCATCAAAAGTGATTCACTATGCCATTTGGGCATTTTGCACAGGTGCACTATAGTCTTCTGTTTGTTAGTTTCGTTTTAGTGACTTATGTCAAAGTGACCTTGACAAATTTTCTTTATTTCGCGAATCTGAACTCAGTCATACTCACATATATTTTTCCTACGGATAGAATCTATGCGTCCAACTCGCAAAGGTCTGCTCGCGATTAGCGTCACAACGACACTGTGGGGAATTCTCAGCATACAACTCAAGGTTGTCTCGCACTTTATTGATGCATACAGCCTTGTGTGGGTACGCTTTCTAATAGCAGTGCTATGCGTGCTGCCCTACTATGTTTTAAGAGAACGTTCCAAACTTTTATTGTTTGTGCGTCCGCCTAAAGTTCTTTGGCTTGCAGGCCTTTTTATGATGCTAAACTACTTTGGCTATATGCGTGGTGTAGAGCTCACAACTCCGAGCAATGCAACCGTGCTAGGCCAAAGTGGTTGTGTGATGTTGGTGCTTTTGGGTTTTGTCTTTTTGAAGGAAAAAATCTCGTGGCAGCAGCTTATAGGGATGATTGTCTGTGCCTTTGGCTTTGCTCTGTTTTTTGAAGATCAAGCGAGTGGTATGTGGCTCAATCCTAATATCTACACGCAGGGAGCTTTATGGATTTTTATTGGTTCATTTGCCTGGGCCTTACTTGCTCTCATTTCAAAAATTCTTGTGCAACGCTACGACTCACAACTTTTGAATGCATTTATGTACTGCTGTGGAATAATGCTATTCATTCCGTTCGTCGATTTTTCTGTCTTTGCTAGGTTGACACCTGTTCAATGTTTGCTTGTGTTTACTCTTGGACTCAACACGCTATTTAGTTACGGTGGCCTCGTATATGCACTAAAGCATTTGAACGCTAGTACAGTCGGAACGATCACCACACTCAGTCCCGTCATCTGCGTGCTTCTGATGTCTTTGATGTCATACCTGCAGATTCACTGGGTCGAGCCCGAACATATACGTCCATTTGGTTACATCGGAGCTTCGCTGACCTTGGTTGGTGTACTTATTGTTGTAAAGTATCAGAAGACACAGAAGAAGTTGCCGGAGGAAGTGCTTGAAGTCATAAACGATGAATCTGTAGAAATGAAAAAGGTTTCATGAGTCATCAATTCTTAGACAATCGTCCAGTGCCGTCGCTTCCTCTTTAGAGCATCTTAACTTTGAAGCTACGTCCCTTGATCGGGCGTTCACCCAAAACCTTCAGAGCTTTTGCAGCAGAAGCTTTGCTGACTGCAACACATGCATGATGATCGAAGATGTCGATCTTCCCAACTTCGGAGCCAGGGATTGCGCTGCCTTTGCCCGTCAGTGCGCCTAAGATGTCACCCTTGCAGAGTTTGTCTTTGCGACCACCAGCGATTTTTAGAGTCTGCATTGGAGGTTGCTGTGTTTTTGCTGGTGCTTGCTCATTAACTTCACGGCAATAGAGATCTTCGGTCTTGCCATAAGTCACTTTGCTTTTTTGGTAGTCTTCAATCGCAGAGACTTTGCGGCTTTCCATACTTGTGAAGAGCGTAAGAGCTTGACCCGTGCTACCTGCGCGTCCGGTACGACCGATGCGGTGGATGTAGATTTCGGGATCACGAGGCACATGAAAGTTGACGACCAATTCGAGATTTTTGATATCAATGCCACGCGATGCAACATCGGTTGCTACAAGTATAGAACAACTCTTGTTGGCAAAACGTACGAGCACTTCATCACGATCCCGTTGGTCCAATCCTCCGTGTAGTGCAAGGGCGCTGAACTTGCTCTGCTGCAGCTCTTGCGCTATTTCATCACACTGCTGCTTGGTCGTACAAAATACCAAAGTCGACTCAGCCTGCTTATGTTGCAAGAGAGCTCTAAGTGCAGACAGACGGTCCTGCTCACTTACCTTGTAAAAGATCTGTTCGATCTGCGTTGCATCATGTGTTGTTTCGACAGTCACACGCACGGGTTCTTTCTGCACACCCTTGCTCATCGTGAGGATGCTCTCGGGGAACGTTGCAGAGAATAAGAGTGTTTGGCGCTGACGTGGGAGCTCGCGTACGATCCCCTCGATTTCTTCTGCAAAACCCATATCCAACATACGATCTGCCTCATCGAGAACAAGCGTACGCACGGAACGCGTATTCAAAGTGCGTCGTTGGAAGTGATCCATGATGCGACCTGGTGTGCCGACGACCACATGGGCACCGTGCTCGAGTGATGCGACCTGATTGCGAAGGGGTTTGCCACCGCAAAGTGAGAGTATTTTTAAATTGGGTATAAAACGTGCAAGTCCTTTGATTTCCTTGCACACCTGATCAGCAAGCTCACGTGTTGGGCAGAGCACCATCGCTTGTATGAACGGATTATTCACATCGATGGAGGACAAAATGCCGATACCGAAGGCCGCAGTTTTGCCGCTCCCGGTCTTGGCCTGCGCAATAAGGTCTTTGCCCTCAAGTATAGGTCCTAGGCTCTGCGCCTGGATTGGGGTCATATATTGGAAGCCCATAGCTTCGATGCTAGTCAGAAGGTGTGGACTCAAAGCTAGAGTTGAGAAAGGGACGTTGCTCACGGTGTCTTTGCCTCTATAAGTGATTTTGCACCCCAGGCTTTAGCACGAAATGGCTTGGAACTTCAATGCTTTCCCGCCATTTTTGACGGGGGGCTACCATTTTCTCTTCAATTACGCTATACTGCGAAATCCTAAGCCCCTCCGGGGAAAAATTTTTTAGAGTCGATCTTATGTCCTTATTTAAAATTGAAAAAGTCAAAGAGTGGCTCATCCGCTACTCTCCATCCGAAGCTTTTGGCATTTTGACAGCCTATGCTGGCTTCTACTACGGTATGCGCCTAAGCGGGAACCATTTTGTAGCAGCCTACATGGCCTCAATTACCGAAAATATCGGGTTCTATCTGCCCCTGCTTATCCGTGACATGCGTGAAAGCTATAAAGAGAAAAAAAGTCAGGGCCTTTCGTTTGGTAGCAAAGATGCAGGCTACGTATGTCTGGGTCTACTTGCTGAATGTGGTGTCGCAGAGTTTTTCGACAGCTTATTCATTAGGCCCCTTGCCATTAGCTTTGCAACAGAGCACTGTGGACCTGAGCTAGGTATATTGCTTGGTAAGATCTTTGGAGACTTCTTCTTCTACATCCCTGCAATCATGATCTACGAATATCGTAAGGTTCTGAAAAAACGTTACGAACTCAAGAAGCAAAAGCTGACCGTATCCGTGTAGTCTGTCCTTCCGAGTGAATGCAATGCTTTCGTCATGCAAGCGTGTCTCTCATCATTCCGAGCGGAACGAATTTTTTGAGGTGACTGTTTGAGCGGTAATTTTTCAAAACTTACACTGAGCATCAACTGCAGCCTTACTTTTCAAAAAGCGTTCGCGTATGGGAGCTGCTTGTAAGTAAAGTGCATTGAACTCATCCAGTAAAGCATCGCTTTTGTTAGCATCCTCTGCGAGTCCGAAGGTGAGACTTGCACCTGCTGCAGCCATAGCAGCGGAAGCCAGGCCAGCAGTCCAATAGGCCTTCTGTACAAAACCTTCGGTTGCTTTCTTAGTGATCGGAGTCTTTTGGATTTCAAGTTCAAGCCTTCGAACAGCTTCCTTTCGAGAAGCAAGTTTTTGTTCAAAGATTTCACGCGTCTTTAGACCCTTTGTCCAGTCATCATAATCCGTGAAGTTCAAGGGATTTTTAGGATTGAGATTTGCATCCAAGCCGACTTTCTTGTTTCTTGCAATATCCTGAACCTTGCTTCGTGAGTTGTCGAGATAGGCATTTACTTTTTTTAGATTTATTGTCCCATCATTTTCAGCGAAGCGGTGAAGGTCTTGAAGATCATCTTGTAAATTCTCATAACCTGCATAAATTCTTTCAATGCTTGCTTGTATTGTGTCAAGTGTGTCTGTGAAGAGTCGGCCATCTAATGCGCGCATAGGATTGTACCATGCCTTTTGAGTAATTTCGCGGATAAGAGGTTTGATTTCGTTCATTTTGGTTGCGATGAGTGTTGCATCCGGTTTTTTTTCAAATGTTTTTTTGAGATCGTTGATACCATCAAGAACATTCTGAACCTTTTTTGTTTGCAGATCTTCTGTATTTCCTTTGGCTTTGACTTCAAATCGGAATTGGTCTCGATATTCCTTAAATCGAGGATGTGTTTCCACTGTCCTCATAATTTTTAAGTTATTATTAGAGAAGTATTTCTTTGTCTGCTCAAGATCTTGTTTAGCTTGTTGTGATAGATTCCGAGGTTCGATAATTTTGACTTCAAAGCGGCCGTTGATTTGCTCGTAGAGGTCATAAATTCCGCGATCGTTGCCTGCTCCGAATTGGCCTACAACTGGTCCGTCACCATTGCCTAAGCCAATTTGAGGGCGATCGACCATATATTCAGCACCTTTTTCTCCTATGAAGAAAGCCCGACGTCGTGTTTCAAGGCCACCTTCATAGTGAGTATGTACTTCTTTAATATTTATACTGGTATTTTCTAGATTTGGATGGGCACTTAAAAGCTCTTCTATAGTTGAATATTGCCTCAGATTTACGTCCAAGTTCTGTTGCTTGACTACTTCGTTAGCTAGGACTGTGCGTAATTGTTCGGCACGAACCTTATCCTGTATAACTTCTTGAATTTCTATAAAACCGACCTCTCTCAGTGATTGATCCCGCAGCGCTTGAAGATGTGCAAGCTCAGATGCACGGTAGTTGCGGATGTTGCGCCAAATTTGCGTTGCTGTTCCTGAGATACCGATGGAGCCGATTGCTAGAAACACGAGCCCTTCGATGCGATCGGTGAGGGAGTGTGAGGACTTGGTGACTACGACAGTTTTTGTGGTCACTTGATTCTCAGTTTTTTTTCCATTCATATGTTGGTAGATCATATCGGCTTCTAACTCTTTGATGCCTTCGGTGAGCAAAATAGCCCGACAGACATCGGTGCCGATACGATCTTGAAAGCTCTGTGCAACCGTATTGATGGCTTCCGGTAGCTTGTTTCCTGCATCGACTAGCTTTTTGACGACCTCCCGCATTTGCTGGCAGATCTTCTGCATTTCGACTTCTTGGCTTCGCATTCCTTCCAAATGACCTCTTAGGTTGTCATTTAGCTGTCCTAGCACAACGTCAGGGACCTTAAATGGTTTGCCACATAGCTCCTCTGTTTCGCCGTCCTTGGATTGAGCGCATGCAGCGATCTCTAAACTTAATGTTTTGCTGCCCCCGTAGTCGATCGGAGTGCTCTCTCCAACGAAAGTTTGGATGAGACAGGCCTTGTCCTCATTGCAAATCGTTGCTTTCATGTAGCTAGCGTTGCTTGTGGCATCTGCACTAATTTT
>CAZWOL010000106.1:0-5290 GCA_964635325.1 uncultured Pseudobdellovibrionaceae bacterium
ATCCATACTTTGCAAGCGCTTGGTTCCATGATATGAAATCCGGCATACATTTGGAGAACTATCATGGCAGCTAAACGACGCATTCTCGTAACTTCCGCACTTCCCTACGCTAATGGCGACATCCATCTGGGTCATATGGTCGAACACCTGATCACAGACTTCTGGGTACGCTTCCAAAAGATGCGAGGCGAGGATTGCATTGCGATTTGCGCTGATGACACCCATGGTGCTCCCATCATGATTGCTGCTCGTAAACAAGGTATCAGCCCCGAGGCCTTGATCGCTCAAGCTCGAGAAAAGCACACCAAAGATTTTCAAGATTTTCAAGTGGTGTACGACCACTACTCCACCACTCACAGCGATGCAAATCGTGAGTTTTGTAACAGTATCTATACTAAATTACGCGATGCAAACCATATCTATGGCAAAGCTGTTGAACAGTACTTTTGTGAAAAAGATAATATTTTCCTCCCCGACCGTTTTGTAAAAGGGACCTGTCCCAGCTGCAAAGCGGAAAACCAATACGGTGACAACTGTGACATCTGCAGTGCAACCTACATGCCGGTCGATCTCAAAGACCCACGTTGCAACCTCTGTGGCACAACTCCCGTCATGCGTAGCTCCGAACAGTATTTCGTTCGTCTCGAAGACTTTAGATCTTTCCTCCAAAAATGGGTGCCTGAGCATACCAACGAAGCCATCGCTCGTAAGCTCCAGGAATGGTTAGATGAAACACTGAGGGACTGGTGCATTAGTCGTGATGCACCCTATTTTGGGTTTGAAATCCCCGATAAACCCGGAAAATTCTTTTATGTTTGGTTCGACGCCCCCATCGGCTATGTCTCATCGACAAAAGAATGGTGTGATAAAAATGGTCGAGATTTTGCTGATTTTTGGCAAAACCCGACAACTGAGATTTATCACAATATCGGAAAAGATATTATCTACTTCCATACACTCTTCTGGCCTGCAATGTTGCAGTGTGCAGGTTTGAACACTCCTAAAGATGTGTGGGTACATGGTATGCTCACCGCAAATGGAGAGAAACTTTCGAAATCTAAGGGCACCTTCATCAACGCAAGGACCTATCTCAATCACCTGGCTCCTGAGTACTATCGCTACTACATGGCCTGCAAAATGAGCAACTCAATACTCGATGTCGATTTGAATCTGCAAGACTTTGTCGCTCGTGTGAACTCAGATCTGATCGGTAAAATCACAAACGTTGCCTCACGCTCCGCTCAACTTCTGCAAAAGAAGATGGATGGACGCCTTGGAGTCGTTCCTCCAGGAGAAGCAAGCACTCTTGTTAACGATGCAAAAAATGAGCAGACAGTGATTGCCGAACACTTCGAGTCTCGTCAATTCTCGAAAGCACTTTTGTGCATTCGCAATATCGCAGACAATGTTAACAAGTATTTTGACGACCAAAAACCATGGGTACTGTTGAACGAAGACCCCGAAAAAGTACGGGGAATACTAACCTGCGCCCTGAACGTATTTCGAATCATGAGTGTTTATCTCAAACCTATTCTTCCTGAGTATGTAAAGAAGGTTGAGGAGCTCTTTGGCGAAGAACCCTACACCTGGGAAACCGTGCATACTGTGGTCGAAAATCGAGCTCTACAACCCTTCGTCCATCTTTTGGGACGGGTTGATGAAAAAGCAGTCGACAAACTTATTCTCGAAACGCAAAATTTACAGACAGCGTTTTAGCAAGATTGTCACTTTGAGCGTCAGTTCCGTCACCTCGAGCGGAGCTGAGCTCTCTTTTTAGTTTCGTAAACCAAGGAGTCTAACACCATGACCAGACCAGCTCATCGTCTCCGGACGTTGTTTTTACAAGTTGCAAAACTCTCTATAGTCGTGAGCATACTCTGGTATTTGGTTCAAACCAAAAAACTCGACTTCCTTGCCTTACGTATCTATCTCGAAGATCCAACCCTACTCTTGGGTAACATCACTCTTTGGCTTGTAGGCTCAGTATTCATTACGACCATACGATGGAACATGCTGCTCAAGGGGATGGGACTACATTATCCGTTTGGGAAAATACTAAAATTAAATCTAACCGGTTTCTTCTTTAATACCGTTGCTCCAGGTGCGGTCGGAGGAGATCTCGTCAAAGCGTTCTATCTATTTCGTGCACAAAATGGCAGCGCTCGCACACCCGCTATGCTATCCATCTTGCTCGATCGCATCATCGGGCTCTATGCTGTCTTTACAGTTGCCACTTTCGCAGTGCTACCTTCGTTTTCTCGCTTTCTTCACGATCCTATGCTCTCTTCGATCGCACTTGTTGGAGTTGCTGGATTCTGTGGCATGAGTCTAGTTTTCCTAACCCTGTTCTTTACAAAGGGTCCCCTAGAACAGAAAGTCCTCTTTCAATTTTTGCAGAAGCCATATCCAGGCTTTGCTCTTTTGCAAAAAATCACTCTATCGTTCTTTCTGCTTAAAGATCGACCCGCTTACTTTGTCCGATCGTTTGCTTTGGGTGTGCTCTATCAGGTTTGCTATTTAGGTTTTTTTGCATTCATAGCTATACGATTGGGCCATAGTTTTTCAATTGCCGACTTTGCTGCAATTTTTCCATTAGGATTCATTGCAGCTGCGTTGCCGATCTCACCGGGAGGACTTGGGGTTGGGCATTTGGCCTTTCACCAACTTTTTGGACTGATCGGAATTGCTAACGGAGCCACGCTGTTCAACTTTGTATTCATCGGACAGAATGCGCTCAATTTGCTAGGTGTCATCCCCTACATGCTTCTGAAGAAAGAACGTGAAAAAAGCAAACATGAGGATGGGGCATTTGTTGTGACGGCATCACAGGTAGAGAGCAGTGGAGCTTAGCTTGTTTTCTAAGCTCTGAGTTCTACCACATATCCTCGTTATACTTTGCAACCTTCATAAAAAAATCTTCCTTGAAAACCTGCTTCAAAGAGCTGTCGAGCTGATAGCCCTGACTCTTCAAAATCATAGCTTCGAGAAAGCGCACAGGTTTACGATAGGATATCATGTCGCGAAAGCTGACGCGTTGCGAAAAACCTAAGTCGGAGTTGTAGAATGTATTCGCAAGCTCTTCACCCAATTTTTTCGTACGTCCTTCAAAGACAACCCCGACCTCGCTGTTGATGTTGCGACTGCGTGGGTCAAAATTGTAGGAGCCGATAAAGATGACTGTGCGGTCGACAATCATAAATTTCGAGTGATTCATCCCCATTTCCATAGCTTTAAAAGGACCACGTTTGCCTGTCCATTCCCAGATCTCAACTTCTTTAGGACGGCCATCCAACCCATCTCCTCCGTAGTTGCTGTCGATCACCTCTTTGTAGTTGTGTCGAGCCAAAACAGCTATGGGAGGTATGTCGTTCGTCTCAAAGGCATTAGTCATGATCTTGATTGTAACTCCACGTCGAGCAGCAGCATTCAAAGCTCTTTTGATCTGCACGGATGGAATAAAATAAGCGTTTTCGATCAAGATTTCTTTTTGCGCATTTTGAATCAGCTCCAAATAGTTCTCTTCGATGGAAAGCTCTTTCAGCTTTGGCCTATTGTGAACCACACGAATGCCCGTTAGCTCATCAAAGCCATTGTGGAATTTGTAAGACGGATCTTTGAGGGCTGCTTTGATTTCTTCGAGCTTCTTAGCAATATAGATTTGATTACCTTTCTTATCTGGTTTTTTGACGTGGTAATCTTTAAAATTCTTAGATAAAAAATCATGGTATTGTGGCTTTTGCTGCAGTGGATCATAGGGATTAAAACAGCTGTCGTTATGTGGGTCCAGATAATTGGCCTTATATGATGCTGTGTTGCCCTCAAAGATGTTCACCATGTCATTAACAATATCTTTGCCCTCGACCAAGACATCTTGGTCACGCCACACTCCATAGCCGGGTTGATTAAGCTGAAAATAGTCATTCCCTATATTCAGACCACCTAAAATGACTTTTCTTTTATTTACGATCCAGAGTTTCTCGTGTGGTCTTTGGTTGACAAGAAAGGTATCGACTTTTTGCCCAAGTCGAATCTGGTCAAGAAGGTGGTGTCCATCGCAACGGTAACCATAGACTGGTATGCCTGCAGCCATCAAGTTGTTGTACATTTTCTTGGTATTTGCATTGACGGTGAGATCACGAATATCGATAGCAGGAGAGAAGGCGTCGAGCACAACTTCAACGCGAACACCCTGCTGTACTTTGCGAATTAGCTCATCCGCAATGCGAAGGCCTGCAGCATCTGCCATGTAGATTAGGGTCTGCACAAGTAGGCTGTCTCCAGGCTTTTGCGCCTCCTCAGCAAGTTTGAGGCGCATGCCGAAACTTTTAAAACCACTGCTCAGCAATGCTGCTTTTTGTGTTGGGTCATCCTCGAAATAGCGTACCAGACGTGTAGACTCCAACTTCGACTCAGGTACCATCAGAGGCTTAGGATCGGGTTGGGGTTGATACTTGTATTTCTTGTAGAGACGCGCTCGTTCTTTGCAGAGTGGAACAAGCTCTTGCAAAGTGCTGATGGCTTTACGTCGCTTACCTCGACTACGAAAGTAAAGATTTGGAGCAGGCCGTCCATTTGTCGTAAAGCTCACCTCCCACGCTAAATTTTTATACTCATGATAAGGAAGACGAAGTATTGCTGAGACCTGGCGTAGATCCACCAGACCTTCATCGACTTTGATTAAATTTTTGTATTTGTCGAAAACGCGTGTGGTACTACTTATAAAGCAGTTTTCAGCGAGGGTGAATTTGTCGACACTGTATCGCTTGAGATCATAGTTTTTAGGATCGTCCTCATCATTCTCGGAGTCTGCATCGATAGGACCATCTTCATGCGCACATAGATCCGTCTCACATTTTATAACCGCACGTTTGCCAAGCTTGACAAAGCGCTCCTCCAATTTTGCAATGTCAGCATCTAGCTTGTCGAGACGCTCATCGATTGGAGGTAGATCTTTTTCGGATAAGGAAGGCAGAGACCACAGCAAAAGATATAAGGTGCCAACAATTCTGAACACGTCAGAAAACCTGATCATCTAAGCCCTCTTCATTCTACGGATTGCGAATTGTTTACTTGGTTTTCACTATAGGGAGGCAAAGGTTAAGATTTGATACGATACGAGTGCAAACTTGTCATGTTGAACAAATCTATTCAAACTTGACACCAGGTTCTTTAACGGCACCGCGTCCCTTGGAAATTGCATGGATCTTGTCCACCCAGTAGATGCTAAGTAGGCCCGAGGCCACTGCAATATAACCAGCTGTGGAGAAGCCTTCGAGATGACCTTCTCCTG
>CAZWOL010000107.1:0-5199 GCA_964635325.1 uncultured Pseudobdellovibrionaceae bacterium
CAGGTGTCGATATGGGCTACACCGAAGCATTAGCAGACTCCAAAGGTGGCTTTCACGGGGAAGGCTTTGGCAAGCTGATGACAGATGGTACAAAGAAGCGTTATCTGCGAGGCATAGCACGCAACAAATTGCATCAGATCGCAAAAAAGACTCCATCCAAACGCAAGGCCCAACGCATTCTCAAATTCAACCTGGGGCGCAAAAAATTAGATCGCTACAATGACCGTCAATACGAACAGCTGCGTACCAAGACCTTTGAAGCTGTGCATCGCGTTGTTGATTTTTCAAAAGAGATTCGGGCTGAGGATCTTTCACGACCTATAAAAGGCCGAAGCAAAGGTAAAAACTACAATCGTCTGATGTCTTCATGGACGCGTAGTCTTTTAGCAGAAGCCCTTCATTCCATCACTAAGGCGAGAGGTTCTCGTCTGAGATTGGTCAATCCTGCGTATACCTCACAAATGGACTCAAAGACTCATCGTCTGGAAGGAAGGCGAGTCGGAGATAAGTTTTATCACGTCAGTGGGGAGGTCTCGCATGCGGACACCAACTCTGCAGTCAATATTGAGCATAGAGCTGATGATACTGAGATCACTCTTTTTACTCCTTACAAGGAAGTGAAAAAGATCTTGCTCAATAGACTCACTGCCAACGGAGGAGTTAGCTCACTTGTGAGTGACCGCCCCTCCAGGACTCCAGTTACACGTCGGAAACGAACATTAACGGAGAGCGAATTCATGAGAAACTTGACGCCCCAGAGTTGTCAAAGTTTTTGTAGCGGATAAATTTCCCTAGAGGCGGGAACGGCAAAAATGCGGAATTGACTGAGTTCCGACTTGCTTTTTTGGTATACAAAGTCAATCATTAGAATTTGACGGCTGGCCGTCCTGTTCAGCCTTTGACAAAAACCCTTAATCTAAGTATCACACATCACTGAGGATTTTTTGATCATATGGCCAAATCAAAAAAAACCCCACAGAAGCCAAGTCGCAGCGCGGTAAGTTCCACCGCTAAACGTGCAAAAACAGCGTCTACTGCGGCAGCACCTGGATCTGCAAAAACACAATCTCTTATGGAACAAGAGAAAGATAAAGCGAAGGTCACTAAGCTCGTGAAAAAAACTAAGGAAACGGAACTTCGCAAGCCTGCAAAAGCTAAAGATCAGGACTCCCAGACGCTTGCTGCGCAAGTGCGAACGGTCAAAGCAAACCCTGCTACGAAGGTCGAAAAAACCAAAAAAGGCGAAAAAGAGAAAGCGATCGATGATGATGCAAAAAAAGCAGACTCTCGTTCGCTAAGTCGAAAAGAGATCGAACAGGCCGTTCAATCTCTCAAAGAGATCGCAAAAAAGCAGGAAGGCATTCTGTCTTACAATGATCTGAATAACGCTATTCCCAAAGACAAAAAAATAAAAGTCGAGAGTGTTGATGAAATCATCAGCCTACTTGGCGACAGCAGCATCGAAGTGGTGCATGCTCCGGCATCTAAAGATGACTTTTCTATTCTGGAAGATGAGCTCAGTGGTGATTTTGGAGCATTCGTTGAAGAATCGCTTGATGATGCTGCTATCGTCGACTTAGAGGTCGAAGTCAAAGAGGAGGTTTTTGCCGAAGAAGTCGAGGAAGTCGAAAAAACGGTCGTCGAGTTTGAGACGGTCGAGGACGATATCATTAGTGATGATGATGATGAAGACGAAGATGAAGATGACGACCTTGTCGGTGAAAAAGACGATGACAAGCTTGATTCTTCTGCTCGTTCAGATGATGACGACGATGACTTACGCAAGGAAAAGGCTCTCAAAGCTGCAGATAGTGCAGTTGGTCGTTCCAATGATCCTGTCCGCATTTATTTGCGCAAGATGGGTAGCGTAGCCCTCCTTTCACGCGAGGGTGAGGTTGTCATTGCAAAGAAAATCGAAGCTGCAGAAAACCGCATACTCGAACGTCTATTAGATTTAAAAATAGGGATGGGTGCTATCTCCGATACAGCTCGTAAATTCATGAATAACGAAATTCGCATGAAGAGCTGGATCAAAGGCTTTGATGATGATGAAGCTTCCAACAACGAAGAAGTGCATGAAGAAAAAGTACGCGAGTCAACACGACAGTTTCTCGTACTCTTTGACACTTACGAAGCTCTATTAGCCAAACGTTCTTCGGCAAAAAGCCATGTAACGAAGGTCAACGAGAACAAAAAGATTGTGTTTGATGCCCTCAAAGAATTGAACATCAACCGCAAAGTTATGGTGCACGTCGTTAATCATCTTGCTGAATTTGCTAACGCATTGCGTGAAGCTCGACAAGATATGAATCTATACGTCCGCCGTTTGGGAACAACACGCGATGAGCTTGCTAAGCACATTGCAAACAAACCCAACACACCGTTCGGAGATCTGACGGAACGTGAGTGGTTGCGTATCTCTCGCAATTTCAAAAATTCGATGGAAACTTTGGAGCGCAGCACAGCAGAGACTGGGCTCGACGAAGGTACGCTCATCTCAACATATGACGACCTTGTCCGCATGCAAGATGAGGCTGAGCTTGCAAAACGTGAGTTGGTCGAAGCCAACCTCCGTCTCGTAGTTTCAATTGCGAAGAAGTACACCAACCGTGGGCTTCAGTTCCTCGATCTTATTCAAGAAGGCAACATCGGCCTGATGAAAGCTGTCGAGAAATTCGAGTACCGTCGTGGTTACAAATTTTCGACCTACGCAACATGGTGGATTCGCCAGGCGATCACCCGTGCAATTGCAGATCAGGCGCGAACTATCCGTATTCCTGTGCATATGATCGAAACGATCAACAAGCTGATCCGCACAAGTCGCTATCTCGTTCAGGAAATGGGCCGCGAACCGACACCTGAAGAGATTGCAGCGCGTATGGACATGTCTCTCGACAAAGTACGTAAGGTCTTGAAGATTGCTGTCGAACCGATCTCTCTTGAGACACCGATTGGTGAAGAAGAAGACAACCACATTGGGGACTTCCTCGAAGACAAGTCGACGAGCTCTCCATCTGAGAATGTGATCATGAGTGCGTTGTCGGAGCAAACGCAAAAAGCATTGGCAACCCTCACCCCACGTGAGGAGAAGGTCCTGCGCATGCGCTTTGGTATCGGTGAGAAGAGCGACCATACTCTTGAAGAAGTCGGTCAAAACTTCGACGTTACCCGTGAGCGTATCCGCCAAATCGAAGCCAAAGCCCTTCGAAAACTACGCCATCCCTCGCGTAGTAAGAAATTGCGTGCGTTCATCGAATCTTGATGTTAAATCTAAGGCCCGGGTAAACACTCGGGCTTTTCTTTCGGGTCCATAGCTCAGTTGGTTAGAGCAGGGTGCTCATAACTCCAAGGTCCCTGGTTCAAGTCCAGGTGGGCCCACCAACCCTGACCTCCAACAATTTTGAGTAGTTCATCCAACGGATTAACGTACTCAAATTGGAGTGTTCCGTTCAGGATTACAGGGTTGGATAAGAACATTTTCGCGAGTTGAGCTTTCTTCAGCAAATCCGCACCTACATCATTGTAATCAGTGACCTTAGTGAAGAGTTGGATGAGGCAAAGGCTTTTGTCGAAAGTCTTGCGGTCGGTATTGCGATACGCGACGATCTCAATGCTAATTTTGTCTAGCTCGGCGTTCGCGGCCTGAACTTCCTCCTCATACCTAGCCTTCGTTGTGCGTCCTTGCCGTAGCATTTCCTCGGCAGTTAGCAGTCGCTGCTTCACGACCAATTCTCGATCGATGAGTTCGTCAATATTTCGTTTTGTGTACTCGTGAAAATCGCCGACCCGGTCGGCGATGGTTTGAATACACGCATCAACGGCTTTGGGCGTAAATGCCGCGAATGGTTTAAATGCTTCGCTCAACATGTCGTTTAGTCGGTTTTGAGGCCAACGGACCTTGTTATGCGAGCAGGCTTTGTTGGAACAGCGATAGTAGACATACGCCTTTCCAGTGGCCTTGATTACGGTTTCACCAGTGAACCAGTGACTACAATGGCCGCACTTGATTAGCCGCATGAATGGCTTTGAGACGCTTCTTTTCGCATCATTAGCGGCGTATTTCGCTGCGCGAATACCCTTCGACCGCTGACAGGCGTCCCAAAGTGCTTTGCTGACTAGCGGTTCATGTAAGCCCTTCTTTTTCACGATCTTCCCCTTGATACAGATAGCCCCGTAGTAAAATGGATTTGAAATTAAAGGTGGCAGAAGTTTCCAATCGTATTGTTTTTCCGAAACGCGATTCAAAATCGGAATTAACTCTGCGTAGGTGTACTCGCCTGTAGCATACAGCTCGAAAATTTCTTTGATGGCGGGAGCTAGTTGTGGATCGGGAATGACCGTCGCAGTTTTTGAGGTTGGGTCGCGAAAATTCAAGTAACCGATCGGTGCTTTATAATTCCAGAGACCGGCGTCAGTGCGCGCATCGAGACCTTTCTTGATCTCAACTTTGAGATTGTCGATGTAATATTTTGCTAGGATCGTTCCGAGGTAAAATCGCAGCTTCTCTGAAGGTGGCGAATCCTTGTCGATGACCAAGTTTTCACGGGTGAAATGAAATTTGACGCCATACTGTTCCATGAGGTCTTGAATGATGACGGCGGATTTGAACCCACGAACGGCGCGATCAACTTTGTCGAAGACCACATGCTTGATATCGCGTTCTTTGATGAATTCGACCATTGCAAAGAATTGTTTGCGATCGTTTTCTTTAGACGCGGATTCAACTTCAGACCACGCGCGAACGACCTGTAAGCCATACTTTCTCGCGTATTCTTCCCCAAGCCGCCGTTGAGCCCCCAATGACTGGCCGTCTTCTTGCGCATTTGATGAAACGCGGTCAAATTCAACCGCTGCTTCTCTTCCTCGACTCATCTCTCACCTTTTTCTCGGATCTCCCGTTTCAGTTGCTATATGTATTCGGCGGCGTCTGTTTACATTCATCAATGAACGCATCAAGCCGTCCTATGACACGGTCCATGCGTTCGATATCTTCCCTGATTAAAAAATTCAGAATAGCCGCCAATTTTTCGGTGCCCTTTTTGGCAACCTTTGATTGGTAGTTGAGCCGCTGGCCTTCTTTCTTGCATTCCTTGCAGACCGTATCCGGTCGCCCATCGCGGAAATAAAAGCTTTCGACTGGAAGCGTCTTTGCACACTTGACGCATTCCTTTGAGGTCGCGGTGACTTCGGGCTCGTATA
>CAZWOL010000108.1:0-1707 GCA_964635325.1 uncultured Pseudobdellovibrionaceae bacterium
TCTAAGAAATAATGCGCGCGATCAAGTTTTTAAGAAACTAGGTACAGGCCCTAGTCGATCATTTCCAAATAACTCGAGTCCACGCCAACTTTCAATTCCAGCAATCGCACCGGTAAGTGCTAAAAATATAATCTCACCGATCGGATATATTTTATGGCGGTCCACTCGCGGATCTTCTATATCGGAAAATACCTCACTCAGATCCTCTTTAATCAGCGCTCCACCTGACATAATCAGCCCTAAAACAGTTGTGTAACAAGCTGAGATTATGACTCATATGCTTTAAAAATGAAAGGAGCGGGATTTATATGAGACAGCCCTGCACCCATAGACTACTCTAGCAGCTGGGTGTATATTGTGTGCTGTATCAGGTGCTTGAGATCCTCACCAGTTGGAGCCTAGGGATGTCCCATAATCATGCGCATCATCATAGCCATAGTCTTAGCGGACGCAAGATGTGGCTTGTTATACTTCTGAATATCATCATCACAGTCGCACAAACGATCACAGGTTTTTCGGTAGATAGCTTATCCTTGCTGTCGGATGCCCTGCATAATTTTAGCGATGTGATTGCGCTTCTTTGTAGCTATATTGCGATTCGCCTGACACAAAAAGAGAGCACGGCGAGTCGAACCTTTGGTTACAGGCGAGGTGAGATCGTCACTGCTTTTGTAAATACTGCAACACTCATGGCCATCGCTGCGCTCTTGGTGAAAGAGGCTATCGAACGTCTCTTGCATCCCGTTGCGGTCTCTTCGTTGCCAGTCATCGCATTGGGCTCTTTGGGTGTCTTGGTGAATTTTTTGAGCGTATTGCTGATTCATCGTGAAGCAAAGCATAGTTTAAATGTAAGAAGTGCCTACCTACATTTGTTTAGTGATGTGCTAACGTCTGTTGCTGTAATCGTAGGTGGTGCCTTGATGTATTGGACCAAACTCTATTGGATCGACAGTGCTCTCAGCATATTAATTGCATGCTATCTTGTTGTCTCATCTTGGGCTATACTAATCGATATTATGCGTATCATAATGCATTTTACTCCAAAGCATATTGACCTAAAAGTGCTCGAACGCGAGATCCTTGCCTTTCCAGGTGTTGCCAATGTGCATCACGTCCACATCTGGCAGCTAAACGATTTGGAGATACATTTTGAGGCGCATATTGATTTTAAAAAGGATCTTGCACTGAGTGAAGTATCGCAAACAATCACACAACTCAGCAAACGTCTAGAAACTCAATTTGGTATCACGCATACCGTTCTTCAGCCTGAGATCGGTGTTTTTGATTCAAAGCAGCTCATCGTTGGTGAGTGCCATTCACATTAAGCAAAGAAAGTATTGAATTCGTTATGAGTGACATGTTTACCCTTCAAAATCTTTTGGCCTTCCTAACCCTCGCAGGTTTGGAGATCGTTCTTGGGATCGATAATATCGTTTTTATTGCGATCACGACGGATCGTCTTCCTAATGCACAAAAACCCTTTGCCCGCAAAGCTGGGCTCATGCTTGCTATGCTTGAGCGCATACTTCTTATTTCGTTTATGAGCTGGGTTGTCAAACTCACCGAGCCATTGTTTTCGGTGCTCGGTCGCCCCATATCGGGACGTGATTTGATCTTGATCGGAGGAGGGCTCTTTTTGCTGACGAAGAGCACCCTTGAAATCCACGAAATGAGTCGTGAAGCTAGAGAGGACAAGAAATCGGAGTC
>CAZWOL010000108.1:1807-5143 GCA_964635325.1 uncultured Pseudobdellovibrionaceae bacterium
GGGGTATTTTTGATTGCTGAAGGTATGGGCCACCATATCGAAAAGGGCTACCTCTATTTTGCGATCTGTTTCTCCGTAGGTGTCGAAGCCCTCAACTTCCGTCTTCGACAACACTAAGAATTTTGTCCTTCCAGTAAAGTTCGCTGCAAGGATCGCCTCCTTAGCCCTTTCGCAAGTTCTAAACGCACGTGACACCCTCCTTACCATGCTTTAGAATAATCTTAGCATCGTCATAAAATCCTGATGGAGGCGTCTACGTTCCTAAAACGAACTCTAGCTTTGCTTCTTTTAGTCTTCACTCCTTTTGCGCAAGCTCGCGACGAAGGTTTGGAAATCCAATTTGGTATGGCTGCACTCGAAGAGGGGGATGATCGCTACCGAGCAGGGGGTCTGCTTCATGTCGCATGGAATCCTTATGCAGCTCGCTATTACTTTTTCGAATACGACTTCGGGCCAGTTGCAAATGGATTGCACCTGCTGGAACTCACACGTTCATTTGTGCTTCCTGGCTTTCAGGCACTGTTCGGTCGTGTTGGTGTTGCAGCAGCTCTCGACCATACGCGTATACACTATGATTCGTCGTCAGATGCAGATTTTAATCGCAATGAGTATGAGTGGAATGGTGGTTTGGTTTTTGGAGTCTATTGGTCTCCAGATACGCGGGGAGGGCCTCTACGCTTTCAGTTTGCTTGGGATTCTGCTGTTTTTCCAGCTGGTGTGAACGGAGGCATTTTGCTAGCAACTGGGCGTAAGCATACGCTAAGTCTAAGTGCGGGGATGAGTTTGTGAGCAAACAAATGAGGAGTTTTGTCGCATCTCTTTTCTTCTTTTGGGGACTGATATGTGTTCCTACAGCTAACGCAGATTTCACTTTGCATCTTGGTCCTGTAGCAAGTGGGACTGGTGGGCCTAATCCGATCAGCATTCCTCCTACACAAATACTTGAATATGAATTTGTTTGGATCATTAGCAAAACACGCGAACTTTCTCTGAGCATCATCCCAGGAATTTTTTACGGTGCCAGATTTTCTATAATTGCTGGTGCCTATGTTTCGTTGGGAGGAGGGGTAGCGATTGATTCAAATGGTGTGGGTCCTGGTGTCTACAGTGCTCTTGGGTATGATGCATGTTCGGGTCGATACTGTTTTAATGTCGAATATAAAAAAGCGTTGGGTATTACGCAGCAAACGATTATCGCACCCTATGCGATTCGTATCGGAATGACATGGAAGACCGCTTCTTAGTAGACTCTCAAAAAAACTCTGCTAGTTAGAGAATTCGCTTTTAGAGGAGTTGTTGTGGGTCGGATTTTTAGATCTCTGGTTCTCATCTTTGCGTTCTCTGTGCCTGTCTATGCCGAATTTGCATCCTGTGTTCCGCCTTTAAATATTCTTCCAAATCCACTTGAACAGACTCTTCAAAATCTTCCGGTGCGCCGCTTAGAATCCTCACAATTGCATTTTGGTGTGATCGGTGATTGGGGAGGCAAAGACTGGGGACGTCGTCAGTTTGACGTTGTTCTTCCAAAGTGGGTTCATAATCTCAATTCCACTGCAGAAAGTTCGGAATGGACTTTCGTTGTAAATGTCGGAGATAGTTTTTACCCACATGGAATAGATTCGGTAGATTCACCAAGATGGCAAAGCGGATTTGAAAAATTATTTGTGGGCAAAGGACTCGAGAAACTCTACTTCTATTCTGTTTTGGGTAATCATGATTTCAATGCTCCTGCTCAACCACTAACTCAGATTGCGTATTCATATTCTAAAAACACACGATGGTGCATGCCGAATTTCTATTACTCCTATCGCTACCAGCTTGCTGATTTTGGTGCAACATTCATAGCGATTGACTCCAATAGTCTCTTGCACGAATGCCGTGGAGGCTGTCAAAGCAAAACTCCAGGTACATGTGCTGCTGAGGAGCATAGGCCTAATCCGACTTGTAAGCAAAGCTTCGTTCCTAAATACAAAGAGCAGATGCACTTTTTAGAAAAAGAGATTCGCAAAGCCAAAGATCTTGGTGACTGGGTTCTGGTGTTTATGCATCATCCTATGGCTTCCATAGGGGAAAACTACGGATTTGATGTGGGGCCGGAGTGGGGTTTTGCGGTGTTGCGTGATCAGGTTGGAGGCTTGCTAAGTCATTACAATGTCGATGTGCTCTTTGCTGGTCATGAGCACTTACTCGAATTGCTGCTTGCAAGGCCAAATCAGATGCCTATCGTCATCACTGGTTCTGCAGGATATGCAAATGGAGTACTATCGTGTCGTGTTGGTAAACAATGCGATGACAAATTAGATTTGCAGTATGGAAACTACAAATATCAGTCAAAGTTTGCTACCCCTTTAGAAGGCTTTGCAGATATAGATTTATCCAAAAAAGAACTGACTATCAAATTCATCGGACCTGGTACCCAAGAGCTCTATCGCTATACTCGGGTGCGATCCGATAAGAAGACTACATTGCATGAAGGCCTATGAAAGGTATCTTTATGAAGGTGTCCATCTTTTTGCTCCTTCTCTTCATGCAAGCCTCTATGCTAGGTGCTGCTGATTTTAGCTTTCGATTACTGTCTGGGTACACTCCATTTGGAATACTGCGCACAGAAGAGCTAACAGCAACGCAAGTAATCCCCCTGATGGTGATGGTAGAGCTTGAGTCTCCGCAGTATCCCATCAGTGTAGAAGTGAGTGGGCACTTCACTCCTGTGTTTTTCGATTCTCATGGACTGCTCTACAGCGGGACATTCAATGCAATGGGGCTAGCATTGAACGCAAAGACATCATTCACGCGAAGCATAGATCTGCAGATTCATGGTGAGAGCTTGCTTTTTTCTAGTTTGGCATTGAAGACGAATGTCACTTCGACCGTGAATGGTGATACATATGAACATTCCAGTGTAACAACCTACTCAAACTCGAGTCTAAGTCCCGGTTTTCTTGCTCGTCTCGCTTTGATGTCGAATGGAAAAAATTCTGCTAATAAATATGTACGCTATGGTCTCACGGCCGATCTCTTGTTCCAGAATTTTAACAAGAAGACAAGCGAAGCTCACTCCAACCTGTCCGACGTCGAATCTGGTGAACTAAAGAGCCTCACGGGTAATTATACTTGGAGCTATGTCGGACTCAACGCAATCGTCGGATACGTATTTTGAAAACTTATTGATTCCTGCATTGGTCACCTCATCCCGAGCGTAACGAAGTGAAGCCGATGAACATAGATTGAAAAGTCATCCCGAGCGTAACGAAGTGAAGCCGATGAACATAGATTGAAAAGTCATATATGGACCCACCTGGGTGGTCAAGCAAAAGAGTAGCGATTGACCTATGA
>CAZWOL010000109.1:0-5051 GCA_964635325.1 uncultured Pseudobdellovibrionaceae bacterium
GAAGCACAAACAAGAGTTGCGTAACTGCGTGTCTATTTTTTTGGGTTAACGTCAGTAGCGAAAAGGATGGGAAAAATGAGCACGCGCACTGAAAAAGTCGTGATTAGCAACGAGGCCAGAGTCCTCCGCCAAATGCGCATAGCCAAGAGACTGTCCATGCGAGCTGCCGGGGCGTTAGTTGGCAAGTCCGACTCGTATATATCGCAGATCGAGAACGGCAGGATGGATGTTCCCCACGGAGCTATGCTAGAGGCAATACTCGTTGCGCTTGGACCAATCAAAGTGGCGTCGTTTAAGGAACGAGCCCGTCTTTTTAAGGAGACCTATTCTCCAAGGGATGAGGCTTTGTCTCTGCTGGAGAAGTTGCCTGAGGAACAGGTGAAGGTTGCAGTAGCTTTTCTGCAAGCGATGCTAAGGCAATAATTTCATTAATAATAGATCGTTTGACCTACGTATATGCAGGCAATCCTTTCATCATTCAAAAATTTCGTCTCAATGCTACCTAAAATCAGCCGATTAGAGATGCAGCGGAAATTTATAGGCGGGGCGAATCTATGAAGTCAAGAGACCACTTAAATTCATTCAAGGCGGACGTTAACATGGTCGTTATTAAAGCCGCCTTTGTGCTTGTATTTACGCTTTTCAGCTCACATTACGCGCTGGCCGTGGATCAGCAATGCTCTGAGCTATATACGAAAGAAAAACTAATTGGCGCTGGTGTTCGCAAGAAGGTTTACCTCATCAATCCTCAGTCTGCAAAAGATGGGAAATGTTGGGATAGTGGCTGCCCTGAAGTGGTTGTCAAAGAGGCTACCGCACGCATGCAGACACCAGAGGTTGAGAAGATAAAGACGCTTGCTGTCAAACTGAACGTTGCTCTGCCAATATACGCACGAGGGACTTGTATCGACGCCGGAAATACAATCAACTACTTAATCGAGAAGTTAGGAATTCCCGTAGATAAAAGCAAAATTCGAGAACATCCAGATTACTTTGCCGGGAAGATTCAACGTCGTCTCGACACACTTCATAAAAATAATATCATTCATGGCGACCCTCATATCGGGAATATCCTCGTCGACAAAGACAACCAGGTCTATCTTGCGGACTTTGACGAATCGATAATGGTCGCAGGAAACGAAAAATCTGGACGCGTTGCTTTCGAAAATTTTTATGCCAGTGCTATATGGGTAGCTCGTGAAGACTGGCAACCACTTTTTTATAGATATAAAAGCTTCGATCTTAATCAAGATGGTCAGATCACTGGAGCCGAGCTCGATAAACTTGCAGGGGCAATGGGTAGTTGGGATGCGGCAAGCGATATCGCAGTCATCTACAAGGACGAAATGGCCCTGCTCCCGTCAGATGTTAAAGCTGGGCTCTTCCTTGATATTTACAATCAAGGGGATGTGCGACCTAAAGCTGTCGAAGAAGGTAAGATTTCTCAGGCTAAGCTGCTCGCCTATCGCAATCAAGTGCAAACCTGGAAGCAAAACTACAACATCATCCCTCGACGTCCCATGAATGATCCGCAGCATCTCGTTGACAATCGTGGCTCTTATAAAAACTGGCCGCTCTATCGGGAGCACATTCTCCTTATTTCCGGAGGTGATGTTAACGAGAAGCGAACCTACCCGTTGCTAACGCGTGAAAATTTCAAAATCTTAGCGCAGGAGCGAAGTTATAAGTTTCAACATTACTCCGGGAACTTAGCGTCACCATTTGTCGGGTATTGGCACAAGATTTATATGATTTTGGATAAAATGAATGTACCAGAGAATCGTGTAATCGTTTGGCTTGATGACGATGGTGTTGTTGATGTCAAAAGCGACTTCATTGAAAAGGTTCTTAAAAATTACCCAAACGCCGATTTGATTATGGCATCTGATCCAGAAGAGCATGCTTATCTGAACTCCGGCTTTATGATCGTCCGTAATACCTATAACTCTCTTGCTATTCTTAGACGCATCCTTGACCTAGGTGCCATGGGAAGGGCAGACTCAGACGATCCTGTGGAAAATTGGTTTGCGAAAAACCATCTTCGCCGCTGTGTGCAGGAGTACAACTGCCTACATGAACAGCAAGCGTTGAAAGAACTCTATCTCGGTAATTATTTGGACAGCCGAGGGGAACACCCGCTAGCAAATCCTTTGCCGAAGCAGCTAAAAGATAAGATTTTAGTGATTCCTCAAATCGGAGAACTCGAAGCCCACCCATACCAAGTGAATCTGTTACTAAAGAACGGGGCGTACACCCCACTGAGCGGGAAAAACGCCAATGGTAGTCTTGAAACACTGTCTCCCGATCAGTATGGGTTACGAGCCCAACAAAGACTTCAACTTCCTTTTTTCGTCCAGTGTGCAAGCCAAGGCAGTGATAAAGCAGAGTGTGTAAACAGTCTCCTGAAACTTTCATCAGCTTCCTCAGGTAGCGAAGACACTTTTTCAGCAAGCGGCGATTTTCATGAGAAATGCCTCGATTGCAAGGAAGCGAACGGATTTTTAACCTGTACGTGTCCAGATACGCTGGGTGCATGGCAGCCTACATGGGCTGCGGCCTCCTGTCCAGGAGGCGAGTTGAATCTATCGTCAGGTGGGATTTTACGTTGTACAACACCACAACCGAAGTCATGCTCTTCGCTCTATACAATAGAGTCTGTTTTGAAAAGTAATGCGATAGGTATCACGGCACGAGGGACAGATAAGGAGGGTAATAAGCGAACCATCAAAGAATTTTCGTTTGGACGAAAATCAATCGACCCCTCTCTCGATACCGTCTCAATGTTGGGCTGGCGTGATCAGATCGTCGATTCCGGTACCTGTCAAAAAGACGACGAAGCCGTATACTATCGGATTCAGAGTGAGCCTCAATCTTTAGAAACGACTCGCTTTGATGAACCAGCAATTAAGGCTCTGATAAACAAGATTGCGGCGCATGGCCTCTCCGTCCGCTCGCTTACACCCAATGATCTTGGACTGGCTTCCAACGGGTCCCTAATCATGACGAACTTTGAAGACCTTTACCCGGAAGATAAGAGCCTAGATGCACAACGTATCGAACGGCAAACCCTGGTGCGGATTTCCCACCTCTGGCAGGAAGTTGCTCCTTGGCAAACATTTCCTTACAAATATAAATCCTTCGATCACGACCGAAGCGGTGACATTGACGGAGACGAATTTAAAATTCTACAAGCCTCTGTTGGTGGTGAAGGTTCTGCACGAGCTATCCAGTTTCTCTATCAGCATCGGATGAAACATCTTGGGTTGATGAGTCCGTCTGACAGAGATGATGTGTTAAACGACTGCGACAATAGTGGGTTTTTAACAAATCCGTGGCAGCAGTTTGTTAAAATTGCTGTAACCGTTGGATTGAAGGGGCAGGCAGCGCAAAAGTACCGTTATGCAGAGCAGCTATGTTCACGAACTTTTTCATATGACTCTAAGAGTTTCCACATCATTACGAGCAAAGGGGCCTACAAAGATAGACCGCTGCAATCGAATCAAGTGCTGATTATCTCTGGAGGAGATCTCACAGCAAAACGAAACTTCCCAATCTATACACGGGAAAATCAGTCCCAGTTTGCCAGAAACAAGCAGTACAATTTTCAACATCATGCTGGTAATTTGGCGGCTAACTACGTCGGCTATTGGCACAAGATCTATATGATCATGGATGCCCTTACCAATCCTTCCAATCGCGTAGTCGTTTGGTTCGACGATGACGGTGTTGTAGACGCAAATAGCGATATGCTGGACAGGTATATTCAGCAGTTCCCTGACGCAAATATGGTTATCGCGAGAGACCCGGAAGACTTTGCTTATATTAACAGTGGAGCCTTGATAGTTCGAAATTCCGAACGTACTTGGCAGCTGTTGGCAGACATCATCCGCATCGGAGAGGGCAACAGCAATCATCTTATGAAATGTTCTCAAGCGGCAGACTGTTTACATGAACAGCAAGCCATCCAAATGCTACTGGAAGGAAAAGTAGCATCGGCTTCAGGCATCAAATGGTCAAAGTACATTGCAGTTGTACCACAATATGATTCGAAGACCGGGCTTAATCTCAATTTTCTTCTAAAATCAGGTGTAACAGGAGGATTTAGGCTCCAGACCGAAGCTGGTGCGGTCGATTATAGTAACATTTCTGATTTTCGAAGTAAGACTGGAGGTTGGCTTAAGTCCGGCAGCCTTCCATTCTTTGCGCAATGTGCTGATAAAAGCCAAAATAAGAATATCTGTGTACGTAGTCTCCTCGAAGTTTATCAACCTGACTTTATGAAAACCTCTCCATCGGCACCTCCTTCTGGGAGTTACCTTAGCTCCTGCGAATGCCTCAAGGTTGGAAACAAGATCGACTGTGACTGCAACGGCAGTGCCGCAAGCCTTGATCTTCCATGTAAGCTTGGCTCCATTGAGCTATGGAATAAAGGTCTCGTTTGCGTTGGACGTGATAAGTTTCCAGAAGGGAATTACGCAAACTCCTGCTCAGACTGTTACCGAAGCGAGGATAAACTTCATTGCAAGTGTTCAGGTGGTACTTCGTCCCAAGCAAGTGTGAACATTCCCTGTGCTTCTGGACAAATTGTTGAAAACATCAACGGTCACCTTATGTGCCTATTCCCTCAAAAGAAGCTTCCTGAAGGAGAATATAACAAAGATAACTGCGAATTCCGTGGTGACCAACTCATCTGTCCGCGAAGCACTCTTCAGTTGCCATGTGAGTCGGGCAAAGTCATTGAAAACGATTCTAAAGGTAATCTGATATGCATCGACGCAAAGAAGAAGATTCCGGAAGGCAGTTTTCGAAGTTCGTGCGACTCGTGCCTCTATCGTGCAAATACTATGTCGTGTCGTTGTGATGGCAAACAAACCAGCGTTAACCTACCTTGTGAGAATGGTAAATTTATTGAAAACATCTTAGGAACGTTAAAATGTCTTTATCCGAAGAAGCCAATTCCATCTGGCGACTATCAGTCGAATTTTGCTGAGTGCGAGCTAAGGGGAGACACGCTAACCTGTAACAACCAAAAAGACAGCCAGAGTTTAACT
>CAZWOL010000110.1:0-4869 GCA_964635325.1 uncultured Pseudobdellovibrionaceae bacterium
AGGCCAGTTCTACAATTTGAAGGTCTGGTCGGTTAAAAAACTTTCACATCGCGTTTTATTTGCAAAAAGTTAAACGAATTGCTAACGTATTTTCATCTCCGTCAAAGCGGAGAACTCCTCAATGTATCCTCTCTTGCTACGCCTTGAATGTAAGTGGTCGAAAGAAGCGTTTGATGTTTCTGCCATTAAATTATTCCGTCAGGAATCACCCCAAGGATTAAACATCTGTGTGGCTGCCAATGTCGATAAGATTACAAAACGCCGACTGCAGTCTCTCGAAATTATAGAATGCTCCCCATGGCAAATAGGAGAAGCTCTGCAGATGGAGGCAAAATCTAAGTAAGAAAAAAGCCTACTCTTCGCGTTGGATCTTTGCGCCTAATGAGGAGAGCTTCTTAAATACATCGCAGTAGCCGCGTTCGATCTGGTAGATGTTCTCGATCACGCTCGTGCCCTTAGCCACTAAAGCTGCGATGACCATCGACATACCTGCTCTTACATCCGGTGAGCTCATCGTTGCACCAACAAGTGCATTTGGACCTGTTACGACAACGCGATGTGGGTCGCAGAGAACGATATTGGCCCCCATTGACATCAGTTTGTCGGTGAAGAACATGCGACCTTCATACATTTTCTCGTGGAAAATCATCGTCCCTTTCATTTGCGTTGCAGCTACGATGGCTACCGACATTAGGTCCGTCGGGAACGCAGGCCATGGACCTGTGTAGACAGTGCCCACACGACCACTGATGCCAAGCTGCATGCGCACGTCTTGCTTGCCTTCGATGCGCAGAGAGTTGTCGACGATCTCAGGATGAATACCCAGACGAGCAAAGGTTTTGAGTACGAATCGCAAATCGGAAAGGTCCACGTCTTGAATCGTGATTTGACCTTCACAGATGGCCCCAAGGCAGAGGAAGCTACCAATCTCCATAAAATCCGGTCCGATGGTGTGCTCAGCCCCATGCATTTCACTCACACCTTGGATTTCGAGGTGATTGCTACCGATGCCAGAAATTTTGGCACCCATTTTGTTAAGTAGTTTGCAGAGCCCGATAATGTGCGGTTCGCAGGCCGCATTGAAGAGCCTCGTTGTCCCTTCGGCCCGTGCCGCAAGCATCAAGAGATTTTCAGTTGCGGTAACGGAAGGCTCATCAAGATAGACGTCAGTGCCTATAATGCGATCAATTGATCCTATAATGGGATTCCCGAATTCCAATTTGCCACCGAGGGCTTCAATTACTTCAAAGTGAGAATCTATGCGGCGCGCTCCAATGACGTCTCCACCTGGAGGAGGGAGTTCGACTTTGCCAAAGCGAGCGAGCAATGGTCCAAGCAAAAGTATTGAAGCACGAATATGAGAGCACAGCAGGGCATCTGGTTTGAAGCTATACGCTGATTTTGCATTTAAAGTTACCGAAGACGGCCCCTTCCATTCGACATCCACACCGAGCGCTGTGAGGATTGCAAGTGTCGATTCCACGTCATTGATCCTGGGGACTCGATGATAGGTGACAGGTTTATCGGTCAGTAAAGCAGCCATAAGTACAGGCAATGCTTCATTCTTGTTGCCGGAGGGAACGATGCTTCCATTAAGTGCGTGTCCGCCTTCGATAATATACTTAGCCATACAGAGGGTCCTTACTGCAAAAGATTGATGAGGTCTTCACGGGTTAAATTTTTAAAGGCATCTTCATCCTTTTCCAAGAAACGATTGAAGAGGTTCGCCTTCTGGGTGATCATCTGATCGATCTTTTCTTCTAAAGTTCCTCGACTGACAAGCTTTATAACCTGCGTGAAATTTTTCTGGCCAAAACGGTGCACACGATCCGTGGCTTGATTCTCTTTGCTAGCGTTCCACCATCGATCGTAATGGATGACAACCGATGCAGCCGTTAGATCTATCCCGACACCTCCAGCAAGTAGTGAACCAACAAAGACTTTGACTTCAGGGTCATTTTGGAATTTTGCGACGATTTCCCCTCGTCGTTGAGATTGTCCGGTAAGGACGACATGTCCTACGTTTAGCTCGGTTAAGTACGAGCGTATCAGATCGATCATGCCTAGGTACTGGCTGTAAATCACAACTTTATGGTTGGAATCGAGAGCTTCTGAGAGCAGAGCACGGAAGAGTTCGAATTTACCACTTTCACCATCTCGCCAGTTTGTAGATTTGCGAACGAGGGCAGGGTGGTTGCATATTTGCTTTAGGTATTGCAGAACCGTGAATACATGCAAATAGGGAATAGGCCCTTTATCCTCTTTCAGAGAGTGAATTAGAGGAGCTGCTTTGCTAGCAAGAACATCTTTGTATAGTGCAACCTGTTCCGTCGACAGCCAGCAATGTCGAGTATCTTCAACCTTCTCAGGTAGATCACTCAAAACTTGCTGTTTCGTTCGCCTTAGTTTTAAAGGATGAATGAGTTTTCGTAGTTCGTGTTCCTTGCTCTCGACATGGTGGGATTCAATAGGAACAACATAGTTTTTTTGAAACTCCCGATCATTTCCAAGATAACCTGGAACCACAAAGTCAAAAATATTTTTGAGCTCACTGAGCCTATTTTCCATGGGGGTTCCAGACAAACAGAGTCGAAGTTTTCCGTTAAGTCGACAGGCAGATTTGTAAGTTGCTGTTTTGTTGTTTTTAACAAAATGAGCTTCATCTAAAATCACGGCTTCCCACTGGTATTTTTCAAGTAGTGCGATATCACGGAGTAGTACACCGTAACTTGTAACAATCGTTGTGCGGTCTGCAAAATGTTTGACGAGTTGATCTCGCTTGGGGCCGTAGTACTTTAGTGGTTTTAGGTTTGGTGCAAAATGTTCGAGTTTGTCCATCCAGTGATCCAGCACGGTTGTTGGACAAATGCATAGGAACATTATTCTCTCAGTGGTCTTTGGTCGAGATTGTATAGCTGACATCACAGCCATTGCTTGGTGGGTTTTGCCAAGGCCCATGTCATCTGCAAGCAACCCATGGAGCCCTCGATCATAAAGCCACCATAACCACTCATAGCCTTTTTGTTGGTATCCTCTCAGATTGAGTTTTGTATGAGAAAGATCAGGGAGGTTTAGAGGGGTGTTAAATTCCGTAGCATCTTTGATTTTTTCTAGAAGCTCAAGTTTTCCAGTTAAGCGACTTTTGTCACCTAAGGATTGTTTGAGTTTGATCAACTCAAGATTACTCACCTTCAAGCATTTTTGTGCGGGATCGAAAGACCAGCTGTTTTGCGTGATAATGTCAGGCACGCGAACCCACATTTTATCAGATTTTAGGAAAGGTGTTTTCTTTTTCGCATACGACTCAATCAGATTGGAGATGGTGAGTGACTGATGTTCTGATTGATAGCTGGGGTCCAAATAAAACCAACCATTTTTTTCTTGAAGAACGTTGACTTGGTCAATTGTGATATCATGAACAATCTTAAGATTAGCTAGGTTTTTGCTGAGAAAGATGCTTCCTCTTGCGCGATAAGAGCTAAACCCATTCGATATAATTTCAATAGCTTCCTGATCGCTAAAATTGAGTTGGTCGCTAACCTCACCCCAGTTTTCGAAGAAATCAGTTATCTCGATATATCCTGTTTGTGGAAGGCGCAAAAATTTTGCACCAACAAAGGGGCTGAGTTTGGAGACTGGAAAGAGCTCCATCCATACATCTTCAATAGTTTCATGTGATCGGACCGAAACTTTCTCATGAAAATGTTCAATCGTTTCACAGCTGCTTTTGCTCGGGCCTTTTTTTATCGCAAGAACTTTCCGACCCACAAGTTTATCTTCGTCGTCTATAAAAAAATAAATTCCTTGGATAGCTGTATCTTTGAGTGTCTTTAGATTTGCAAGGCTTTCTGGTAGCAGTTTTCGTTCAATGCTAGCTAGTGAAGCGAGAAAACTGGGTTGCTGGTCTATATCAAGCTCAATTTGACTGGCATGTCCTGCTTTCACTTCAAAGCGAACTTGCACTTGCGCGCCAAAAGCTTCGATAGCAAGTATATTGCCTCGACCTTGTTGAAATAGTCCGTGAACTATTGTCTGTGTGGTTTCAGATTCATTCTTTGGTAAGCTCTGTGGAATAGCGTTGAGATACGTTTCAGGTGTGAAATCGGAACGCTCCTGATGAATATGGAAAAACAGAGCAGCAATATGTTGGCAGTAGATGCCTTTCTTTCTGTTCTTTGCGCAGGTGCACTCTACCCATTGAATCATTCGACCGCTAGGATGAAGTTTGATTCGAACCTCGGTTTTTCCTTCAATGGTTTGGATGTTTCCATAAATCAGATGGTCGAAGCGGTCTACCTTCAAAATGCGATTTTCACGATAGAGCTCCATCCCTGCTATCCATTCATCTTGCGAAATCGCCTGGGATAGCTGGTTTAACCATTTATTCTGATCTAGAGAAAATTCCATCGAAACCACCAACAGTTTTAATCGACCATTTTCTCAAATTGATGAGATGAGGGTCGGAATGAATGAATGAGTCAGCCAGTTTTAATAAGACGCCCGTACCCCCGTACAGAGGAGTGCGGCGGCATTTTGTTTTAAAAGATGATATTTTATTAATAAAACAAGGATATTACGTTTTTTTTCAGCAGGAATGTCATTTAGGGACTTTTTCCGCCCCTTATAATAACTGAATGCCTAAAAAATGCACACACAAAAATATCCTTATCATTTTAATATTTTAACCCATTTTTAAACCAAATGCCCCCTAGACCTAATTTTTTTTTACAAACAAGGTTGACTTAGATTCGATCCGTTCGTATAACCCGAACTCGCTTTTGAGAAGAAAAAACGCTTCGAAAAAAGACGAAAAAGTTCTTTGAAAACTGAATAGTGAAGTTAGGAAGTATCGCGAGATACTTAGGATTA
>CAZWOL010000111.1:0-4854 GCA_964635325.1 uncultured Pseudobdellovibrionaceae bacterium
ATAAGACTTTTAAAAAAAGTCAGCCGTCAAATAGAGAACTTTCCACTCTCAAGATTCATTGTTCAGAAACTATATGCAATGGCATTTGTCATGCAGCGTTGAAAAGCTCTTCAGATCTGCTTAGGAATAAATTACAGCCAGCTTAGAAGATATGTGGCTTGAATTTCAAGATTAAGCTTGTTACTCTGCAGTCGGTTTATCAACGTAACGACTTGTATCGCATCTAGATTGCTAAATCCACACCTGTAATGTTTGCAGATGTGTGTCTAGCGATCTAGATCCTAATAAATACAATAAATCCAAGGGACTTGAGTATGCTTTTAGATCAAGATAATACGGCACCAAGAGAGCATGCCGCAAAGTATGGAACATTCATTGGTGTTTTTGTTCCTACAATTCTGATGCTATTTGGAGTGATTATCTTTCTACGCCTAGGCTGGATAGTGGGTCAAGCTGGTCTGATATCTTCATTACTCGTCATTTCTTTTGCAAGTTTGATTGCACTTATCACTACACTTTCCATGGCATCGATTTGCACCAACATGAATATTGGCAAAGGAGGCGTGTACTACATCATTTCCCGCTCTTTGGGTCTAGAGATAGGATCTGCTATTGGAATTCCTCTCTACGTAAAGCAATCTTTGTCTATTGCATTTTGTGTCATTGGCTTTGCGGAATCATTGCATGGACTTCTCCCCTTTCTACCTGTAACTCTGATCGGTATCATCACACTATGCGTTCTTACCGTTTTAGCCTACTATTCTTTAAGCGGAGCTTTGAAAGTCCAACTGGGCATTTTTGCTATTATCATTGCGTCTCTGCTTTCATTATTTCTTGGACATGACACGTCATTCGTTCCTGAATACCACCAATCAACTCCAAGCACCACAGTCTCTCTGGGATTTTGGGCAGTTTTTTCGATTTTCTTTCCGGCTATGACAGGCGTTGAATCGAGCGTGTCACTGTCCGGCGATCTGCGAAACCCCGAAAAATCTGTGCCACTAGGTACTATCAGCGCACTCTTAGTTGCCTACTGCATCTATATGATCATACCTATCTTTATAGTACAGCATGCTTCATTGGATTCTCTACTTCAAGATCCTTTAATCATGCAACATATTGCAAAAGTCCCTGCTCTCATTATTTTAGGAATCTGGGGAGCAACTATCTCTAGCGCACTTGGAGGATTACTGGGAGCTCCACGCACTATGCAGGCACTATCAGATGATGGAGTGCTTCCTGCATTGTTTGGGAAAACATTTGGACCTCGCAAGGATCCACGCATTGCAACGCTTACAAGCTTTGCACTTGCGCTGTGTGGGATTTATTTTGGGAGTATCAATCTCATTGCTCCTCTACTAACAATGGTATGTTTAATTTGCTATGGAGTTTTGAATTTTGCAGCAGGAATCGAAACCTTGATGGCAGTCCCAAGCTGGCGTCCACGTTTTAGAATCTACTCAGGTATCTCACTAGCTGGGGCACTCTTATGCCTGATTGCAATGCTCATGATTGACGCAGGTTCAGCCTTACTTGCAATTGCTGGTGTTGCTTTAATTTACCTAACGATGAAACGACGTAAAATCAAAGGTTCCTGGCATGATATACGTTATGCAATTTTGCTGTTCTTTTCACGCGCATTGATTTACCGAATAGCAAACAAGAAAAACAATCCTAGATCTTGGCGCCCACATTTTTTGGTAGTTGTGAAGGATCTAAAAACTGATGCACATCCACTCTTGCAGTTTGTTCAGTCACTAAGTCAAAGCAAATCTTTCCTAAGTATTGCGTATGCACCTAATGAAAAGATGGATAACGAACAAAATAGAAGCAAGGCCAAAAGAGAATTTGTACATCATCTTCATAAACAAAATATTCCTGCTTTTGTTCAAATTTTAGATCGAGACTCCATGTGGCAAGGCATCGAAAGTCTAATGAATCATTATGGACTCGGTAGTTTAGTACCAGATACCCTTGTATTACTTGGCAACTGTGATGAAGGACATTGCCTTGATTTTGCAAAAACCATCCTACGAGCTCATAAACTCGGCTACAATATCATCTTATTAAATGAGAATGCTGGATATCTTGAGAAAATTGCACTTTCCCAAGATATTCACGTATGGTGGGATGAGCAACATCTACAGAACTCACATTTTATGTTGCTTCTGATCTATATGCTGCGAAGCAATAGATTTTTTGCTAACACCCGCATTCAACTCAAAAGTGTAGTTGAAAAACACTTGCATTCAGAAAAATTAACTGAATTTGAAGAATTGGCATTACGCAATCGACTTGATTTCAATACAGAGCTTTTTGAAAAAACAGCGGAGAAAGATATAAGTGGATTTCCAATAGAAAAAACATCCCACGAATCTGGCTTGATCTTCCTCAGTTTAAGACCACCTGTTGCAGAAGAATCCGCAGAAAGCTATGCTGATCATCTAAAAAGTATCAGAGAACGATATGCCCTTTCACCTCCAACAATCTTAGCACTCAGTACAGAATTCAAGTTAATCAACGATGCTTTGAATTGAATTTTTTGCGAAACTCTGCCTTCACAGATGCATCACTAGCTCTGAGTTGCCACTGCATCCAAGCTCGTTCATCATTTTTAGTCTTAGGCCTCCAAGTTGCAGGCCGCGCATTAGCACGAATAAAAGACATGAGTGCATAGTTCAAATCTTGTCGAGGCAGAAGATTCCCAGATGATGGTGAGTGAGGAATATGACTAGGATGCGTTTGCACTTCTTCCCAAAAGCTTCTCCTTGCAGCATCTGAAATACCCAATTCGGCCATAACTTTCATCATAGCCTTTGCAAGATTTTTGATCTTTTCATGGTTAATTTCAAGATGGTGATCACGCCCATCAAACAGCAAGTCTGCAATCTCAGATCGAGCAATAGAGACATGGGCAAAGAGAGTGTCACGTTGCACATCTGTAAGCGGAAGCCGTTGGGTTCCTTCTACAAGAGGAGTAGGAGCTGCTTGCGCTCGATCTCGTTGACGTCGCACAGGGGTACTTTGAACAGGGATATCCTGCATTCGTACTGAAGGAGCTTCTTCCGTTTCGGGTTCGGGAAGAACAGGACAAACCCTAGCAGTTTCTTCGGGAGAAGTTGACTCCTCGGTGACGGGTTCTTCTACCATAACTGAAGAATCTGCAGCTGGTGCTGTATGTTCAATTTCTTCCTGCAAAGATCCAGATTCTTCTTGCGACGATAGTACAGGTAAACTAAACAGCAATCCCATAGCAGCATTTGTCTCCCATAGATCATGATCGCCCGCTGGAATGGAATAGCGAGGAGGCGGATCAAATGCAGGAGCTGCATTAGGAAACTCAATAGATCTATAAAACTCTCGAGCAGGTTCAAAAAAAGCTCTTGCAGCACGATGCCACATGATAAGCGCCTCTTCATGAATATTTTCTATCCAATCATTATCAAATCCCACCTGCTGCATTTTCTTTGCAAGACGGCTACGCTGCTGTAATTGCGTTGTCTTATACAACTCACTGAAAATGATCTCATATAAAAGATATGCCTGAACACGACTCGGATAGACTACAACAAGCGAACGGAATGCTCTCCAATTATTCAGATTCGCTCTTGCATTCCGACGAATATATTCAAAGGCATCAGTCCCCCGATCTTGAGCCGAACTCTCAGGCAAAGTCGCATCTAAAGCTCGAACAATCAGTCCTTGACGAAGGATAACATAATCCAAAGCCTGCATGAAGTTACTAATACTCGCAATGACTCGTTCATCATGTTCGACAAAGTGAGATCCATACTCACGTGGTACAACAGCAGACTCACGGATCAGGTGGAGTTCAAAGCTAGGCCAATTTCGAGTATCTTCGTGAGGTTCATTGAAAGTTATAAGCTCAGGAATAGCAAGAAGACGACTTGCTGCTGACAATGAAAACAATTGAGTAATACCAACTTCTGGGTTTAGTGAAGGAGGAAGAGCATTTCGAAAGGTTGTTCCATGATTTCGATTGTTTTCATACAAACGTCGGATGCGTCGTCCGACAGATAGAGGATCCAAGCTTTGCGGTATCGGAACGATATTGACTACAGCCCCCCAGGGTGATGCGTTTTTACTTTCAATTGAAAAAGAGCGCATTCCCGGCACCCGCCCAAAGGAGCGAAAGCAGTCTTCAGCACCAAAGACTCCTAGAGGCAAAGATAGAAACATAACAGCAAGCAACCGGACTGCATCACATTGATGTATCAAAAGAGCAACGTAAGACTTAACAAAAAAAATAAATTTATGAATATTCCGCATAATCCACATCAATTGAGACAAATATGTTATTTTCTGAAGTTACGCAAAAGGTGAAGCTTTAGTTGCTCAATACTTACATGCTTGATGAAGCTGGAAGATGAAGTCCAGTAGCACAAAGAGCAGAATTCACCAGATACCCTTGAAATCGACATTTCTATTATCGCCCCAAGCTAAAACCCAAATCCCTCTTGATTTGATGGGTTTTTTCACGAGAATTTTTTCTACCAAAACTTTGCAGCTCAACACAACGCGTTGATGGTGGAAAAAATGGATTCTATCCTAGCCTTGTATATAAAACTATTGATAGTGGTTTCATTGAAGAAGACAGCTTTAACCCTCAGTGAAATCAGTGACGAGATAAGCCATGACAAACTTACTAGAGCTTTGAAATCTTATGTACCAAGGTCAACACCCCTTGAAAACATAACAAAGCCTTTTGGGTTAAGAGGTGGCTATCTCGTCATTGACGATACTGTCCTCGAAAAGCCTTATGGTAAAGCATTCGAGGGTGCAGGATTTCATTATAGAGAGCCGGTCGATTTCACCGTTTTGAGCCACCCCCCC
>CAZWOL010000112.1:0-4694 GCA_964635325.1 uncultured Pseudobdellovibrionaceae bacterium
AACGCCAATATATTCATTAAATTATGAGTAAATCTTAATAAGCGATGCTATAGTCCTTTACTTGGTAGAAGGATATTCCGTTGGATGAGAGACCAAATGCTATCAGAAAGTCTTTATGATGGATGCTATCCTCTTTGTAGAAGTTGTCGAACGGTATATACATAAGAGATTCGACCTCTGTTTTCTACAAAAATAGAAATGGGCGTTTGGCGATTTGTAGTGAGGAAAAATACATCACTTAGATATTTTTTAGTGAGCTTACAACATGAACCAATTGAATCGTATCGTTTCTTATCTGTTTTGCTTTAATCTTGTGCTCAATGGATTGGCTACACGCCTGCCATTTCTTTTGGAATCTATAAAGATCCTAAAACCTCTCATCCATCTCAGTCGCTATCTCATTCCTAGCTCTCTCTATCTCACAGCTACGCTTGCAGTTCTTGCTCTTCTGCGAACGACTCCCAAGTTGGTTTTTATTATCTTGTCCATTTTTGCTGCTATACTTCTGCATTCAATCGCTCATCTTTATTGGCCTTCGATGCGTTGGGGCGTTCCAATGCAAGACTATTTGCTCAGTGACAGCGTTTCGGCAAATTACTCTTTCGCAGCAGCTAAATTATATTTACGAAACCTCGTGCTATTTCTTCTTCCCTCTATTATCTTCCTTCGCCAAATCAAGCATGCCGATTCAAAATTCATCTTCATTTTTATTATGTCTTTACTCCTCATTCTTGTTCCCAATTGTATACTAGCTCTTATGCAGGGTCTTGGTGATATGAGTCTTCTAGCTAGTGGTACGGGATCTGCTGTAGGTGCGTTGCGTGCAACAGGGTTTTTGGAAGACGGAGGGGCGTCTGCTGTTTATTTTGCATGTCTAGCTTCTGCTTTACTTGCAGTGTTTTTGCTTGCAAATTTGACGCTGAAAAAACGTCTAATTTGCTTCGTTTTTCTTCTGCTACCTGTAGGCGCAGGAGTGATGAGTGCAGGTCGAGCATTTTTTGTAGCTTTTTTTGTTAGTGTAGTTCTTCTTCTTGGTATCTTACTGTTTAGATTCATGACTAATTCACGCAAACTAGCTTTGCGTCTATTGCAATGCGGTATGCTTCTCTTCAGTTTGACCCTCGTAGGGTTTTTTCTTCTGAAATATGCTCCTCCGTCAATGAGTCAAAGTTTCTCTCACTTTCAAAATCTTGATACATCACAACTTACAAATCCCATATACTTAGACTCACTTCTTATTCGTGTTGATCTTGTTCGTGCGGTTCATATCAAGGCTATGATCAAAGCTTTCTTGGAACATCCCTGGAAAGGAACAGGCTTGGGTTCCTTTTACATGAATCTCTTTGAACATCAATCTTGGGCCATAGCAGGTGGGGGGAAGTTTTTTGCAGACCCACCTGAACTGTACCCGATGCTGATCTCGGAGTGGGGGCTTGCAGGTCTACTTTTATTGTTGCTTTTGCTAGTCAGCTTTTTACGCAAGACGACATCCGTACTTGTAGCATCATCTCATTCACGTTTGATACCGATAGTTGATCTTGCAATCTTTGGTATGGCCATAGCTTTGCTTAGTTCCTTCTGGATTGGTATACATTTGATCTTTTATTCGGTATCTTCATTCGCTGGTCTCGTGATGGCATGGTTGTGCATGCAAAAACAAACTCGATCAAAATTATATGGGCGTTACGCAAAGATGAGTTTGCTTGTCTTTTGCATTTTACTTCTTTCTGGGACTGTCTATCAAATTTCGACTGCTCCTCGCTCTCCAGCTTTTCGTTGGGCTGAACGTGGCAAACCTCAAGTTCCTCTCAGTTTGCCACTTGGATCCGAAGGAGTTATGAAAGATCGAGGGATCTGGCTCAGTTCTGGAGGTGAGCTTGTACTCGAGCAAGATGAGTTGAATTTTCGAGTCAAGAGACCTTCACACCTTTATCCAGTCCATATTCGTACGCTGATCTACGATCAGTCAGGTAAAGAGCGGTATAGTTACTTGAATACTATAGAAAAAACTAATGAGATTGAAGATGTTCGTTTGTCGCTTGATAAAGGTTTTGTGGAGCAGTGCAAAGGGCAAGTGAGTCCAGAGATGTTTTGTTCCTTTCGTGTATTTACTGATCCCGTATGGAAGGTGAAAGAGCATAAAGCAGGGGTCTATGTCTTGCTGCCGTAGTGAATTTCTGGTGTACATTTTGGTGTGTATTAGAAGCGTGCAATTACATCGAGTTCTTTGAATGTGCACTAGATATTGGAAAGCAGCTAAAGACTCGTCGTAGACGAGATGGTTGTGAGGACGCTACTTCAGCGGGTACTTGTGTTTCATTTGTTATTCTTGGGGTGTCGCTATCACTCGATCTGCTGGAGATGGAAGGTGAGTTTGAACCTGTGTTTAAGTTGTTCAATACATTCCTGTATATTCTGTTTAATTCTTGGGTATTCGAAACGGAATAGGGTAGTGCAGGAAGGGATGGTCTAGAACTCTGGAGGGTAGTCTCTTCAGAGGAGTTAATTATGCGATTATTTCTAAAAGTGTTGCATAATCTGCGCAGTTCTTCATCTCCATCAAGGTCTGCAGATCTAATGATTCCTTCGATAGAGTCCGAAATGTAGTTCTGCATTTCAAGAAGCATGCGATCTTCAAAATAGTTTGCTCTTCTTAGAGAGTTCAACATTTTGAGAAGGCTCAGTCTCATTTCTTCTTGAGATATAGTTGGGATTATCTCATCAGTATTTTGAAATACTGCATGATAGATATCATAGGATGATCTTAAATGGTGAACCAATTGTCTTCGTCGATATTCTGGATTAGAGTCAGAATGGTCAGATAAAAAACGAATTATCGAGAAATCAATAAGTGCTTTCTCTCTAAATATAGATTCTAGTTTTATTCTAGAATTGACCGTAAGTCTTCCAACAGACTCTTGTGCAGAAATTTGTATGGCTTGTCGAACGAGTTGAAAGTGAAGAGAATTTGGGCAAATTGTTGTCGAAATAGGCGGATAATATTCTAACAAACTTGACAAAAAGAGGAGGCCTTTCTGAGCCTCTTTGACAGTCGCAAGGGCCTGTGTGTTTATAAAAAACACCCAAAAGCTTAGGACCCAATACGTACGCTTCATCATGGTCTCCACACTGCGTATTTTATATGAGCGTCTTTTCAGATAAGATCTTCTTAAGAAGCTCTATTGAGAGAGGATGCATATTGATAGGTTGTGTGTTTTTAGCAAGTGCTAATGGTTGGCGTGATTATCAAAAATATCCGTAATCTTCTATTTTTGTTAGAATCTTCTAAGGCTTTGTCAAATCGTTTGGGTTTTCGAGAGCGCGAATACTATTTGCAAAGTTTATGAGATCATAATTGTCTGTACTCCGTTCTTCTTTGCCAGAGTAAATAATTCCACCTTTTAGACTCCGGTCGCCTACCAATTTTTTGAAGTAATTGAGTCCATCGCAGAAATGATTGGAAAATGTCTGTGCGGATTTGATTTCAATCGCTTTGAGTTGTCTTCCAAAACTTAGAACAAGATCGATTTCGTTGCCGAGATTGTCTCTAAAATAGTACAAGCCTGGTTCTTTACCTCTATTTAAGCGAAATTTTAATGCTTCTAAGATCACCATGTTTTCAATCACGGATCCAAATAAAGGATCTCGTATCAGTTGCTGTTCCGTCTCAATACCAAGAAGCCAGCAGAGTAGTCCAGTATCATTGAAATACAGTTTGGGTGCCTTAATGAGACGCTTTCCAAAATTTTCAAAATATGGTTGTAGCCGAAACGCAATGAAAGAAGCTTCAAGTATGGAAACCCAATGCTGAATGGTATTGGGGCTTACTCCTACATCGTTTGCTAACGATGCAAGATTAAGTACCTGGCCAACTCGTCCAGCGCTGAGGCGAACAAATTTTTCAAAATGAGAAAAGTCCCTAAGATTTACAAGTAGTCGAACATCTCGTTCAATGTAGGTTTGAAAGTAACTTCGATAGAATCGAGAAGGGTCAATCGCATCAATATGCAAGCCAGGCATAAAACCTTGTATAGCACATTCTGCTGCTGAACGTTTTGCAGCAGGTAGCTCTTCAAAGGATAAAGGTAGTAGAGTTAGTAGGGCTGTCCGACCCGCAAGCGATTGAGTTATTGCTTGGCTAAGTTCTAACTGATGGCTGCCGCTGAGGATGAATTGACCCTTGCTTTGGTCGCTGTCAACAATGCCCTGTATGTAGGATAGAAGCTTGGGGACGCGTTGGATTTCATCGAGAATGACCCGCTTATTGTATTGGGCAAGAAAAGCTTTTGCATCCTCTTCAGCAAAGGCTCTTTGGTCCGGATCCTCAAGAGAAACATAACGATATTCTGGAAAGGCAGTGCGGCAGAGCGTAGATTTGCCTGCCTGTCGGGGGCCTAATACAGTGAGAACGCGGAATGAATTGGCTAATAAATGTAATTCTTTTAGCATGATACGATTATACATGAGAATTCCATACAGATCGTCAGTTGAACTTCATATCTGTATAATAGATACAAATTCAGTTCTGCTCTATCGAAAAATCATATATATGTCCTGAAATAAGATCACTACACCTATGAAATCATTTAGAGGACAGTATGTTTGGTAAAAAAATACGTCTCGGTATTATTCTTTTGTCTATGTTTATTATTTCTTCTCCAAGCTTTTCAGCAAATTGCATGCAAAATATACGT
>CAZWOL010000113.1:0-4638 GCA_964635325.1 uncultured Pseudobdellovibrionaceae bacterium
ATGACGGGCTTGAACGACGTCCTGTGTGATGCGTTCTTGCAGTGTCATAAGCCCTGCAATTACAGCTTCTGGGGTTGGAGGGCAGCCAGCAACATAGATATCAACTGGAATGACCTGATCGACACCTTGTAATACGTGATATGCACGGTAGAAGCCTCCGCTTGCTGCACAGGCACCCATAGCCATCACCCATTTGGGTTCTGTCATCTGCTCATAAACTTTTTTCACGATGGGAGCCATTTTCTCCGTAATTGTTCCTGCGACGATCATGAGGTCGCTTTGTCTTGGAGAAAAACGTACGACTTCGGCACCGAAGCGGGCGATGTCGTGTTTGGGGCCAACTACTGACATATATTCAATACCACAGCAGGCTGTACCAAAAACGTATGGCCAAATTGAGTTCTTACGGGCCCAAGCCAGTATATCGGATAGGCGAGTGGTCAGAAGGACTTGATCGAGTGTTCCATTAGCATGTTTCACAGAAGGCATCTCCTCAAAGGTCTCTATCTGTCATACTACAGGCGAGATGCATTGTCATCCTGAGCTGAGGAATTTTTACGCTTCTTTTTTGATCTTGTAGCCACTGAGATTGCCGAGACCATCGTAACTTGCGTATTTGTAGAGGTCGTGAAAGCTGGGGTAGTTGAAAACCATGGCAACGACTTGCAAAAGAGATTTTTGATCGTCGATCAGTGTCATACCGAAGTGGATCAGCTCGGTAGCAAATTCACCGACTATATGAGCGCCGATGATGATGAGGTCGGAGCGACGGAATATAAGTTTGACGAAGCCGCTGGTTGAACCTCGAATTTTTCCACGGTGACTGTTGCGATAGTGTGCTTTGCCTGTGCAAAATTCGATCTTTGCAGCTGTTGCTTGTTCCTCCGTAAGTCCCACCATCGATACCTCCGGAATCGTGTAGATCCCGTACGGAAAATGCTTAGGCAGTGCATCAAGATCTTTGGTGTTGAATATATGTGAAACAGCGACACGTCCCTGATCCATGCTGGTGCTTGCAAGTGCAGGGAAACCGATCACGTCTCCGACTGCATAAATATTTTCAATGTTGCTTTGGAAACGCTCGTTCACTACGATAGCCTGACGTTCTCCAAGCTTTACACCCGCTTTTTCGAGTTGAAGTTCCTTCGTTGCGCCGGAGCGACCTGCTGCATACAGCACCATATCCGTGTGGAGTATTTCACCACTTTCCAACTCGACATCGACTGGGTCAAAGTCATGAGCTGGGAGTCGGATCTCTTTTATTTTGGTCTCGAAAAGAATATTGATATAGAGGGCTTCCATCTGTCGTACAAGTTCTTCCGAGATTTCATGGTCCAAAAATGTGAGGATACGTTTCTTGTCGTTGACTAAGAAAACATCGATATCCATTGACCCAAAGATGGTTGCATATTCACAACCAATAACACCTGCACCAATGATGCAGAGTGATTTGGGGAAACGTGTGATCTTTAAAATGCTATCGGAATCATGAATGCGGACACCATCGAATGGAATGTTAGCTGGATGATAGGGATAGGATCCCGTTGCGATGATGATATGCTCACCCCAGATCACCTCTTCCTTAATGCCATTGACGCGGATGCGGTTTTTATCTTCAAAAGATGCTGTACCTTGGAATAGGTCGATCTTGTGATTGCGTATGTTCTTGAAGACTTCTCGCTCGACATCGCGACAGACTATATTCTCTCGGTACATGAAATTTTGTATGGAAGGTTTATCAACAAGCACACGCTCCATTCCGTAAAGACCTTTTTCGCTTTTTCCGGAATAGAATATAGCTGTTTCTTTCAGGGTTTTTGATGGCAAAGTACCGGTGTTGACCCCAGCACCCCCTACGTGCCTCTGCTTTTCTACGATTGCGACCTTGTATTTGAAGTAGGCAGCCTTTGCCGCAGCCTTCTCTCCAGCAGGGCCGGAACCGATCACAATGAGATCATACTTTTTCACGATACTCCTGGTCGATCGTTAGTATGGCCTAGATAAATAAGGGTTCAAGCGCTATGTTTTCTAGGACCATCCTGTCTAGTTCCATTATAAAATCTAAGGTGGCAACTGCGTGACTGGCAAAAAGTACCCAACTATGAGACTTTAGCGAAGGGCTCTTCAGCCGATGCGAGTAGATCAGGAGACTATTATGGTAAAGCAAGATAAAGACTACAAAGCCGAACCTCGTGAGCCTTTGACGATTGAAGAGGCAAACATATACGCCTTTCGAATATTTGATATAGGATCCGAGATTTTCTTGTCAGAAGCTGCAAAAATCCTGGAGAAAGAAAAAACTCTTTTCCCGTTTGGTTTGCGCAAACCAAAACGCTCTATTCTGATTGCAGAGCGTCCACTGGTTATCAACCTCGAACCATGGTTAGAAAAAATCAAAGATGCTACCTTCGAGATTCAAAGTGTCTGCAAACTTTGGAGCTTTGGAGCTGTATCTGTTCAAGCTGGGCTAAAAATCGAAAGTCCCACGAGTTTACCGGATCTTTGCGATATCGGTTACTATTTGGAGAACGATGCATCGTTTCATGAAAAAGTTGTGCAGCAGATCAAGCGTCTTATCGATGCAATTAAGCCCGCAACTGAGAAGCCCAATCTTTGGTCACAGTACGAAGATTATCTAGTGTTTGATGTACGCAAAGTCAAAGATTTCAACGGTAACCTTCTTGACACCTTTAGAGCACAAGATATTGCGCCCCTCATTCTTGGTGAGCGACCAACGAAGTTTTCGCAGCAGGTGATTCAGTCTATAGATAAGAACATCTTCCAATATGCTGCGGATGATATGGTGATTATCCATTGGAGTGGTGCGATTATCTATGACTTGGATGATGTGGGAGATATTATCCTGACGATCGAATTTGCGCTCTGCTCTCTGCTCGAATTGCGTTTCTATGATGACCTGCTCGACAACCAACTCAAAACGCTCTATCAGCGTATCGAAAAGAAGGCACCAGGCCTCTTCTCCAACCCCTACCAGGAACTCTCCAATGTGGCTGCGATGGAGTACATCGACATCAGCGAGATCGTCGACCGTGTGGGGAATGCCTTCAAAATACTCGGGGACTACTATTACGCGACGATTTTTCGCTTTGCTCTGCAGCGCTTTCACGTTGGAGATTGGCGTAAGAGTGTGGACGAAAAACTCAATCATCTTGCTGAAGTATCTCGACTTTTCCAAGGGGATGTCGATGAGCGTCGTAACCAGGTCCTGACGGTGATTATTGTGATCCTTATTGCTATTGAGGTGCTACCTCTTATATATAAAGTCTTCTATTCCTAGAGTCGTTTTTGTGAATACGATAACTGTCTAGCCATGGTCCCTCTCCTAGTAGGCTTCCTGGTCTCCTATCCACAAAACCGATTCGCTGCTTTTTAATTTGAGAGAAAATAAATGGATCGTAAATCTCCAAGACCACCAAAGTCGTCCCGTCCGCAAGCAAACAAGCCTATGAACAAAGCAAAGGCTCCGATGCAAAAAATCAAACCTATGCATAAGCCTCTGCATAAACCTAAACCCAAGCTTGAGTTGCAGACGACGACTCTGTGGGAATACCCGTCACAACATTACGGGGATACCATGCAGGGAGATAAGGATTACATCGGAGCAACGCCTTCGTACATTATCTGGAATCTTCTGCAACGCTACACGCGGGTGGGTGATACAGTTTTGGATCCGATGTGCGGTAGTGGTACAACTATTGATGTGTGCAAAGATCTTAAACGTGTTGCAAAAGGTTTTGACCTCGTGCCATCACGCAAAGATATCGTACAATCCGATGCGCGTGTGTTGCCCCTTAAGAAGAACTCGATCGACTTTGTTTTTGTAGATCCTCCCTACTCAACACATATTCTTTATTCGGATCATGGACGCTGCATCGGAAAACTGGATGCTCGTGATGGAGAATACTTCGAAGAGATGCACAAGGTAATCAAGGAGCTGCATCGTGTGCTCAAAGATCAAGGTTACTTTGCCTTGTACGTGAGTGACTCCTTTAAAAAGGGTAAGCCATTTGTTCCAATAGGATTTCATCTTTTTGAAATCATGTGCCAGTACTTTACTCCGATCGATATAGTCTCCGTCGTTCGTCATAACAAGTCTCTAAAACGTGACAATTGGCATGACGCAGCTGCCGAAGGTAACTTCTTTCTCCGTGGATTCAATTATCTTTTCATTATGCAGAAAAATGTTGAATCATCGCAGCCTCATTCTTCCGATCGCAAGGCCTAAACAATTGCCTCATCCTCTCCCAATAATAGCTGAACTAGTGGATGAGGCTTCTGTACTACTGTTGAGACCAGATGAACTGTATTTTTCTTAGTTCGAATTCAACTAGGAAGGGACTTGCTTTAATCTGTAAATGAATGTTTTTGGGATCAGTTCCTTCGATTTCAATAAAGGAGTGCCCAAAATCAGTTGTAAGGTTGCAGGTTGAGGGTTTGGTAGTTAGTGTTTGTGGAGCATCAGGCATATCAATGTTTGAGCAATTTAACGCTGCAACCTCGCAAGCTTTAGCCGCGAGTTGAAGCGTTCGGCCTTTCTTGGTTGGCTCCCACCTTCCGTCGACTCTGTGTTTTCCGGTAAAACGTTTTGAACGTTCAATCTGGGTACTGGAAGGAGGT
>CAZWOL010000114.1:0-4551 GCA_964635325.1 uncultured Pseudobdellovibrionaceae bacterium
GTTTTTACAAAAGAAATTTTGCTAGAATTGAAAACTATGTTTTCAAAAATCTGCTCGGATTTTGATGCACAGCTCGTCGAGTTTGAAGGAGCCTCCTCAAGAATGATACGCAGGAAGGGCCATGCCTCCATTCAAAAAGCATTGCGGGGTGGGAGTTTGTGGTCATGAAGTTACTTTGCAGGATCCTACGGCGGCGCTCCCATCGAGGTTGTTCGCAAATACATAGAACAACAAGCTAGGCCGATTTAAATTACGAGGGAGAGCAGCGGAACAAGTTCCCGCGGCTCTCCCTCGTATTGCGAGTTCTGATGCCTTTCATCTGCGGCCTAAAGGCCACAGTTTTCCGGCACATTTTGATAAAAAAACTGCAGAGCTTATGCTCAATCCCAACCTTATACGCAACAGACTAAAAATATCCGCAGCAGTGACAAATGCTCAACTCTTTATACAGATACAGAAGGAGTATGGATCTTTTGCCAAATACAGTTGGAATTTTGTTGGTGACAAACCAATTATCTCTGGATGGAAAAAACACGAAGATATTCCAGTGGCAACAGAACAATCTATAGCTTTCAGCAAAGATCTTAAGAAACGTGGTTTCAAATTCGTTGGGCCTACAATCATCTACGCCCACATGCAAGCCTGTGGAATGGTGAATGATCACATCACAGAATGCTTTCGCTATTCCCAACTAAACGGCGCATAACAACACCACCAACTCCAATATGTTATTCTACGTGTGAAGATGTCAAATAGTCACCAATATCTGCAATTTTGACCATCTCCTTGAACAATAGACTGGACTGTTCGACTATTCCAACCTATTGAATATCAGAAGGATCTTTAGAACAAGACTGGAGAGTCGATGCCTTACTTGCTTTTAATAACTCTTCTTCTTTTAAATACAGTATCTTTTGCAACACCTGATCAAGCATTCACAAGTACTGAAACTGACAATATACCAAATCCTGATAGCACTTCCATTTCTCCAGAATATTTCTCACACGAAGAATTTCTAGATCTTGTTTTACGAATGGCTCCGCTAATTCACCACGGTTTTGGTACTCATTACTTTCTCGAAAGAGAATATGAACAGGCCCATCATTGGTTTGCTATAGCAGCTCAGCAAGGACACTATCCATCCTACGCCAACCTTGGCGTCTTATACAGCTCGGGCCTTGGTGTCAAACAAAACCCAGAAGAAGCCATTTACTGGCTTATTTTAGCGGGAGAGGCAGGACGAGAACACCTAAAGATACTCTTAGAAGCATCTAATGTCCAAAAATTCATTTTTAAAATACTAAGAAACTTATTGAACCAAAAACGCTTGAGCCCAGAGCAAGTTCAAGATGCGCTTGACTCATTGGAATTAGGACACTTGTGGAAGCAGCTACAAATAGAACTTAACAGACCTGAGTTTGGTTGCAAAATGTGTACTTTTCTGTGAAAGATTTTTCAATAACAACAGCATGATTTTAGGTTTCATTTTCGTCAAAACGATCCACGACTAAGCAAGGTGACCCTGTATCATCCGTTCCTCTGTTTAGACTTTCACGACCTTCTTCTGCAAGCTTTGTAAACCGAGCTTTGATCACCTTCAATTCTTCTTCTGTAAGCTCTTCGATATCCATCAATGCAAGGTGAGCACCTCGTGTCGCCCGAATCAACTCATCAATTTTTAATTGCAAAGCTTGGCTATCACGATTTTGCATATTCTGAATCAAGAACACCATGAGGAAAGTAACTATGGAGGTACTCGTATTGATAACCAGCTGCCAGGTGTCATTAAAATTAAAAAATGGCCCCGTAAGCGCCCATAGAAACAGTATCAAAAGAGCTAACGCAAATGTTGCTGGGCGCCCTGTCGCAATGGCAGTTTTTTTTGCAACACGATCAAAAATACCCCCCTTTTTCGAGTGAAACATGAAAGACTCCCTAAGCAAGATTCTCATAAATGAAGGTTACAGGACCATCATTCACTGAACTAACCTTCATGTCTGCACCAAAAATTCCAGTAGCTACTCTTTCAGATAAAAGTCGTTCATACGCAAGAAGAACAAACGCATCATATGCTGATCTGGCTTCAGCTGGAGGGGCAGCCTGCGAAAAGCTTGGTCGGTTGCCTCGCTCCAATGACCCCCACAACGTGAATTGGGATACAATCAAAAGTGACCCACCTACGTCGTTAAGAGATAGATTCATTTTGCCGTTCTCATCAGAAAAAATGCGAAGTTTGATAATCTTTGTCAGCGCATCTTCCAAATGCTTTGGAGAAAAATTCTTGGAAAACCCTACATAGAGCAACAGACCACGACCAATCTTACCAACACACGAACCATCAACCTCAACCTGCGCATGTTCGACACGCTGTATAATGATTTTCAATTATTGTTCCTTATTTAGGCCGATTTAAATTACGATGGAGAGCAGCGGAACAAGTCCCCACTGCTCTCCATCGTATTCGGATATATCTTGTTCCTAAACAAGCGCAGGAATTCGCAAAACTTGGCCAGGATAAATGCGATCCGGACTCGTCAACATAGGCTTGTTTGCTTCAAATACGATCGGATAGCGATTAGCGTCACCATAAAATTCTCTGGCAATTTTCGATAACGTGTCTCCCTTAGTCACTGTATAAAATTGCGAAGTCCCTTGCTCCCTAAGATCTTCACCTCGCTCAACTTCAAGCTGATCATCAACAGCCTGCACACCTTGCAAATTGCCACAACACAGAACAATTTTTTCGCGGATGTTTTGATCAGGAGCAACACCACTCACATGAACAGTATGTGTCGCTTCATCAAAACTTACGGATAAATTTTTTGCAGAGAGATGATTTTTTGCGATGTAATTAAAGATACTGAGTTCGATCTCAGCCTTGCGATTTGGCCCCTGACCATCTTTTCTTTGTGAGACACTATTCAAAAAATTTTCGCCTGCATCCTTTAGAAAACTCAAAAGACTCATGGTACAACTCCTTAATCACCAACAAACAAGCCGTCTTCATCTTCTAAATAACAGGAATCTAAAATTCTTCAAATCAAATTTTGCACGCGATCTATAAAGCTTTTCGCTTGTTCAACAATGACTCCGACACATCTTTGGTACGCTTAACATCCCACTGAACAGTCGTCAAAGATCCCAATTCATAGAGAGTGGAAACATCATCAATCGCATTGGACTCTAAAAATAGCCAACGCAGATCTTTAGCATTTTTAAGCGCACTCAAATCGCGAACTTGATTTTCAGAAAGATCTAGATATCGCAACTTTGGAAGATCTTTCAAAGGACCGATGTCAGAAATAAGATTATGAGACAACCAAATGTCCGTCAGACCTTTTAGGTTCTGTATCCCCTCAAGGGATTTAATTTTATTTTGACTCAGATCAAGAAACTTCAGTTGAGTAAGAGGGACTAAAAAAGCAACATCTTCAAGATCCATGGAATTGAGAACCAATCTTTCCAAACCCTTAAGAGCACTAATCTGTTGGATATTGGATATCTTATGGAGAGAGATGGTCAAGCGTTTCAAGTGTTCAAAATAATTCAAAAGAGACAGGTCGATAATTTTTTCAGACCCAACTTTGGGAAGCTTAAAATTGAAGGCCGTCAGATCATTCAAAACTTGAAAGACTTGGTCACAATTCTCATAATCGGCAATTTCTTTAAGCAACAAAATTGTATTTTTTTGCTCTTGGGTTGCGGATGTTGAAGAGCAAAGATCTACAAAACCAGCCTTAGTCTTCTGTTCAAAACTTGCCTCATTAGCTTTGGGTGTCTTCAACTTACTTTGAACAATACAAGCTTGTAAAAAAACAGCACATACCACCAGTAGTTGCAAACGAACCATCCTCACTCCCTATTCGATCTTTGCTACCATGATACTATAAACTTAGAAATAATTGACGATTGTAGGCACCATGCTAAGACAAATCATTCTGTTGTTTGGGATATTTCTAACAACTCACACAGTTTATGCCGCTGAACAAACTTACGAAAATACTTCCAAAACCAACCTTGACCACTACCCAAAAACATATAACGGCAAAGCTATTATTCCACGACCCTATATAGCATACGACGACAGCAGCGAGGTTCTAAGGCATAAAAAGCATGTTTATGCGCATGCCTCCTTAGGGCTTATTGGAATGCATTTACAAGCTTCATACTTTCTCAATCCCGATACCTTAGTCGACTTAAGCTTTATGTATCAGAAGGATTCGATCACAGGCATTTCGCAAATCTATACGCTTAGCTTGAGCCGCTTTGTTGCCGATACACTTTACTTTCGCGGAGGCCCAGCTCTGCGCTCAGGCAATATCGTCAACTACCTCAACACATTTGGAAAGACAGAACCATCCGTCGAACGAGCGACTGATATCGGAATGGAATTAGGTATTGGCAATCGCTGGCAATGGAACAATCTATCTATAGGGGCCGAATGGTTTGCGATCTACGTCCCATTGATTGTAGATGAATCGCGCGGTTTTGATTTTCAATTTCGCATTGTCATGGTTCAACTAGGTGTTGCTATTTGATGAGCAGACTATA
>CAZWOL010000115.1:0-259 GCA_964635325.1 uncultured Pseudobdellovibrionaceae bacterium
AAAGCAATCATTGAACGGTTGGCAGGCAATTCTCATTTTGCCAAACTGGATCTGAAACGTGGTTATCATCAAATCCCGTTGCATCCAAACTCCATTGCATTGACTGCATTCGTGACTCCCTTTGGACTGTACGAATTCCTGAAATTACCTTTTGGTGTAAAGAATGGTCCATCATTCTTCCAACAAACCATGGCGAACATCTTATCTGACCTCATATCGTGGAAGTGTGAAGTCTATTTGGACGACATCATCGTCTACG
>CAZWOL010000115.1:269-1755 GCA_964635325.1 uncultured Pseudobdellovibrionaceae bacterium
GTTAGTGTTGGAAAGACTACAGCGTCACAACCTGAGACTCAACGTGGAAAAATGTATCATCGGTGTGAGTGAGATCAATTACCTTGGTCATATCGTCTCTGGAAGTGGTATCGAAATGTCTAGCGAGCGGAAGCTGGCGATCCAACAGCTGTCAACCCCCAGCAACAGGAAGCAGCTTCGCACTTTCCTTGGACTGATCAACTACTTCAGATCATTCATCCCCAACTTCTCCATAATTTCCAAACCCTTAACCACCCTCACATCTGAGAAGGTGCCCTTTGAATGGAATGAGGAGTGCGCGCATGCGTTTTTACGTTTAAAAGACGAAATTCAATCAACAACGAAGCTACAGTTCATCGACTACACCTTACCCATTGTGCTGCGAACGGACGCTTCAAGTGTTGGTATCGGCGGAATCCTGCTGCAAATCAAGGACAACCAAGAACGCTACATCCAGTTCATCAGCAAGGCCTTTTCAACTACGGAAAAGAACCGGAGCGTCATCGAGCAAGAGACATTCGCGATATACTTCTGTATACTCGCGTGCTCTCACCATCTTCTCGGTCATCCCTTCATCGTGGAGTGTGACCACCGCAACATTCTGTGGCTTGAAAAAGCTACGGCGCCGAAGTTGATCCGCTGGCGTCTCCGTTTGCAAGAGTTCCAATACTCAGTTCGCCACATCCCTGGCAAGTCAAACATCGTAGCGGATGCTCTTTCCCGCTGCCATCTGTCGCAAGACGACAACAACAAGGTTCATCTAGTTTCCAGCAACGAGCAGCAAGTGCTAACTACTGAACAGAAGGTGGATCTCATCAAGAAGTTCCACAATACAACGATTGGTCATCACGGGATCAATCTCACAATCAAGTTGCTAAAGGACAATGGACACTCATGGTCTCAAATGGTCAAGGATGTAACAGAGTTCATCTCCTCCTGCACCACCTGCCAGAAGTGTCGTCTCGGTCAGGGCAGCTACAGCGCTGCGCTCAAGACAACAATGACACAAAGTCCATTCGAAGTCATTGCGTTGGACACCATCGGTCCTTTACCTAGCGATGAAAATGGTTACAAGTTTATCATAGTGATCATCGATACCTTCTCTCGCTGGATCGAGCTGTTCCCTGCTGTCTCCACTACTGCTAAGGAAGCAGCAGATGCTATCATTCATGTGTTAGGTCGTTTCGGTCCTCCAACAGCGATACGTACCGATCGAGGAACCCAATACGTCAACGCGATCTTCGCCCAACTCGTTGAGTATCTCGGCATCAATCACCAACTTTCTGTCGCTCATCGACACGAACAGAACGGGATTGTTGAGTCAGTAAATGGTGAAATCAACCGTCACCTACGTGCAATTGTCTTTGACAAAAGAAACGTGAATGAATGGTCAACATGTTTGCCGCTCGTGCAACGCATCGTCAACAATTCGTACCATTCAGCAATCGGCACGAGTCCTGCGCGAGTTCTGTACGGAGATGCATTA
>CAZWOL010000115.1:1765-4328 GCA_964635325.1 uncultured Pseudobdellovibrionaceae bacterium
GGCAAGCCTATCTACCAACATCACGGTGGAAGACTACATCCAGCAGCTGACAAAGAAACAACAAGACATTTTAGAAGCAAGTCAAAGACACCAACAAATGATCATCCAAAAGTACCTGAAATCAGCACCAGACACACCATCTACCTTCGAAATTGGCTCGTTCGTCTTACTGAAGTATCCGGAACGCCCTCCGACAAAGCTTTCCTGCATCTGGAGCGGCCCTCTGATTGTCGTAAATAAGAGAGACCGTACCTTCGAATGTCAAGACTTGAACACATTAAAGACGCAATGGTACGACATTTCACGACTAAAAGCTTACCAGCATGGTCCCGCATCTATATCCAACTCAGAAGCTGCAGCTAGGGACACTTTCGAGTTCGAAGTCGAAGAAATCCTCGCTCACACGGGTACGAAATCAAAAAAATCGCAAATGCGATTTCTTGTGAGATGGGCAGGGTATGATGAGACATATGACACTTGGGAGCCCTACGCTAACCTGTCCAAGACTGAAGCCCTTCAGCGCTACTCGGACAAGCTCAAAATCGGTCTCTAACGACACCAGCAAAGCGAGAAATTAAGAATGAAAATATCTTTTGAAATAGACAAATTGCGAACAAACCGACTTCATATTCGTGTTCTCCGGTCAAAGATCAGCCCCCCTGCCAAAAGCCGTGTCTTTCCGAGCGTTTTCCCACAAGAACGGTCAAGAATTGAAGTTGGCGGCCGTTTTGGCTTTAGTTTGATGGTCGTTTTGCGAAATTTTCAGCTGATTGGTCATTTTTGCAAGTGCCGGACAAAAAGGGTCCCCGGCTCAAATGATTATATCTTGCCTTGTAGGATGAGTTGTAGACTCAGAGTAGGCTCATACGATGCGTAATCGCCTTCTCTATGAGAAGGGGAAGTGTATTGTATGTGTATTTCTATTGTTTAAGTATAATTTATTATTTATTATCTTTGGTATCCCTTAAGGATACCAAAGTGGGAATTTTGGTATCTCTTATAGATACCAATGAATTCTGCAATCTCTTATCTAACTAATTATAACTTTTTAGCTTCTAACTCTTTTTAGAAGACTTCGTTTCGTAATCGTACGAAACGTAACAATATTAATATTGAATACGTTTAGCGCATTTGTGCTTGGCGAAATTGTTTTACAATCTGTGCATCTGCACTGTGTCAGTTAAAATTTTCATTATTTACATTCAAATCAAAAAGTTACAACATTTGTTGAAATGGGACCTAAACTCCGCTCCACCAAAGGAAATGAGAAGGGAGGTCCACATGTTGATCCTGCTGAAGATAGCAAGGACAGTGACTCCACGTCTGGTAGTGAGCTCACTCCCGGAGGGACTTCATTCCCAGTAACCGGAAATCAATTTGCAGAAATGAACCCGTCGTCTGTCGACGAGGTTGATGATCAAGAAGATCAGGAAGAGTCAGAGGATGAGAGCGTAGTGGTGGCGAAACCGAGCATCTCCCTCAATCAGCAGCGTGAGATCGATGAGAAACCAGAATTCATCAAAATTCCCTACTGGGACGAGCTCTCGCGAAACAAGTACCTGATTTTCGAAAAAGAGTTTGAGCAGTACCAAGCTCAAGGCGGAAAGCGCAAAATCACTGCTCTAGTGGCGTCGCAAGTGTTCAACATGCTGCAGTATCGTTTGCAAGATTACGAGTCAGTAGCGGCGATCACAAGTTTGTCAAACAAAAAGTTTATGTTAGAGATGAAAAAGCTATTCGCTCCAACATCAGCACTATCATGTCTACTCGACCTACAGAAGGTTAAACTAGCAGACAGAGTGTCCTATCCGTCCATCACGACGTACATTGCTGAATACGACAGAATTCTGGGAAATTCGGGAAGTCAAAGACCGCCGGAACAAAAGGTTGTCAAAGCATTCATTGCTGGGTTACGTCCCACAATCCTGAAACAATCCGTGGAATTCGAAGATCCAACGACCTTCAGAAAGGCAGCTCAACTGACCTTTCACCACTATGAACGCCTCGAAGCAAATCGAGCGGAATTGGCGAACGAACAGAAAACATCTCATTCATTCGTTCCCAACAACAAGCGGAACCCAGATTCCAGAGAAGCGACTTCGTCTTCGACCCCCAGAGACGCAAGAGTGAAGCAAGAGCTTGTTTGCTTCCGCTGCGGTCAAAGCGGGCATACGAATTTCAAGTGTCCGAAGAAAGATGTCATCACGGATGCGTATGCGTTCAAGAACAAGTCTTCGAAAACAGGAAGAGATAGTGGAAAAGCAAATGCTTTAATTAAGAGTGTTACTACCGTCGGTTATCCAACGAAGAGCAACGCAACTAAGCTACAAGTCGATCCTCATCTCAACGTTATTCTACAAACGTCTTCGCAAAAAGTTCCTGTCCAAGCTTTAATCGACACCGGAGCTGAAATTCCGCTGATCTCGGAAACGTTGTTCCATCAGCTGTTGCAGCATGGCTGCGTCTGCAAGTCCGTTGAAAGATCCGTGGGAATGGCAAACCAAGAAAAAGTTGATATCCACTTCTCCGTCGACGTCTTGTTGCACCTGGACATGGTAAATCC
>CAZWOL010000116.1:0-4319 GCA_964635325.1 uncultured Pseudobdellovibrionaceae bacterium
TCATTCTAAGAAACTCCCCAAACTGCTTTTGCACATGCTCAAATGAAAAAAGTTGAGCGCGTTTCTTTGCTCGTTCAATTTGGGAGGAGCGAAGCACATTTTCTTCTACCAAAACTTTCAACTGCGTAAGTACATCGAGCATGTTCTGCTTTTCTACCAAGATCCCAGCATCTCCTAAGGTCTCTGGGATCGCAGCAGCTTTGTGTGCAATGATCGGTAGGCCTGCATGCATGGCTTCGATCAGCGGGACGCAGAAGCCCTCATGTTCGCTCATGGATACGAATACTGTGCTCTCTTGGTAGAGACGTACGAGACGTTCCTGTGATACACCATGGAGGAAGATCACATCAGCATCGTCACTATCATGCTCTGATATTTTCAACTCTAATTTGCGAGCTAAAGCTAAAAGCGACTGATAGTAGCCTTTGGAAAAACCTGAGCCGACTAAGACCAGTCGACAGTCTTTGTTGACAAACTTCTTATACAAGTCAAGGAGCGCAAGCAGATCGTGCTGACATTTGTTAGGGCTGATGCGCCCGACAAAGAGAATTTGAACCCCAGCTTTGCGGTGATGGGGTGCAGGGGTGAACGCTTTGTAATCTCGTAAGATGGGGATGACCTTTGTGGGAATCTCTCCTCCTGCGTGTTGCAAGGTGCGAGCGTTGTATGAGGAAACAGGCAACGCATAGCGACTCATTGCAAGAAGCATTGGCATCTGCTGCCAGCCTAGGTGGCATGCACTAATACTCGTGTCTTCATGGTCGAGATGGGAAAAAAAACGAGCGGGTGTAATGTTGTGAAAACGCAAAATTACGGGTAGCTGCCACTCAGCAAGAAAGTAGGGAATGCGAGAGCCGATGCTGTAGTGATAGAGCACAAGACTGTTAGAAGCATCAAGATTCATAAGTTCAAAAAAATCTTTGGTTCGCTCGCTAGCTCCTTTGTCTTTATGTAGAGCATAGATATCAGTCTCTATACCAGATTCCCGCAAAAACGTATCAAGAGCGAGGGTTTCTTCTCCAACGGCATCACGCGGGGACAGGTTGGGAATAACTTGTACGATGTTTTTTGCTTTCACGTTTTTTTCCCTAACTCAGTTTTGAGTTCCTGTACTGTTTTTTGCAGTTCTTGAATCTGGTGGGCCATAACCCAGACATTTTGGTGTAGTTCAATCACTCGCGAAAAATCAAAGCGAAAGACCAGGTAGAGAAATTTTAGCAGAGCAATGCGAAAGTAAAGCAACATGGTGCCTAAAAACTTTTTGTGCTTGTACATCTTTGTGGATGTAGCTGGGTCGATCAGCAGAGCGAGGCGTTGTAGGTCTACATGTATGCTCTCTGTGTCCGGCTGTGGAGGCAAAAACCCGCTGCTACGTTGCAAAGCTTGGAGCTCGTGAATGCGTTTCTCTAAAGCCTCAGGCATCGTTCTATCCTCTTTGTTGGTCGCGTAGAAGTGTGTGAATAAGAGTATTTGTGAGTGTGTCTAAATCGAAGCGATGGAGATTGCGTTCACCGGCAGCTTGGATTTGAGTTCGTAATTCTTTGTCTTGGCAGACTCGGTGAATGGCGCATGCAATAAACCCATGATCGGGTTTGGCTAGACAAAGCTGTCCCTCACCTAGTGTGTGACCGATCGCAGTTCGGTTTGCAGCTACAATAGGCAGCCTATGTGATTGTGCCTCAAGGATAGGTAAACAGAAACCCTCGTGTTCAGAGAGTAGTAAAAAAACATGAGAATGAAAGTAATAGGTATGTAGGTCAGAAAAATTAGTTTTGGAGACCCATTCGACATTTTCTGCAAAGCCATATGTTTTTAGCAAAGAAAGCAGTTCAGCATAGTAAGCTTTTAAATTAGCACTCAGGGTTCCAGCAAAAATCAGACGAAATTTACTTCCATAACGTTCGCGATAGATGTTCATGGTGTGAATGATATCGACAAAACCTTTGTTTGGAACAACTCGACCCACAAAGAGTATGTTGGTTTTTCCATCCTGAAGGTGTTTGCGAAGGTTTTCATTCTCAGGGCAATTGGCAAAATCGTTTAAGCGATGAAAGGGTGGAATGATCGTGATCTTGCTGCGCTCAACACCCAGTTGTATGAGCTCCTGAGCGTTGAATTCAGAGGCAGGAAGGTAGCGTGTCCACTTTGTTTTAGATTTTTGAACAAGGTCTATAGTCTGCTCTCGTCCTTTTTCTGTAGCAAAGGCGCTGATGGGGTCATAGGGGGCAAAGAATTCGGGTGGTGTCACATTATGGTAGCGAAAGTAAATTGCACCTTGAGCGGAGTTGATATGCGTAGCTCCCTTGGGCCAGTAAACACAGTGGTTGTAGATCAAGCAGCTGCGTGGTGACTGAAGCATTCCAATAAAGGTCCGCTCGTCGATGCGCTCATGCTCTAGGCCCTTATCCCAAAATTCAGCATAGATGTGGGTGAGTACGCCTCTCTTTCTAAGGCGATCCCGCATAACAAATACATCATTGGAGACAGCATCGTTAGAGGAGAGCTGCGGCACAGCTATAATGACGACAGTTTCGTTGGAGTGAAGGGGCTTTGGTTTGCGCAAGATCAAGTCGAGTTGGTTTAGGCGACTCTGTATACGTAGAAACAGGGATCGACAGCGTTTTTGCAAAGAGATGTTTTCGACCGTAAACTTAGTTGCTAGCGGACCTAGCTCACAGCAGTCGGGGTTATGCTTTACTTGTGATAGAGAAATAGGCTTGTTTTTTGCATTTTCAGCTTCTAAACTTGCCAGTACAGATTGTATATCAAAACTCACGCAGCTTCCCATGGTGAAATAACTTGATGCAACGGCTAACGCTCCCATTATCGTTGGTCTATGCACTTTTTGAAAGACCAAAGCTAGGTCGAATTTCTATTTCGGAGCGTACACAGTGAAATCCATTGCAATTGTTGTTCAGCGTTACGGAGACCAAGTTGTGGGAGGGGCCGAGGCACATGCTCGTGAATTGGCGCAAACCCTTGTCAAAGAATTGGGGTGGAGTGTCGACGTGCTTACGACCTGTGCCCAGGATCACATGACGTGGGAGAATATCTTCCCCGAAGAGACCTTTATCTTGCGAGGTGTGCGTGTGCGCCGCTTCCGTTCCACATGTGGAAGATCCCTATTCTTTCCCCTGTATAGCCGTTTTGTAACGCCACTTCTTAAACGTATGCGTCGCTTCTCCTGGTTTGATCCTTTGACCCGTCTTCTGGAATGGTTGTGGGTGATTCTGCAAGGTCCGGTGAATCGAAATCTCGCAAAGCACTTAGAAACTCACAAGGATTCTTATGATCGAGTGATTTTCTTTACATACCTCTACTTGCCGACCCTATGGGGTGTGCGCATAGTGGGTGAACGCAGCATTCTGATTCCAACAGCTCATGACGAGCCCCCCTTTCATTTTCTAATTTGCCGGGACATGTTGCAGCGTGTTCCCTTGATTCTCGCAAATTGTAACTCCGAAAGAAACTTGCTGAGCGAGAAAGTTTCAAATCCTGATAAAATTCACATCGTCGGTTTGGGCATTCACATGCCTACAAAACTAATCTCTGCAACTAGACAGAATCGATACATCCTCTATCTAGGACGTCTAAGTCGAGGCAAAGGGGTGGATGGATTGGTCCGGAATTTTATCCGTTTTGTGAACGAAACTAAAAGTGACTATCGCCTAGTTCTAGGTGGCAAACTCGACCCAGGTTTTGTTCTTCAAAGGCATCCATGCATAGACTACCTAGGATTTGTCGATGAGGACAAAAAAGCAGAGCTGATAAGGGGTGCGATGTGCATCGTTAACCCATCACCCCTCGAGAGTTTGTCATTGATCGTGTTGGAAGCGATCACTCATGAGCGACCCGTACTCGTCAATACTATTTGTCCCGTCCTGCGAGACTATACGGACACTTGTGCAAGTGTGTTCGGGTATGATGACGAAAAAAGTTTTGTCAAAGCTCTAGATCATATTTTACGAAGCTCCTGGGATGATGCTGAAATTATACAGAAGCTTCAGGCATCTAAGAATTGGGTCGAAGCACAATACTCGTGGACTAAAGTGCTTAAAGATTTTGAAGAACTTGTGTGAGCTTGCTTGAAATGACCAACTGTGGATGTCACGAACTTACCGATAAAGTGCAAAAAAAGGTTCTACTCATTGCATTTGTATTGAACTTTGCAATGTTTTGCATAGAACTCATTGGTGGTATTTATGGGCATTCGACGGGTCTTCTCGCAGATTCTTTGGACATGCTGTCCGATGCCTCTGTATATGCACTAGCTGCTTTCGCAACCAAATATGTGCACCTAAAGAATACCGCTGCTAAAT
>CAZWOL010000117.1:0-4263 GCA_964635325.1 uncultured Pseudobdellovibrionaceae bacterium
ACCTCGATGTAAATACAGAATATGACAGCTACAAAGCAGCAATCGCAGAATATAAGAAAACCACCGATTATACCAAACCGAAAACCCCTGAAGATGAAGCATTTAACACAATGGTTGATAATGCTGATAGCTTTTCCAAGGAGGATTTCAAAAAATTTGTTGATGATGGAAAATTTACCGAAATTAACAACAGAATAAACGATCTAGAATCTATACAAAAAAAAGCAAACTTGATTGCTACAACAACATTTGAAACAGATGACTGTGATTCCAACGACAGCACCTCACACACCGGAAGCGCTGTCGCAACTTGCACTTCAAGTGCAACAGAGACCAGCAGCACAACTTCAACAGCAAGCTCAGGATCAAATAATTCACTACTCCGTGGTACAGGTATTTTCTTTATAGTCGCTGGGACATTAAATATATTGGTTTCCATGTTACCTGATACTGAAGCGAAGAAAACAATTGATCTAAGAAACAAAAACCTTCGTAACCTAATAGCAGGCAGTGGAAAAATTAACACCGCAATCGCTCTGACTCAATTTGGATACAAGGGCCTGATGCTCTTCATGCCTCTAGTTGTAGGCTCACTTTTAGTCAGCAGTGACAACCCTTCTGATGACACTATTCGTGCTTCCCAAGGGGTTGTAGGACTTATGGCTGCAGTTCCCGCAATATATACAGCCATAGCAATTGCAGCCTTAGCAGGTCAAAACATGACGTTAAAAAATAGAACCTTCATCGCGGCAGATGGATCAAAATCTGCCGGATCTGTTGATGTAAAGTTAGCTGCCAAGCACTTCCTTGGGGAGTATTCAAAAATGAAACTGACTGCAATTGCTTCATTCTCTATGGGGGTAACAATCGGCCTTTCCGTTTGGGCTAACCAACTTGGTCTTGCAGAAAAACCAATGTCTGCAAAAGACAAAGTGACTTCCAAAATCGCAAGACTACCTGTTGCTGCTATTGAAATCGAACGACGTAGAAAAACGAAAGCAGCAACACACTAGCATCCTTCCTACGGAGCTAATCTTATGCGCCTCAGAATAAACGCATTTGCACTCACATTGCTTAGCTCCGTCACAGCCTGCAAAGCTGCGCAGACATCACCTCCTATAGAACCTGTAAAAGCTACTGCGCAAAAAATTCCATCCGTAAGTGAGCAAATCGATGCGACAGCATTTGCGCCCCTGCATCTTGCAGCTGCAGATGTTTCTGAGCTTAAGGCCCTCGGGCCTATCGCGGTCTTTAGTTTCTCAGGTGCCTATGGACTTGCAGGTATTCGCGTTGGTGTAGATCCCAAACGTAGCGTGGTTGAACTTGCAGTCTGCGATGCTACTAACACAGAAAGATGCAACCCAAGCAAAGAGGATCCTCTGATCTTCCCTGGTCGAGAGGCTCTGATTCCCTTTGGTCCTGCTACCAAAAACATGATTTTTTTACGAGCCTGTGTCGAATCCAAAGGGCAACGCAAATGCCAAGCAGACTATGTCAAAGCACCTTTCACAAACCCGCATATTAACGACTCCGAACGTTCGAAACTACTCAGCAATTTTTCAGCAACCGAAAAAAAACTTACACAGGGTTGTCAGCAACTTGCAAAGAAGGTCGATGAGATCATGACGTGGACTATGGATACACGTCTGCACCAGCTCGTCGCAAACTTACAAAGCCTTGGTCCTTCGCGAATATGCTCCCTCATCCGCGCGAATGTTCTGAGGAATCTAACAACACAAGAACAAAGCACAACACAGCAGTTAGAACTGGTAGGAGATGCTCCTTCAGCAACACCTCATGTGCTTGCTCTCGGGAGCCCACCCGTCTTCGAGCTTGCTGAGCAAGCTGTCGCGCATAGCGCACTGATGCTACCCACGACAAAAGCTGAACTCGAAGAATTACGTCAGGCAAAGTGGCTAGAATATGAAATATTACAAAGCACGCGTCAAGAATACGCAAGGAGTCTACAAACCCTTCAAAAGGTTAACCATGCTTCGAAGGAAGCACTCAAAGCATTCGCCACCGCACGCCAGAAACTAGGAGATCCTTCTGGGATCCAATATGCTAAAAATTTTATAGGTGCGACTATTGATATACCCTACGACACTCCAGAGCGAGTCGGTGGCCAATGGGAGATTAGCGGCCTGGTGCACTTGGATGGGAGAATTAACTTCGAAGTCAAGCGCCCCAACAGCAGTGAAACTCATATATTTCTCGATGATGAAATTCCGGATTTACGAAAATTTACCTCAACAAAACCAGGTATAAATTTTGATGAAGTGCAAAACTGGTTTCAGTTTTGGGAAAGTCATTTTCGAAGTCAGTATTTTGAAGCTGCTATGAATCTAAGCCCAACAATAGAAGAAAGGGACCTCGTCTTTATCAGTCAGTGGATTAAAGATGACGGAACTTTGAATCATGATGAAAACTCTGAGTTGGATAAAAGATCGCAAGTTCTCCAATCCGATATTGACAAAATTGATACACAGCTAAGGTTTGCTGAAGAAAGGTCTTTAGCAATTATCGAACAAATCGAAGCAAGCCCAGAAAAACCTCTTGCGAATCTTGTCGAATCTCCAAACCATCTAACGGAGAGTCCCTCTCAACACAAAGCCCCAGATGCTAGACCAATCCAAACATCAAAACTAGCGTCCATACGATCTTGGGTCAAATCTACATCTCAACGTATCCGTTCTGCAAAACCACTATCAAGTTTCAAACGTTTTGCCGCCTCTGCTTTTGAAGATCTGCAAAGACTTTTTATAATTCCACTCGCACTCAACCAAAGCACAGAGCAAAAAGCCATTCAGGACTTAGCGACCACAGGCTCCAAACTCCAACACGAGTCTGAACTACGCTCGCAGATGCTTGATCAAATCATCGGTCTACAGAATTTTCGATAAAATATACGAGGAGTTTTCAAGAATGAAGTTTTTGACAGGCATGCTATGCGTATGTTCACTCGTCGTTAGTAACTGCAAGCCGTATAACCAGATCTCAGCAACATCGACGCTTACACAGTCACAAGTTGGTTTGGGTCTTAGCGATACTTTCCAACAATCTGTGGATGCTATACAAGCTGAGCCAAATCTTAACCTCGATAATGAATACACTCGATACAAAGATGCCATTGCAAAGTATAAGCAAAGCTCGGACTATACAGCTCCGCAGACGGATGAGGATAGGGCCTTTAACTATATGATCGACAATGCGGATAGTTTGACAAAGGATGATTTGCTTCAGTTTGTGAAGGACGGAAAATTTACACAAATAGAAAAGAAACTCGACAACCTCGATGACATAGCCGCTAAGGCTGACGTGATTTTGGCACACAGTTCGGATCTTGAGAGTGATTCGATTGATACCGGCACAAGTTTTGACACCGATCAAAGAACAACAGAGACAGAGACACTACTTTCCTATAGCAGTGATTCAGGAACCCAAGCCTCTACATCAGGTGGCAAAACATCCTTACAGAAAGACACCAGCATATTTTTTATAGTTATGGGATCACTGGTACTTGTAGCAGGTACTGCAGTAGGCTTGCTCGCAGGTCAGGCTGTAGATGCGGACCAAGACGCTAAGCCAAAAGGCTTTGCAAACTTTGAGAAAACGAAGAATCCCCGGCTCAAGGGAGCACTCGCAGGTTTTGGTATCGCAGGCGCATTGGTAGCAGGACCGCTCGTCGTTGGAAGTTTGATCGTAAGTGACAGCAATCCTTCTATCGCAAGCATTCGAGCTGCACAAGGTATGCTGGCACTGATCGCTCTAGTACCGGCACTTGCTGCTGCACGAGTGATTCTTCGCATTCCCAAAAACATGAATAAAAAAATTGCTGCTAAACAAGCCCAAATAAAGTCTGGTAAAATCACAGAATCTAAAATTAGAAAATCCGTCCTCAAAAAGAGTGGAGCAAAGACCTTGGTTTTTGCGGGCATCAGTGCGGGCCTTGCAGCTTGGAGCAGCCAACTTGGACTTGCAAGTACCCAGCTTAGTCCGAAGGATGAGGTCAGCTCACAGATTGCTCGATTCCCCATCGCAGCAGCAGCGATCGAGCGAAAAAATCTACATTAAGAGTCTATCTACTTGGTCGTGATCCTTTGATTGCTCTACCTGGGAGCTTCCACAGTTTAGGCTGCTTTGAATTTACAAAACTCTAAGAGCACACCTCTTTTGATTTCATCATCTGCCATTTCGAATGCTCGCTGACTAGTTTTACTATCGATAGATGCTTCACCACATTGGGAGCATACCAATGCTGGG
>CAZWOL010000118.1:0-4216 GCA_964635325.1 uncultured Pseudobdellovibrionaceae bacterium
CGTCAAAAAAGAAGGGGAGCTTTGTAAGTTCCCCAGAAGCCCTACTGCTTTAGCGTGAATAGGCCGGTAGTTCACTTTCAAATCTCCTAAAATCCTCATCTAGTTTCCGTACAAGTTGCTTTTTGACCGTGTCATCCGCATACGAAGTTGTGAGGGAGTTTTTCGCAATGGCCTTCCATTCGGCATAGGTGATATCGGAGTGTTGGATGACGATCTCACATTCCGTGTTCGTATCACTTTGAAAGATACCCGGATCATCGGTGCTCAGAGTTATGGGAATTCCAAGACGCAGAAGATTTAAGAACGGATGCGATTCCATCGGATTGACAACGCTGAGAAGGTAGTTGCTCCAGATGTTGGCATCTATTGTCACCTGAGGATGCTTCTGCTTGCGCAGATACTCAACCAAGATGGGATCCTTCCATACAGCAACACCATGGCCTAGGTGTTCTACACCCATCAAGACTGCATCGCGTGGATTTTGCAGATTGCCCATCTCTCCGGCATGCATAGTGACACCAAGTTTTTGTTCTGGATGCTGGTCGTTATAGTTTATGACACGATGATAGATGTACTGCCCCTTGTCCAAAGCATCTTCACCAGTTTCAAGAGCCAGTAGATCTACACCAGAGATTAGTCCAGGAAAACGAGCGTGATCGAGAAAGTAGTCCGCTTCAGTGTGCAGTTTTTCGGTGCTTTTCTTACGAGAAAAGGCACGTTTAAACAGAACATGCACGCCTTTGTTTTTGCCATATTCTATGGCTTCATATAGCATCGCATTGACATCTGGGTTGCTCTCTTGGTACATGCCCCACGAAAATTCCACTAGACTCACATGCGCAGCGCTTATCTCGTCAATAAAATCGTGAAACATCATTGCAAATTTTGGCATCTCATTATTCAAAATGGTATCAACTAGAGAAAATATGGGTTGGAAGTGTACTGAGAAATCGGATGGCCTCTGCGGAATGAAGAAGAGGCTGATTATCTCTTCTTGCTGTTTAGGGGAGAGTTTCTGAAACATAAAGTTATCCGCAAGTTTGATGCGTTTTATGCGTTCGACGTACTCATGATTTCCGGAATTGACGAAGGGGTCGAGAAATTGAGATTTGTGAAAGATTCCACCCTGCATCATGATCGTGCGAATGGTCTCGTGATCTAGAGTTCCAGACGGATGCAGGTGCAATAGTGCACCTTTGGGTACGGCCTGACAGAAAGCTCGCACTTGAGAAGCATCGTTTCGTATTCGATCCAAATCGACGAGTGAGTTTCGCATTGCTTCGGTTTTAGCTGTCCGAATTTCAACAGTAAAGTGTTGCTTGAGAAGCTCAATTTCATCTGCGCCCGGTTCATCGGATTGCATTTGTGCGTCCCACTCAACTCGCGAAATCCTACGCGTGCTGAGGTCCTGATTCTTAAACCACTCCTTAGTGCGATCGAATCGTTCAAACTGTTTATCCAACTTGTGCTGAATGTTAGATGATTGAAATTGAGCAGAATCTCCATTCTTCTGTATGCTTTGTTGTGTTTGGCAGGCAGAGAGAGTCAGTGCATGGGAAAGATAGCAAAGAGACAGAGTAAACCCGCGACTTAGTTCTGATGCTAATCTCATGTCTGACCCGAGTATGATTTGGAGTTTTACAAGAGTATGTTAGCACTAACAAAGCCCACACGCAAAGCACTGTGAAAAATTTGTGATTTAGGGTTTTACGAAAGTCCATCTATGTGCACTCTCGTTAGTTGTTTATTCACAAGTCTTTCTCGAGCAAAAAGTCCTCAAGAGTTATTCCTTGCATGAATTCCGTAGCAAAACGTTCTTTGTTGATGATAGTGAGTTGTTTTCGTGGGTGTTTCTGAAGAAACCAAGAAAAATGAAGGGGATTTGCTGCTCCGACTTTGACTTCAATAAACTGATTTGAATTCGTGACAAAGTCGACCTCGCGATCTGCTCCCTGCCAAAAATAAAATTCATCGAGCCCTTTCGCATCATCTATGCAGGTACGTCGAAACAATTCCTGAGCAACTGCCCATTCCCAAATAGGTCCGAGGTCAGAATTAAGATTTTTTAGTTCCTCTATAGAACGCGGACGCTTAGGATGCCAGCTCATAGCAGCAAGGAGATTAACAAAATGAAATTTGCATGGTTTGCGACGAATGGCACGCTGAGTGCTGGTGTCTAAAGCAAAGCTTGGTACCACGCATAGAAGGTCTTGGAGCAGGTCGATGTACCCTTGGGCAGTTGTATTGTTAGAAAGCCCACTTTCACGGGCAAGTTTTGCTTGCCCTACAGGGTTCATAGCAAAGCGAAATAGAACTTCCAACACCGACATTAGATTTGATCGGGAACGTCCGCTTGCTGCAAATTCTCCTAAAATCCAATCTTCGACAATTCCTGGAATAAATTCTGGGAGGCGTCCTCGCGTTGCAACTTCATTGCAAGCCATTGGAGATCCTCCGGCAAGTAGATAAGAAAGGAGGGTATCTTCTCCCAAATGGACTCCACACTTCTCTCGGAATTCGTGATAGGCAATAGGAGTAAAAATATAGTCCGTTCGTTCTAATTTTCCTTTGCGACCGGGGAGTCGTTCTACACCACGACGCAGGTCTGAAGCTTTTGAACCAGTTGTAATAACAAGAACGCCTTTGAGCTCACCTCGATCTGCAAGAATTTTGAGCCCTTGCTCCCATTTCGTCACAGCTGTTATTTCGTCGATGAAGAGACGTTTGATTTGCGTTTTAGGATGGAAGAGCTTGAGCAGCTTACGAGCTTCTTCAATCAGAGCTTGCATGTCGATAAGTTCATCACCGTTTAAATACAATGCAGAACCTGGTCCATAGCTTTCGATTGTCGATGCAATACTTTGCTCCATCCAGGTGCTTTTGCCGTATTGCCGCGGGCCCCGGATCATGATGATCCCTGGTTCAAGTGGGAGGCTGCTGAGACCAAAGTTAAAGGCAAAGCGAAACTTGGCTTCATCTAAAGCCTCAAGGTGGGGAAGCACACCCTTACTTTGCCACTTGCCGTGTATAAGTGCCTCATTTACTGCTGTTACATCCATCGGATATCCTCTAACGTTCTAAACGTTAGTATACCTAACGTTTGGAACGTTAGTCAATGTGAGCTGCTAATTTCTAAAGCTACATGCTATCGTATGTGCATTGTTCTGTTTAATTTTCCTTTTTGTTCAAAGATCTTAGGCAGGAGCTAAGTTTGAAATCTTGATCCTTGCGTATCTGTGTGATACGTTTTGTATTACATATGATTTGTAATCCATTGGTGAAATTATGAAACAAACGATTATTCATGCAAGAATTTCCCAAGAAACTCAAAGCGAAATTGATTTTCTGAAAGAGGATCTTGAGCTGGATCAAACGACAGCAGTCATTGAGTTTGCACTCCATCAGCTTGCGACTGAACGACGCAAAATTCATTCTAAAATCAATCCCTTTGACTTTCTTGAAGATGCAGCACTCATCGGAAAGTATAGCCTCCCTGAAGAGCTGTCATCGACTTATAAAAAAACTCTAAAATCTAAGCTCATCAAGAAGCATAAGCCAAAAGGCTCTGTTCATGAAAAGTGAAAAATTTATCATTATTGATACGGGATTTTTTATTGCACTTCTTTCTAAAACAGACAAATTTCACAAACGTGCTTTGGCTTGCCGAAGTGAGATTGCAAATCGCACTTGGATAACCACATGGCCTGTGCTAACGGAAACGAGTCATCTTTTGGACAAAAAGAAATTCTTAGCTGGCCTGTTCGGAATTTTATCACTCGTCGAACGAGGAGGAATTAAAATATTTGACATAAGCTCCGAGCACCTGCCAAGAATCAAATGCCTCTTAGAAAAATATTCTGACTTGCCGATGGATTTGGCAGATGCTTCGTTGGTGCTGCTAGCGGAAGAACTCGATCATGGGGATATTTTATCTACGGACCAGAGAGATTTTAAAGCCTATCGATTTAAAAATCGTAAGCCTTTTCGCAACCTCTTAGTGCCTTGAATTACTCTTGTTCTGTTTAAAGCGCAAACCTCCTGGAGGGAATGTTTTTTTGAGCAATTTGACGCTGCAACCTCGCAAGCTTTAGCTGCGAGTTAAGCGTTCGGCCTTTCTTGGTTGGCTCCCACCTTCCGTCGACTCTGTGTTTTCCGGTAAAACGTTTTGAACGTTCAATCTGGGTACTGGAAGGAGGTATTCGCTGGTTTTGCACGT
>CAZWOL010000119.1:0-4172 GCA_964635325.1 uncultured Pseudobdellovibrionaceae bacterium
GCTATATGTTTGGCTTTTAGGAATTTGAGTAAAGCTTACTAAGCAAGGCTATAGCTTCTGTCAGATTCATCTGTCTTTTCAGTCATGGTGACGCTCTTGCTTCGTTTGAAGAAATTTGTCTATAGTTCTCGTAGACAATCACAACGGAGCATTTATGAAAATGTTTGCAAAATTTCTTACAGCGTCGACTTTGGTTCTCTCTGCTCTTCATGCCTATGCAGCTGTTCCACCTTTGACTGAAAAGCAAAGAATGGCATTAGCAGATTTAATAGTCGAAGGAACAGTTGTTAAAGTTGAAGAGAAAGAGATACAACTCCCACCCCCACAACACGAGTTCTCAAATTATGTTTATGATGTCGACCTTGCTGTCGGCAAAATTGTAAAAGGACCAGATATTACAGCTGGTATCATTCATTTTACATATTGGAAAAAACACAAGCGTCCGAGTGGATGGGGCGGACCCCAAGGTCAAAATAGCAAGATCGAAGATAACACATCGGTTCGAGTCTACTTGAAAGATGAGCTAAGTGGTCTGGAATTGCTTGCCCCCAATGGTTTTGAAAATCTAGATGTGGTAGTCTTCAAATAGTATTGAATTTTTTCAATATTAACTTGCCTCCCCAGTCTATGTTTGATAGCTGTTGCGCTTCGTGTTTTGACCTCTACTTGCAGCCTTGCATATAAAGTTTTTCAAGAAAGGCATCCTCGAATGCGCATCGTTCAGATATCCGACATTCACATTACAATGGCAAAGTTAGCTCCCAACGGTGTGAACGTTCAAGAACGCTTTCTAGAAGCTCTCAAAGCGGCTCAGGACTATCAACCAGATCTTCTTCTGCTTTCTGGAGACCTTGCTATCGACCTTGGTGGAATAGAAATCTATAGGTGGATTTGCAAAGTTCTGGACGAGCATAGGCTGCCCTATCTTGTTTTAGCTGGCAATCACGATGTTTTTGCGCAAATGCGAGAGGTCTTTGATTGGCCGGTGTCGGTACCCTCAGGAGAGCATCTCTATTTTAGATGGGAGCATCCGAGCGGAGAGAATTTTCTAGTGCTCGATAGCTCTGCAAAGCAAGTGAGTGAAGAGCAACTTGCCTGGCTTGATAGGACTGTTCGTCATAGTGGCAAAAGTTACACTCTTGTTCTGCACCATCCTATCACAATGGTGGGCAATGCTTTTCTGGATTACTACTGTCTCAAAAATCAAAGTCGAGTCTTTGCGCTTGTTCAAGAATTGAAAGAAATTAAAACAATTTTGACAGGTCACTATCACTACATTCATGATACATTACTAAACTCACAACGCTTCCTGCTTTGTCCATCGACCTATTTTCAAGTTGTCTTAGAAGATGGTGCGATGCTTGATCGCACAGACATCTATGGTTTTCGCTATATTGAGATCGAAGGTGGGATTGTTCAATCTACTAAGGTGCATTGGCTCTAAGTCTTTCAATCGAAAAGCTTGTAATAGAGGTTTGCAAGTTCGGATTTTTTTTCTAGTCCGACCTTAGATTTGACGCGATTGAGATAAGTTTCGACAGTGCGTATAGAAAGATGCAAGTCCTGTGCAATATTTTGCATCGTTTTGCCTCGAGCACAAGCTTCTAGGCACTGCCATTCACGGATGCTGAGTTCGCAGCGAATGCCGTTATGGATCACTGGAATACCGTGATCATGCTTCCAAAATAGACGCTGTCTATTGACGTCTTGATACTCATCGGGAAGAAAAATGCGCTGTTGCTCAGCTTCTTTAAGAAAGGTCTGTGCTTTGCTTTCAAATTCCTGAATGAACTGTTTGAGGATGTTCATCTTGTTTAGATAAAAATCAAGCGTACCTTTTTCTTGGGAAGCTGCTCCAAAAGCAATGAGATGATAGTGACTTTGAAATCTCTCGACAAAGCAAAGCCCATTGTCGATATCATATTCTCGAGCCATCCCGGTATCTTCGTCTGGCAAATTGCCATTCCACAAGAACACATAGTGCTGCTGATCGATTTGCTCACCATTCAAACTAGATAGTACGCGTCGCTTGTTCTGACAACGAGCTTGTAGAAAATCTTGGCGATTGGAGAGTGGGATTACGCCTCCATCATTGTACACCCGACAGTACTGAAAATAATTCAACTTATGTCGCTTCAAAAAAGGGGCGCTGAGCTCATTGATGCTTCGAACGCTATCAAAAAAGTACTGGGGAATAGTAAGTGACATAGTTTGTGTGTCCGTGCTTTTTCCGGTCTTGGTTCTCGATGAGGGAATGTAAATAAAGCGGGTCTATAAATCAAACCACTTTTGAGGTGAAAGCATGGATAGTAGCCAGATCGAACACGAGAAGGTCCTCGATATCTTGCATCGATGGATGCATGCGTATGAGCGTCGCGATTTGAATCTTTTGAAGCAGATCCTAAGTCCTTCAGAAAGCCATGTGTCTTGGGGAACAGGCCAAGATGAGCGTTATGTTGGGCGTAGTCGTATGCTGAATCTGGTGCAACGTGACTTCGAACAAAGTGAAGCAGCCAAACTTGAACTCAAAGACTCCTATGTCGTTGTGCATGGAGCCTGTGCCTGGCTTGCAGCAGAAATTCAACCTACCATAACCATAAATAAAAAAGCACATCAGCTAGCGAATCTTCGTGCTAGCCTCTTTCTTATCAAAGAGCAAAACGGGTGGCGCATAGAACACATGCATGGCTCATGGCCCTTTGCCCAACAAAAGGAAGGTGCATCCTTTCCGCAATTATCCTGATACATAGCTCTGGATCTAGGATGCAGTGTCGTAAGTTGATTTTTAATCTACGACTGAACTGCTGCCAGAAAGCAGATTGAAACACTTCTCCCGGAGGCTCTGCAAAATTGTGACACCAGTGTTTTGTATTCTCAGTAGGAGGAGTCACCCACGATGAATGTTTCTGTGATGACCAGAATTCGACACTTGTCCCAGCAAATTCACGACGAATAGCACGCGCTGCAAGCTGTGTTGCTTTATGTGAGCGCAGTTTGCTCGTAGTGCTTGTAAGCACTTTTTAGGAACCAATGACGAGAATAAGGGGATGTTTTTACTATATTTTTTATATATTTGTTGAGATTGATTGTCAATTGACCGATAAACCATTTACGTCACTTATTGCATTTAAGTCATTTGTAAGTTATCTTCGAAAGAAGGAGAATCTATGGGGAGCCCAGCTAAAAATATTGAGCATTACACGCCAAGTGAGCGAGAAATGGTGTCTGCTAGGGCTGCGATCAAGAAATTGGTATCCTCAAACGATTTAAAAGTAACTGGAGCGCTCAAAGAAGTTCTTGTCACTATGCTTGAAAAAATTGCCGAGGGCCAAACGGTTTCTCTCCTGTTCAACGATCGGGAATATACGACGCATGAAGCTGCCGATTTTTTGCATGTTTCAAGGACATTTCTATTAAAAGAAATTGACGAAGGAAAAATTCCCTGCCGAATGGTTGGATCTCATCGTAGGATTCGCGCAAAAGATCTCGTGAGCTATAAGACTGAGTCTGAAAGATCACGCTTGCTTGCAATGAAAGAGATGACGAAGCTTTCCCAGGAAATTGAAGAAGATGAATGAAAAGCCCGTCGTACTTCTTGATGCCTGCGTTTTGTATCCGTATATTCTCCGAGATTTTTTGATCCATTTGTCCTTCACAGCAAAGCTATACTATCCGAAATGGACACAACGCATTCAGGAAGAATGGGCTCGCAATCTCATCAAGAATACTGGATCTATCGATACAAAAAAAGTAGCTCGTATTCAAAAACTTATGAACGCCGCAATCCCAGACGCATTGATGGAAGAGAGAACTTTTGAGAAAGTCATTCCTACTTTGTCGCTCCCTGATAAAGATGACGTTCATGTTCTCGCTGCTGCAATCGCTGGAGATGCTGAAGCTATCATTACGTTTAACCTGAAAGATTTTCCAACTTCTGTGCTTGCAAACTATGGAATGAAAGCTATTCATCCCGACGAATTTGTACTCTTTCTTTGTTCTATCGGAGTTGATCGCGTCTTGGACGCTCTCATAACACAAGCAGCAATCATGCAAAACCCACCAAAATCGGCACGAGATGTCGTTAATTTTTTGGAAAAAATGAGATTGACGAAATCCGCAGTCCTTCTTAAGCGTTTCCTCTAATCAGATTGCTTTTTCAAATCTAAATAACT
>CAZWOL010000120.1:0-3924 GCA_964635325.1 uncultured Pseudobdellovibrionaceae bacterium
ACTACTTTCCACCAATGAACAAAACATCTGTAGGACCAGGATTCATAATGAATGCATCGGGAATGCATTACCTCAGCAAAATTGACTCACAAAACTATGTGAATGACATAACACTAGGCCTGCCACACAGTGTAACAACTCGTGTCATCCTTAAGAATCAACAGATTGTTGGGACTCCTCTAGTTTGCAAAACATCTTCACCTTGGCTCAAATTGACTCGTGAAATTTCACAAGTTGGATGTGATATCAAGATCACTGGGACAGCTCTCACCACAGCCTATAAGATTACAAATGAAGAGCTCAAGTCTGCACAATTTCAGCAACTGCAAGAGGACCTTCAAAACTGCTGGGACCAATTTGTCATCGTCTTCAAAACAAGCAACCCTCAAACCTGTAAGTAGTTAAAACTCCTTAGCTTTATGAAAAGTCTTGAGCTATCAGCACGTTAGACAACTTTATCCTCATCTTATTCATGTTTACGATATCAGACACCGATCCCTAATAGACCAGGAAGCTGTTGATCTATATTTGAAAAATGCTTCGAGGGGAGTCATGATACCAGCACCGAAACCAAAAAATGAAGCTAAGCGACTCGCGTGCTTAGAAGCATATAGCGTGTTGGACACGAAAGAAGAAATTGAATTTGACAACCTTACAAAGCTGGCTTCATACATCTGCCAAACACCAATCGCTATAGTTTCGTTAGTGGATAAGGATAGACAGTGGTTTAAAGCAAAAGTCGGCTTAGATGCTAGCGAAACTCCTCGAGATTTAGCCTTCTGTGCGCATGCGATTTTAGATTGTGAAATAATGGAAATACCCGACTCTTATAAAGATGTTCGATTTTCTGACAACCCACTTGTTAGAAACCCTCCCAATGTCCGATTCTATGCAGGAGCTCCTCTTAGCACTCCAAATGGTCAAAATATCGGAACACTTTGCGTCATTGACAATATCCCCCGAAAGCTCAGCGATGAACAAAAAGCAGCTTTGAAGGCACTTGCAAGTCAAGTAGTAACCCAACTAGAGCTCAGAAAACGACTACATTCAGAAAAAAAGAATTCTAAAGAATTGAGTCTTGAAAATACCAAAATACAACATAACTATGATCAAGTGATCATTAAAGAAAAGGAAGCAAAATCTGCTCTTGATAAGCTCAAAATGGTCTTTGACAATGTTCCAACTGGCATTGTTCAGCTTGATGAAAATTTGGGATTCTTAGATGCAAATCCTGCTTTCTTAAATTGGCTAGGCTACTCACTCGAAGAAATAAGAAAAAAAACGGTCTTTGATATCACTCATGCAGATGATATTGCAGGTGCCAAAGCAAGTCAGGAATCACTATCACGAGGAACACCAATACGTCGCTTTGAAAAACGCTATATAGACAAGAAGGGAGCAATTGTTTGGGGCGCTGTTAACAGCCGTCGCTACTATGACGAAAGTAAGAAAGCCTTCACTTACTTTTCTGTTGTTGAAGATATAACAGAAGAAAAATTTTTTGAAACGCAGAAGGAAGAAGTTGCTCATGAATTGCAAAGAGCGAAAGAAGCTGCCGAAAAAGCTGCTCAAACCAAAGCTAACTTCTTAGCGAATATGAGTCATGAAATTCGCACACCTCTGAATGGGGTCGTAGGAAACACAAGCCTTCTACTTGAAACGGATCTAAACAATGAACAACGTGAGATGCTCGAGACAGTTCGTTCATGCAGCGATTCATTACTTGCTTTAATCGATGATATTCTAGATTTCTCAAAGATTGAAGCTGGCAAACTGCAGTTGGAAGCCACCCCTTTTGATATACGACGAGCTATTGACGAAGCTATAAAAATAATCACTCCCAGAGCAGAAGAAAAAGCAATCAAGATCCGAGCACACGTCAAGGATAACGTCCCTACTGTCCTGGTATGTGATTACACTCGCTACCGTCAGATACTTCTTAATCTACTGAGCAACGCTGTTAAGTTTACTGATAAAGGTGAGGTTAGTATCCTCATCAGAGTTTTCGATGTTGCAGGAACAACAACATTCATTGAAACATCCGTACAAGACAATGGTATTGGAATGACTTCTGAACAGCAAAAAAATCTCTTTCAAGACTTTTCCCAAGTCGATGCATCGACAACTCGCAAATATGGTGGGACAGGCCTTGGACTTGCTATATGCCGACATCTTACAGATCTCCTTGGTGGGAAAATATGGTGTGAAAGCACCCCCACTGAAGGATCGAAGTTCACATTCACTGTATCCACAGAATCAGGCATTGGAATGTTGCCTGTGAATGTATCCAAGGCAAACCTACACGAAGGCATACATCCCTTTGGCAAAGATCACCCACTCAATATTCTTGTTGCAGAAGATAGTCGAACAAATCAAATTTTAATCAGCAAATTTCTAAAGAAACTAGGTTATGATGCTGATATAGTTGACAATGGTGATCTTGCTGTAAAAGCTGTATTAGAAAAAAACTACGATATTGTCATCATGGATCTTCATATGCCAATACTAGATGGATTTGGTGCAACGCGTGCGATTCGTGCCAACAGCAAAGATATAGATAGACCCTACATTGTTGCATTGACGGCTAGTGTCATGCAAAGTGACCGCAAACTTTGTTACAATGCCGGAATGAACGAATTTTTGAAGAAACCCTTAGACATGGTCGAACTCATGGGATGCTTAAGAAAATTCATCGAGAAGCAACAAAAAAAGCAGCCTGATACAAAATAATCAGATCAAAAAGTCCTTTTTAGGAAATCACGAATCATCTTAGTTGCAATTGAATGAGGGACACTTGGCATACCCGGTATTTTGTCACGGGTGTAAAATGCTGCAGCTTCGATTTCATGACCATCTACCTTGATGTCCCCCGACTTGTATTGAGCAGAGAAAGCAAGCATCAAAGAATCAGGCGTAGGCCAAGGCTGTGATCTTAGATAGCGAATATTTTTGACTTCAAGGTTAACTTCTTCTCGAATCTCTCTTCTAACAGCCTCTTCAAGCGATTCTCCTGCCTCTACAAAACCAGCAACCAACGCATACACACCAGGGGCAAAGTGAGGTCCTCGCACCATAAGAATTTCAGGCCCACGTTCGATTCGCACTATAATCGAAGGTGAAATGCGAGGATAGAAATGATGTTCACACGCAGGACAGTGACGCTCCGCAGCATGAATCACCAAAGTCTCTACTCGACAGCGACCACAAAAACCATGGTATACGTTCAAATGGAGGATAGCGCGAGCATAGGCGATGCTTTTAATATAGTCTGCAGATAAAACAGACATGGCAGAACGCATTGAAAAAAACTTAGCCTCTGCTGAACCCAAATCATGCATCTTTGTGACCATCGCAACAATGGATTGAAGGCCATTTGGTGCTTGAAATGTAAAAAGATCTTGCTCCAAAATTGGAAATGGCAGAGCCTGAGGAAGCCGAAATACTTGTGGGCTTGATTCTTCAAGATATAGCTGATCTTTGTAAAATAAAAAGTATTGCATTCCTAAGCCACCTTTCCATATTTTATCAAAATGTGCCGGAAAACTGTGGCCTTTAGGCCGCAGATGAAAGGCATCAGAACTCGCAATACGAGGGAGAGCCGCGGGAACTTGTTCCGCTGCTCTCCCTCGTAATTTAAATCGGCCTAGCTTGTTGTTCTATGTATTTGCGAACAACCTCGATGGGAGCACCACCGCAGGATCCTGCAAAGTAACTTCGTGACCACAAACTCCCACCCCATAATGCCTTTTGAATGGAAGCATGCCCCTTCCTGCGTATCATTCTTGAGGAGGCTCCTTTCAAGCTATTGACGAGTTTCGAAATGGCAACTTTGGGTGGATAATTGACAAGCAAATGAACGTGATCGTTCTCTCCTTCAAACTCGACGAGCTGTGCATCAAAATCCGAGCAGATTTTTGAAAACAT
>CAZWOL010000121.1:0-3851 GCA_964635325.1 uncultured Pseudobdellovibrionaceae bacterium
ATATGGGCTACACCGAAGCATTAGCAGACTCCAAAGGTGGCTTTCATGGAGAAGGCTTTGGCAAGCTGATGACAGATGGTACAAAGAAGCGTTATCTGCGAGGCATAGCACGCAACAAATTGCATCAGATCGCAAAAAAGACTCCATCCAAACGCAAGGCCCAACGCATTCTCAAATTCAACCTGGGGCGCAAAAAATTAGATCGCTACAATGACCGTCAATACGAACAGCTGCGTACCAAGACCTTTGAAGCTGTGCATCGCGTTGTTGATTTTTCAAAAGAGATTCGGGCTGAGGATCTTTCACGACCTATAAAAGGCCGAAGCAAAGGTAAAAACTACAATCGTCTGATGTCTTCATGGACGCGTAGTCTTTTAGCAGAAGCCCTTCATTCCATCACTAAGGCGAGAGGTTCTCGTCTGAGATTGGTCAATCCTGCGTATACCTCACAAATGGACTCAAAGACTCATCGTCTGGAAGGAAGGCGAGTCGGAGATAAGTTTTATCACGTCAGTGGGGAGGTCTCGCATGCGGACACCAACTCTGCAGTCAATATTGAGCATAGAGCTGATGATACTGAGATCACTCTTTTTACTCCTTACAAGGAAGTGAAAAAGATCTTGCTCAATAGACTCACTGCCAACGGAGGAGTTAGCTCACTTGTGAGTGACCGCCCCTCCAGGACTCCAGTTACACGTCGGAAACGAACATTAACGGAGAGCGAATTCACGAGAAACTTGACGACCCAGAGTTGTCAAAGTTTCTCGTAGCGGTCACGGGACAGTACCGCAAGATTTGTCACACGCAAGCTACTGGTATGTGCTCGCAGGAAGCACAGAGGCGACCGCTGCGCTGCGCAGTATGCTCACTCCTCTGACTCAGGAGGAAGCTCAGGCTCACATCTTCAGACATCTGACAGTACAGCAATGGATTGGTTCCAGTGCATGGGCAGCATTTTCATCCTGGACATATAGAGAGGAGACTCCAGCAGCACCAAGAGCTCCAAAGCTTTCGCGAGCAGCGACGTTTTTTCTAGCAGCAATGAACTACCTAAGGCCTTGGTTTCATCGTAACAAAAGATTGTGAGAAGAAAACATCGCCCCTTATAGAGTCTGTGAAGATGGTTTTTTGACTTGCATTTTTTTGGGAATAATTTAAAACCATCCTTGCTAACGAACTCCGGGGGAGTAGTTAAGTTGGTTATAACGCCGCCCTGTCACGGCGGAGGCCGCGGGTTCGAGTCCCGTCTCTCCCGCCATTTCGTTCTTTATCAGAACGTATGGTAAAAAAAAGTCGTCTTCATGACGGCTTTTTTTTCGTCTACAAAACACACAGCGTATTCACGCAAAGAGTATGCGCTAACTATTTTTCATAAAAAGCTGCTATCCTAAAACAGCTTTATGTTGTTAGTTCTGCAAATTATCGGCTGAGGATTCTACCGTGCCAAAGCTCTACGAGTATCTGGGAATTGTGATCTTTTTCTATTCAAATGAGCACGAGCCTATTCATGTTCACGCCCGTCATGGCTCTAATGAACAAGATTGAGATCGAATTGCGCAATGGGATCATACATAGTCTTAAACTAAAAAAGGTTCCTGGACGCAAGGCTCTTTCAGCAACCCAAGCGAAACACTTTAAAAAATTCGTTAAAGTTTTTGGTGACGAAATTGTCCAAAGCTGGATCAACTTCTTTGTCTATCATAAGAAAATTGTCACAAAGAAAATAGCAGGTAAAATATGAAACCGATGCCTGCAAATATCAAAATAGTGGAAGCCAAGCATATTAAAAACTTCAGACTCCTCATTTCCTTTTCCGATGGAACGAAACACGAGGTTGACTTCGGACCATTCCTTAAGAATTCTCGAAACCCTCAAATTTTAAAGTATGCCAATCTTCAGAAATTCAAAAAATTTTCACTTGAAGATGGAGAGCTGATGTGGGGCGACTTCGATCTTATTTTCCCCCTAGCCGATCTCTATCAAGAATCGGAAATGCGGGCTCTTGCTACTTCCTAAATCTGAAAAACGATTCGCAAACCAATTCGTATGACGATATTCACGATTTTTTCGCGTAAGACGTCAGCAAGAGGGCACCAGTCTGCCTAAAATTCGATACTCAACTCCTTGCCGTGGTCAGTTTTTTATCGAGGACCTCAGCCACTTGCCTCTAGATGGCACAAAACGGCTTCTCATAACCCTCTTCGGTGAAGAACCACCGGAGAGCTGAAGGATAAACACTAACATGACTTTTAAAAGCAAATGGGAAAAGGCAACGCAATACAGCCCATTGCCATCATTAGACATTCTGGGGATGCTGGCGCAAGCATTTCCGAATTCGAAAATCGCAAGTCATGAAATCCTTCCTGGCGGATGTGCTAACGTCAATGTGAAAGTACTTTTGGTCGGGAACTCAGAGCCATTCATACTTCGAGTCTACCTTCGCGACAAGGACGCAGCTTTTCGGGAAGCCGCATTAGCCAAGCTCCTAAAATCCAACATTCCCGTGCCAAGAATTCGTACGGTTGGTGAGTACCACACCTACCGCTATGCTGTTGTCGAGTATATGCATGGTATAACCTTGCGTGACCTTCTGCTTGGCCAAGAGCCTCACGATTTAAATGCCGTTATGTATGAGGTCGGTACCTACTTAGCGAAAATACAAAGCTATGGTTTTGGAAGCTCCGGATTTTTTGATAACGACTTAGTACCTAAAGATCCACTCACCAAGCGAGGTTACAAGAACTATGCTCTGAGGTGTTTAAAAGAACCACAATTTCTCAGCCAGCTTGATAGCAACCTGATACGCACTATAGAATCTTGCCTCAAAAAGTATGGGACCTTTTTCCCACCCGAAACTGAGATGAATCTCGTTCACGGAGACTTTGATCCCGCAAATATTTTGGTAGATCAAGTCAATGGAAAATGGACCGTCAGTGGAATTCTTGACTGGGAGTTCGCATTTTCGGGATCTATGCTTTGCGATGTTGCCAATATGCTCAGGTACTCCCATGAAGTCCCACCTGCCTTTGAAGAGGCTTTCCTTCGCGGCCTAAAAAAAAGTGGTATTTCCCTACACGATTCATGGCGCATATCCGTCGATATTCTTAATTTGCTTTCACTGTTAGATTGTTTAGTACGCAGTGATCGTGAGAACAGGCCAAACCAGGTGCTCGATATAAGCACATTGATACGATACATAACCGCACAACTTGAAATGCGGTAAGGTGGAAAACAATGATTTTGAAGAACATTAATATTCGCAAAACTACCGAAAGCGACTTTCCGCGTTGGATCAAGATGCGTAAAGAGCTGTGGCCGGAAGCAAGTTTTGACGAACTTAAGGACGTTGAGCACTTGTACAAGGGATCAAACTTTGCATGTTTCTTTGCCGAACGGAATTCTGAGCCAATAGGGTTTATCGAACTGACACTCCGTCCTTACGTGAATGGGTGCGATCACTCCCCGGTGGCGTTTGTAGAAGGAATTTGGGTTGACGATAAATTTCAAAAGCAAGGCATTGGGCATGCCCTCATTAAGAAAGCAGAAGAGTGGGCTCAATCCTTATCGATAAAAGAACTTGCCTCGGATACCAGAATCGAAAGTGAGCACTCCATTCATGCACATAAGGCATGGGGCTTCGAGGAGACAGAGCGAGTTGTCTATTTCAGAAAGGATCTGTAACCGATGAAGCCAGTCCTCTCGATTCGCGAAATTACAACCGATGATATTCCACACATCCTTACCTATTGGCGTGATGTTTCTGAAGAAGACCTTTCTCGCTTGGGAGAGCTTGAACGACCTAATGAGGAGGAAAATTTCAAGTTTCTAAAATGGTTCTGCGAAGTCAAACA
>CAZWOL010000122.1:0-3751 GCA_964635325.1 uncultured Pseudobdellovibrionaceae bacterium
CATAAGAAATCTACCTCTAAAAAGTTGCTTTAATGACTGATTCCTACATAGCTAGTCTCATCTTAGAAACTTGCTAAGTAGAGACTCGAAAAACGAGCATAAAATCACTCAAAACGGGATCAATAATGATGATAAAATTTCTAAAAATCAATCATGTTTAGTCGATTATTCTCAATTGCCCACGTTCGCGTACAAACATTTTGTAAAAAATTTGAGTCATGGCTTACAATCAACAAAGTTAGTGAACTTTGCGCTAGAGCATTCTCTAACTTCTCGATTGTTGGCAAATCAAGATGGTTGGTTGGCTCATCAAGAATCAGAAGATCTACTTTGTTGACAATCGCTAGAGCAATTGCAACTTTGCGAGCCTCACCTGCCGACCAAGCTTTGCTACTCAGTATTTGCTTAGCATCCGAACCCAATCGCGCAACAATTTGCAAACAGCGAGCATATAGATCCGGACTAAGTTCCTTCAACAAAATTTGCAGGCGCTGAAGCTCATCTGGATCCAACTCTTGCTTGAGATAAAAGAAACGAGTGGTTCTAAGCCATCCTGATTGCACAATCGTTTGTAGCAAGGAGCTTTTACCAGCTCCATTCTTTCCAACTATACCAACTTTTTCAGATGCACATATCACAAGCTCTGGAGTACTCAGCCTACTCCCACTAGGAAGTGGTATCTCACACTCGTCTTTGTGCAGGATGACTTTCGAAGCATTGACCTCGGGAAGATCAAAATCTATAGTACCGCTGTAATCTTTAATCACGTCATAGGATTCAATCCTTTGATCTAAGCCATGGATGCGATTTTGCAAGTTTTGTTTCTTTTGTCCAAGGCTCGCATCCTTGCCAGTTAACCTTGCAAGATTAATTTTCGCACGTGTATCGCTGTCTCCAGATCGTACATGTTTTTTTGAAATACGATTTTTGGATCCTTGCTCAATCTCTTGCAAACGAGATAGTTCCTGTTCCAATGCTCGGCTTTTTTTCTTAGCTTCAAGTTTAGCGTTCTCTTGAGAGGCTAGAATCTGGTCAAGTTGACGTCTAGCTTCAACCAGTGGTGCAGAAAAGTCATAGATCTTCTTACCAAGAAAGAACAGTGTATGAGTGCAGAGATTTTGTAGCAGCTCACGATCATGACTAACAATGATTCCTATTCCATTATAAAGCCGCAAAGCTTGCATCACGAAGTCACGACTTTCGCGATCGAGGTGGTTGGTCGGTTCATCTACCAACAAAATCTCAGGATCATTCCAAAGAGCACACGCAAGCTGCAAGCGTTTCTGTTCTCCAGAGCTAAGTTGATTCCAGGAATGCGTTAAAAGCTCGTGCAAGCCCAAAGAATTCTTCATATGTATTGCGTTCTGATCATAAGCTTCTATAAAAGCATCCAACTCTTTTGGAGCCAGAAGCGTTTCTTGAGCACAATAGTAGCGTCGCGATGGACCTTGGACGGAGCCATGCGTCGGATGGAGTTGACCTGCAAGAATTTTTAGGAGAGTACTTTTGCCACAGCCATTCGCACCCACAAGACCTGTCCAACCCCGAGCAAATGATGCACTTAGATTCGACAGAATGTTTTTATCAGAACTATCGTAACTGAACTCAAGAGAGCGGATAATCAATGATGACATGAGTCTACACCTTTGATGTGATGTGATTTGTACAATCTTCGACAACCCTCGAAAGAGGTCAGTGTGTATAACGGGACAGGATCAAGAGTTATCGAATGTATTTGCAGCTGAACCTTTTGGAGGTTCAAACTGCGAGAGAAGAGGAAAGGAGGGAGACTATTTAGCTTTTGCTTTTTTTGGTTCTTCTTTTTGTTTAACAATCTCAAGCAACTCTACTTTGAATTTCAATACAGAGTTAGGTGGGATCGAACCTTGTCCATGTTCACCGTAAGCTAGTTTTGCAGGGATCGTCAGGTTGTAAGTTGAACCAACTTTCATCAACTTCAAGGCTTCTGTCCAACCTGGGATCACTTGATTGATACCAAATTCTGCAGGCTCATTGCGTTTGTAAGAGCTATCGAACTCTTTATCGTTGATCAGCGTTCCTTGGTAATGAACTTTAACAGTTTCGTTATCCTTAGGAGCTGGACCCTTTCCTTCTTTCACAACTTCGTATTGTAGGCCGCTTGCAGTGGTCTTCACGCCTTTTTTCTTAGCATTTTCTGCTAAGTATTTATCACCTTCCTCTTGAGTCTTCTTTGCTTCTGCCAACATTCTTTCTTTGACTTTCGCCTGCAGACCTTGGAGTGCCTTGTGTGCTTCTTCTTCACTTAAACGGCTTTTGGTACCAGCAAGGGCTTCTTTCATAGAAGATGCAAGAACGTCGACATCGACTTCCACACCTTGGCTTTTCATGCTTTCACCGATTTGACGACCAATCGCGTAGCTGGCCTTCTGATTGTCTGTTTCCAATTTCATGTCTTTTCCTTTTGCATCTGTCGCCAAGCTTGTGTTCGCTCCCAATACGAGTACGAGTCCACCTATTTTGGAGAAAAATCGCATTGTTTGTTCCTTCCGAATTTTAAAAATGCCCACATGGGAATCTAAAATGCTTACCATTGAAAAGAAAAAACACGAAGTCAAAACGTATTCAATACATCTGGCAAGTGATGGAGTCTTTTGAAGAATTTTTAATAGAAATTAAAATCAAATAATATTGGTTGGATTTAATTTATAAAAAAAGATGATTTTTAACGTTATTTTATTAAAAAACCACACTCGGCCTGCCACAATGAGAGGCACCCAATGCATTCAAATCTTCTGCATCTTGGCTCAAAGGTCCTTCTTCGGCGTCTCTATAGCGTTCCTCGCTGGTCAAAGATTGGACAAGCTCCTTGCCCAACTCGCAGGTTACCTTTCGATCCGAAGGTAAAACATCGATCACTACGCATTTATCTCCATTTTTACCTTGAATAATACGGCGGCGCGTTCCTCTTTCCCACTCTAGGAATCGGTAATTTAATACAAAGGGAGTGCAAGATTTTAAGTTATTCATGTACTGAATCCATCCGTCACCAGAGGGACCAGTCGCCCATGCCTGAGGTAGGTGAGCGTAGCTCTGCACAGGCTGAGCAAGTGTCTGCGCACTTATAGACCTTGTCTCGAGATCCTTTGGAGAATTCTCTACACGCACAGCTTGAAGCATCTTGGGCTTACGATGCCGCATCTGCCAAATCATCACATCCACAAGCGTCACAAGGAAAACAAGACTGATAAAAAGCTTCTTCATAATCCCCCTCCCCAGTATGCTCTCTATTTTAGCATAGCGAAGGTTTTCGCTACGAATATTGATGCACTTTTGCTTGAAGTCGTATAAGTCCTCACTCCAGTCAAAACTATTGGAGATGAATTCCTTGCGTATTCTTAGCTTTCTACTCAGCTTAGTACTTCTCTGTCACTCCTTAGGAGCCTATGCGCTCAATATCACTAGCAATTCAAGCTGCACTGGAGAGAATTGCACAATCACTGAAAGCGCAGCAAACCTTGAAGCTATTGAAGAATTGAAGGCGAAGCTAATCGTCGGCGTAAGCTGTCTTTTTGTTCTACCTCTGAGTGTTCTTGCACTTGCGGCTTGCTACTATCGTTATTGCTACACACCTAAGCCAATGCTTTGGGCAGATGCTTATTCAAGAAATAGAGAGGCTATTTAGCCATCGAAAAATTTCACGTCTTAGCAAATCCTTACAAAATATGAACTAGGATCCTGGCCTCATGGAATCATAAACTTAGGGGTCTAT
>CAZWOL010000123.1:0-3485 GCA_964635325.1 uncultured Pseudobdellovibrionaceae bacterium
AATTGTCCGACTGAACCTATAAGATCTTTGTAGTTGACCCCTTTAGCATTCTCGTCTTTATTGGAGCCTGCAAAGGCTCTGCGATTAAAAATAAAGGGGAAAGACTGTGAGTGAGCAAAGCGAAAAAGGTCTCTACGATTTCAAAAGCATCGAGGAAAAGTGGCAAAGCTACTGGCTAAAAAACAAGACCTTTAAGGCTCAGGACTTCCTCCCTAAACCAAAATATTACGTTGTCGATATGTTCCCCTACCCTTCCGGCGATGGTCTGCATGTAGGACACGTCGAGGGCTACACCGCCAGCGACATTCTCGCGCGCTACAAGAGGCTACAAGGCTTCAATGTGCTTCATCCGATGGGGTGGGATGCTTTTGGGCTCCCCGCAGAGCAGTATGCGATCAAAACTAACACACATCCACGCGTAACTACTGAGCGTAATATCAGCGTGTTTAAAAAGCAGATGAACAGCATGGGATTTTCCTATGACTGGGATCGCGAAGTGAACACGACCGACCCCAACTACTACAAGTGGACGCAGTGGATTTTCGTACAACTCTTCGAAAAGGGTTTGGCTTATATTTCTGATTCACCCGTAAATTGGTGTCCACAACTCGGAACTGTCCTCGCAGACGAAGAAGTGATCGACGGTCTCTCCGAGGTCGGAGGTTTTCCAGTTGAAAAACGTGCTATCAAACAATGGGTTTTGAAAATCACAGAATATGCAGAACGTCTGCTAAACGATCTCGACGGACTCGACTGGCCCGAGTCTACCAAAGAGATGCAACGCAACTGGATTGGCAAAAGCGAAGGTTGCTACATCAAATTTCCGATTGAGAATTTTGACAAAGCCATGACTGTGTTTACAACACGTCACGACACACTCTTTGGTGTCACCTTCTGTGTGATTGCACCTGAGCACCCTTTCACACTTGCAATCACAACAGACAAATACAAAAAAGATGTGACAGATTACATCGAACAGACGGCTCACAAAAGTGAGCTCGAACGCACTGCTCAAAACAAAAACAAGACTGGTCAATTCACAGGGGCCTACGCCAAGCATCCAGTGACTGGCGCAAGAATTCCAATTTACGTCGCTGATTATGTACTAGCAGGTTACGGTACCGGTGCTGTGATGGGGGTTCCTGGCCATGACGAACGCGACCACGAGTTTGCGCGCAAATACAAATTAGATATAGTGCGTGTTGTTAGTGGTGGAGATGTCGATATTCAAGAAGCAGCCTACATTGACAAACATGATGGGCTTATCGTTAATTCAGATTTTCTAAATGGTTTGAGTCCTGCTGATGCACGCAAGCGTCTAGCAAAATGGCTTGAAGAAAAAGACCTCGGAAAAACTGCAGTTACTTACAGACTTCGCGACTGGATTTTCTCTCGTCAGCGCTACTGGGGAGAACCATTCCCAATTGCTCATGATCGTAATGGTAATGCGGTAGCTATGAGTGCAGATGATCTACCAGTCTATCTTCCCGAGATGGAAGACTTTAAACCGACGGGTTCTCTAGAACCACCTCTTGCTAAAGCACAAGACTGGGTGAACATTGAGCGCAATGGACAAAAGCTAACACGCGAAACCAACATTATGCCGCAATGGGCAGGCTCTTGTTGGTACTATCTTCGCTACTTGGATCCTCACAACAACCAAGAAGCATGGGCAAAAGACAAAGAAAAATATTGGATGCCTGTCGATCTTTATATCGGTGGTGTCGAGCATGCCAACTTGCATTTGTTATATGCGCGTTTCTGGCACAAGGTACTTTTTGATCTCGGTTTGGTATCTGGCAAAGAGCCTTTCCAAAAACTCGTGCATCAAGGCATGATTCTCGGTGAAAACGGGGAGAAAATGTCTAAGAGCCGAGGTAACGTCGTCAATCCGACATCGGTGATCAAAGATTGGGGTGCCGATGCATTGCGTCTCTATGAAATGTTCATGGGCCCACTAGAACAGGTTAAACCATGGCAGACTCAGGGCATCTCTGGTGTGAGCCGCTTCCTCAAACGTGTATGGCGTCTGATTGTCGATGAAAATGGGGGAATTGCAGGTACCGCAAACCGCAGCACTTCTGTGCCTGCAATTGCAACTGCACTTGCGAAGACCATTCAAAAGGTAACCGAAGACACTGAAAATTACAGACTGAATACAGCTTTGTCTGCAATGATGGAGTTCATCAACCTTGCTTACAAAGAAGATGGTCTCACACGTCAGCAGGCCCAAGATTTTGTAATTTTGCTTGCTCCCTATGCTCCACATATCTGCGAAGAGCTCTGGGAACGCCTAGGTCACAAAGATACGATCACCTATGCTTCTTGGCCTAGTTTTGATCCAAAACTAGTCGTCGAAGATACATGCACAATGTCGGTGATGATCAACGGCAAAATGCGCGGCACTATAAGCGTGGCAAAAGCTGCTGATAAAGCAGCATGTATTGCGACTGCCAAACAACAAGAGTTTGTGCAACGCAATATTGCAGGTAAGGTGATCAAGAAAGAGATCGTTGTCCCGGGTAAGGTCGTCAATTTTGTGTTGGAGGAAAACGCTTGAATCTTTACCTAGCTCTAAAAAGTCTGCACATCGTCGCTATCATCAGCTGGCTTGCTGGACTACTCTACTTATACAGGCTCTTTATCTACCATGAGAGTTGGGGAGCTAAGAGTGGTGATAATCACGATATGCTCTCAGTGATGGAGCGTCGACTCATGTACTACATCACCCACCCTGCGATGGGAATCTCCTGGATAGCAGGACTAGGTATGATTTCGCAGAATCCCTACCTGATGAAGCAGGGGTGGTTGCACACCAAATTACTTTTTGTTGTTGCATTGACGGTATTCACGATCTTTGCAGGTCGTCTACATCGTAAATTGAAGAACAAAGAGAGCATTGGTTTTAGCAGCAAGCAACTTCGTATACTCAACGAAGTTCCTACCATCCTGATGGTCATCATCGTCACACTAGTGGTCTTCAAACCTTAGATTGCAAGTAGCAAAAGATAATGAAGCATGTTCGGGAGATCTAAAATTCCAAGCATGCTCTTATGAGAGCTTTCAATCACCAACGACAATCTGCAAAACTCTACTGAGAACAGCCTGCAAACACAATGATGAAGTCACTATTCCCATGAGTCCTCCCAGCACCAGAACCGAATCACTTTTCATCATAGAATCTTTGACTATAACCACCCCACCAGGGAGGACCTTCATCAAACACATGACAGAAGCATCACTCACTCCTCTACAGTCCCTATAAAGGCCTGTATAGAAATAGCACTCCTCAAAGGATGAGTTTACAACCAAAGGCCCCAGCTTCGTTCGGTTGACACAGACAGGATAATCTACAAAACCAACTTGCTCCCAATCGCATGACGGCTCAGGATTCCCACTTGCCCACGCAATAGTGTAGATAGAAAAACCAAGTCCAGCAGTTAAAACGAGAGCATATGCTCCAGAAAGAGCCAATTCTTTCTTAT
>CAZWOL010000124.1:0-3466 GCA_964635325.1 uncultured Pseudobdellovibrionaceae bacterium
TGAAGATTTCACAACAATAGGGGCACATGATCTTGCGAATGTAAATCCAGGCTGAGCGCTCAGCTGCTGTATAGTTGATTGAAAATCAAGAAGTGTATTTAAATAAAACTCCCTAATCCCAAACAAATAGATATTTTCCTCAAAATGAACTTCTTCGAATTTGTCAATAAAACGATACGCATAAGCTGGACCTGGAACAAAAAGACTGCGACCATCCCAAATTGCTTCAAACAAATTTGAAGTGTAAGTACGACGCCGAGTTTCTAAATCAAGGTCGTGCTGCCGTCCACTACCTTGACGGGCATCATCCCGACTAGAAGATTGCCACAAGCCCTTAAAAGGTTTCCCCTCCAAGGCTCTAAGTATCCAAGGAGTTTGGAAAACAACATCACCCTTCAGGGCCTCAAGGCTATGCCCTAATTTACCGCATGCAATTGAAAACAAAAAGACGACTGTTTGCTTGCCAAACACAAATTCGATTTGCCGACCTTCGGGCCAAAATTCTCCTGCCATACCCTCCAAAGCTTTATTTTCATATTTAATAAAATCAAAATAACTAGGCTTCAATTTGATTTCGATTGTATTTTTGAGAACAGTCGCAATAGGGAGTGTATCAATATAATTGATAGTTGTAGAATCCTTCACCCCCCTATGCATTGCCTCGGCAATTCCTGCAAGCAAATTTAAAACGTACGCAAGGTGACTCAGTTTATAGTCTAGGAGTAGAATTCGGGTTACTTTATCATCCTGCTCTGTCATTGGATCCAACTCAACAGCACGGAAATCATCAAATTGGTAAATTTCAGCAATACGTCGAAAAGATTTCTCTATATCTAAATTATGATCCCGATCCTCAGAATTCCATTTCACAAGCTTTTGCAGCTCAGCATAGTCGCTCTTCGCAAACTGCGACCGTGGTGGCGGATCTTTTCTTGTGAGCTGTGATCCCGATGGCCTCTTGGACTCCTGGATTGGCTCCGCTTCATTTTTTTTAGATGTAGACGCTGAAGAAAATGGATGCGTCACATGATTTGGGTCTGTACATACATCCTTAGCTTCAGATCCTGTTGAGACATCCGGATTATTTGGTTTTTTATCTTCAGATTGAGTGTTCTCTGATTCATCTTGTGAAGACTGCACGACAATCGGTGCACATGCACTCGTGATAGCCACAAAAATCACAAAAAAATTTTGGGAAAAAAATTTAAAAAACATTACTTTAACAACCTCTGAACTAGGCAACTAGAAAGGACTGCGCACGATATCATAAGAGAAGAAAAAATATAAGCTCATATTTAAAAGCATCAAAATAAATAGGGTAGAAATTACCATAGCTTAGGTCATCATGCATTTATCTCTTTACCCCAAAACCCATGTTATTTTCCATATAGTCTACAGTTGCTTTAATAACGGAATCAAACTCTCCTTTCGACAGAAAATATTCAGAAACGGAAGACTTCAATTTCGCAACAAGAAATCTCGCGCATGTTGAATTCTCAATGAGATAACCTTTCCATTCGTCCATACTTTCGCAAATGCCACACAGCACTTGTAAACCACCATACTCCTGCGCATACTCCTCAGCCAATTCGTAAAATTCAGGTCCATAGAGCCAAGAGTCTAATTTTTTGAAAAGCTCACCAGCTTCAATTTTAAAAAACTCCGGTTTTTCTCTGTGACCTTCATTGAAGAGTAAATTACAAAAGTAGACATACGCGGTCCCTAAATTTACTCCGTAATCAAAATCACCTACTTCGTTATGGTTAATGATGAAACAAAATCGCCCATACTTCTTGCCATCAATTTCTTCCGTGCAACTCAATTTAACAGCAAAACTATCTACATTACCGATAAATATCATTTAGTACCCTAACTCCTTTTTTATTTCATTTGGCAAAATTGCGGCATCAAGAGGATTTTTTACATCTCCGGTACTACCGCTCCAATGAGCATTACCTGCATTATCTGAAGAGAATCTATGAATATTGCCATTACTATCTTTTGCATACCAAGTTTCTGAACCACCTCTAATAGCTTTTTCATAAAGATCTTTAGCATCTTTCGGTTCAATCCCTGCTTTCGGATTTCTATAATTTGTATGCTTTGGATTAGACTCATATGAAGGCTTGATCCTCTTTGAGACTTCCTCCGGGTGATATGGATTATTTTTTAAGGCTGGACTTTCTCTCTCCCCGACCGAATATACCTTCTTCGGCCCACGTTCAATAGCCTGTCCTATGGTTCTCGCTCCATTTGTAGCAAGCGCAACATCTTTTACTGCACTTGCCACAAGAGCTGGAGAGGCCATGCATCCGATACCTGTCGCACACACAGCAGATGCCGCACCAGCGTTCGCTATAAACCCGAGAGTACCTACACCGATTTGTGCTGTTGATCCTGCGATACGACCAGCAAATCTCCCATCTTCAAAATTCTGATTGTTGCGCTTAAGATCCAGATCACCAGAAACGGACTCTAGTGCCCCAACGAGGAGACCTTCACCAAAATTTTTGGTCTGCTCACCGATGTGCTTCGCTTTATTACAATTATGAACCAACAGATCTTGAGGATCACCAAGCGCAGAGCTGACATAGTAGTTGTGTGTCTTTTCGACCTCAAGATTATAAACACTGATGGAATCAGCAAGGTCTACTTTTTCCAAGTCTTCAACTATAACAGTGTCACCATTGAGACTAAGTATTCTATCCCCAACTTTAAGGGCACCGACAGGGACAAAAGTTTCGCGTGTTTCATCTACGATATAGACAGGATGGTTTGGCGTCACATCGATAACCTCACCACTCACGGTCAAATGAATGATGCTGTGAACTTGCGACTCCATCGTATGCACAATAGGAGTGTAGATACATTGCTTGCCACTAAAGTCGCAACTGACAACGATATCGCCTTCGTGCAATGTTTCAATGTCTTGCCACCCATATTCGGTGCGAACCTTAGTCCCAGCTCCAAAGCAAACGCGCTCAACCATCGCATCCACTTTGTCCGAAAATCTTTTTTCAAAAGATGCAGCATCAAACACCGGGGGATCTTCTGAGATGGATTTTGAAGCTACTTCTTCCTCTCGATGAGCTTTGATCTTATCTTTAGCTTCATCGTTAGGTACGGATTGTGCTTTGGTCTTCTCTTTTCTTTTATTTGTCTTTTGCACAACCTTGTGTGTTCTATGGTGCTTTTGCTCTTTAGATGCAACCTCAGCATCATCTTTCGCTGTCGTTCGAGGCCCGACTTTTGGTTCTGCATCAGCCTGCACTGTATTAGGCTGCACTCCTGACTGAGCCTTTTCATTGCCTACTGGTGATTTGTCAGAAGCAGCTTGGTCAAGATTTTCTTCTTCTTCAACTTCGAGTTCTGAATCTTCACTTATTCTCGGTTGTGTTGAAGGTGTCTCTAAAGAGTCAAGCCACTCACTCGCCGTTCGTCCTACAACATAGGATGTTGCAGCATG
>CAZWOL010000125.1:0-3434 GCA_964635325.1 uncultured Pseudobdellovibrionaceae bacterium
TAATTTGTAAGATGAGATTAGCTATGCATGGATCAACAGCTACGTGGATCGATAAGGCAACACTGATATCATGTTGGCCACTTCTTGTTTGTTTTTTTGTCTAGAGTTTCTTTTCAATTTTATAGACAATCGACTTCTTTGGTGGGGCGTAACTTACAGGGATTTCTTGAATTCCAGTATGAATTCCTCCAATTTTGAGCATAGCTTTTTGGGAGCGAATATTTCCAAGACCAACATGAAAGTAGGTTGCTTTCACAAAATCTAAAGCATAGTTTACCATAAGTGTTTTGAGTTCTCGATTGTATAGCCCACCCCAGTAGTCTCGTGAAAGAAAAGTGTACCCAATGACAACGCTTGAATCTTCTGGGCGATAGTCGTAGTACCGAGAGGTTCCTATGATCTTAGACTTGCTTGAATCAATAATGACGAGTGCTCCCTTCGAGGCTAGCGCTTCCTCAAAGAAGGAACGAAAAACGTCTGGCTTGTAGCGATCCGGTTGTGGATGCATTTCCCATATGCGTGGATCAGAGGCAGCTTCGAAAAGTTTTGAATGATCTTCTTTTCTGAGAGGTCTGAGTTCCAGAAGTTTGCCGATCAAGGTGGGTTGCAAGTTCATTATCTCTCCAACTTTGTGAATGCTTGGAAGGCATTCGTGAAACATAATTTTGATTCAGATATTATCACATCCATGGGAGAGGGGTCATGGTCAGATGGAGTATGCAGATTGGTTAAATTCTGCTCACAATTGTTCACCTGCTAAACAAATGGGTCCCAGTCTATTGGGCTTGATATCAAATGTTTGAATAGCATTTGACAAAAATCATCGAAAGATATCGAGCTTTCGTTTTTACTTGAAAGTATTGGTGTGAGACTGCTAGATCCATCATATTTCCACCCTGCATTAGTGTCTATTGCATTGAGTTCATCGGCTAAAAAACTTAAGTCAACTCGACGAGGGTGTTGCTTGCTTTTGAACTGAACCCAACTTTCATAACGATATTTAAACCAATATCTTCGGCCTTGTCTGTATAGAATTTGTGCGAGGTCGGTACGCTTATGTATTGCCATGTCATGAACAAGGCCCCATCGTCTTTGATTCGCCCAGTGAAACATCTGTGAATCTATGTCTGATGAAATTTCGACAACAGCAACCGGTATGTGGCCAATCTCACAGATCTTGATCAGTCTGCTGTCGATAAGGTTCTCAGATTTAGAAAGGAATAAATCCTCATCGACCCAGTACTTCTTGTAAGAATCTAGTCGCTCAATAATTTCAGGTAAAATTGAAAGTAGCTTCTGATAGAAAATAGCAGTCATTTCAGGATAGGAAAGTCTGAAAACACTGGGGTCAAAAAATCCTGAGTCCTCATCAAGCATACGTGCAATTGTAAAAGTTACTCTTGCAGCGTTTCGATTTTTGTATTTTGCAAAATCACCAGCCTCTGCTACGTCAATGAGAAATTCTTTGTTAGCTAAAGCGTAGTCCTTCTCAATGATGGAAAAAATACCAATGAGCCCATCTTGGTCAAAGTGATCGTTGGATACAGCACTAACAGGAGGAAGAGTATAGGAAGATAGATAATCCAAAACAATTTGTGCAGAACTGTCACGCATGTGAATAGCCGGTGTCCCACTACCCTTCCAATGTGACAAAACAAGTGCAGAGTCTTTGTGTGGTCTGCCATCCACGATGATGTTTGGAACATCATTGAGTTCGTAGTATGGTTTAAAGGCGATTGTCATTTCTGAGCGCCTCCTAACTGCTGTAGTAGGCCGAGTGAATCGTTTCTCACCCAACTTTCGTACAAAAGGCCATTTTTGATACGCACCATTGTCAGACTCGTTACACAGACTGTTTTTCCAGTTGCAGGAATACCAAAGATAGCACCCTTATGAGTTCCGCTCAGCGTACTCCTTGCCGCTATGATATCTCCTTCGGCAATCAGCTCATCAATCACAATTTTTAGGTCTGGGAAAGCGTTGCGGAACATCGTAGCAGCTTGCTTAACAGATTCGGAGCCTATGGGTGTACCTGGAGGCGCATCTTGGAGTACGTAGGTTGGTGCAACCAACTCATCCAACTTCTCGAAGTGGCCTTCATTGAATATTTCCTGAATAAATTCCTTATAAATGCGCTTGTTTTCTTTGCTAGTTACGGACGAGTTCATGCAATTTCCTTAGAGTTGCTTAGGTGAAGGTGGCATGATAAAACCTCAAGTTAACTTAAGGTCAAGGAGTTTATGAGTGTATACAAAAAAAATTGAAGTGACTGCCGCTAAGATGGAATTATCTGTGGGAGAAGTTGCAGCACGTAGTGGTGTTGCTGTTTCGACAATACATTTCTATGAGTCCAAAGGACTTATACCGAGTTGGCGCAACTCTGGTAATCAAAGGCGTTTTCCGCGAGGGGTGCTTCGTCGCATAGCTGTTATTAAAGTGGCCCAACGTCTTGGTCTTCCCTTGGACTCCATAGCAAAAGCATTCAAGGCCCTACCGAGTAATAGAGCGCCAACGCCTGCAGATTGGAAAAAACTGTCTCTGAAATGGCAAGCTGACCTTGATGATCGAATTTCTAAACTTACAAAACTACGTGATCAACTGAATGGATGCATTGGCTGTGGTTGCTTGTCAATGACTGAGTGCCCACTTCGCAATCCCCAAGACAAACTTTCTGATGAAGGCACTGGGCCAATTCTGTTGGATAACCCAACTTGATTAGGCTATTTCGAATGCTCGACTGTAGGTTCGATCAATATTTTGATTTTCATTGAATTGGCTATGAAGCATTCAGCATGAGCTTTTTGATGAAGCTTGATTGCAAGTTCTGCATCTCCAGCAGAAATTTTTACCTCAGGATGAAGGGTGATTGCCTCAAAAGCACCTGGGATGCCTCCTCCTTCCATCATGATCCCTAGAGGGCGATCGACGTAGCTTTCAACAATGATGCCTGCTTCTGCACAAAAATGCAGGTACCAAAGCATGTGACATCCTGATAACGATGCAACAAAAAGATCTTCTGGATTGTAGAGCTTGGGATCTCCTCGAAATGCTGGATCAGAGGAGACAAGTAGATCTTTTTTCTCTGGACTCGAAATTGTATGATTGCGTCCATAGACTTGATAATTTTTTGTACCTTGTCCGAGATTTCCTTGCCAAGTGATAACAGGTTGGTATTTATGTTCTCTTCTTTTAGCCATACTGATTGTCCCCCCAACTTAGATATTATGAATTCCAATAATCTAGGCTAGCAATGTAGAAAATAGATGTATATCACAAACATTTCAAAGCTATCGATTATAACAAAGAGCATTTGATGCTCACAATATGTCAGCTATTCTGGCGTAGCTTTTTTGACGAATATGAAGCTATTAATGCTGCAGTCAGTAAGGTTGAATTGGCACTGCTACTTTGCGGTCTGAAGATATTGAATAAGA
>CAZWOL010000126.1:0-3434 GCA_964635325.1 uncultured Pseudobdellovibrionaceae bacterium
GCTATATGTTTGGCTTTTAGGAATTTGAGTAAAGCTTACTAAGCAAGGCTATAATTTATGCTTCTTCGTACATTATGTTTTTTTATTCTTTCCGTTAGCCCTCTTCAGATCATTGCAAGCAACGAAACAGACCGCAATAGCGATGAAAACCTTCAAAATTTTCAATGCGCAAACGAGTGTATATCTCCGGATGAAAACGAAGGGGATGAAGGGGATGAAAACGAGGGTCCTTTTCTGTCTAGAGATCGTTTTATTTACATGCTGGAAAATAATGATGTAGGTAGCTTACGCCGACTGTTTGATAGCTTGAGAGGACAGCATACCAATCTGCATCTTGAGTTACAAACGCATCCCATCGAAATACTCAGCCATGCGTTACACAATCCCGATCTTAGTTACCTACTTTTAGAACAAATGGCGAACTTACATACCGTAATTGACCAGGCAGCAATTACGGAAGTCTATATACGTCTTCTATCGAGTATACCCGAAGGACGCCGCGATCTTAGAGAAGCAGCAAAGCTTAAGTTCAATAGATCCTTTCAACTTATTATGTCTTATATCATAAACATTCCTGGTGGCAGAGAGCGATTTCGCTCTGAAGCCATATTAAGAATTCTAACTGAATACAGAAAATTTAAAAAAGATCCTTCAACTGAGCATGCTCGTGAAACAGTAGAAAACGAAGCCCAAAAGAGCCGCAAAAGGCCAACAGAAGACATAGAGAATGATGAAAATTCCGTACCATCTGGGTCGTCTGCTTCATCACCTAAGCTTACACAAACAACAAGAAGCATCCTGAGCCAGAGCTCAAGTTCTTCTCAGTAAGAGAGAAGTAGGATCCCCAAAAAACTCACCACAAAGAGAAGAGATAGTCTCAGATCTCTTTTCTGCAAGTCATAGTTAAAAACATAACTTTTGTTGCCTTGAATACCACGCGAAGCAAGAGACATAGCACCTCGTTGACTGTATCGCACAGCATAAACAAAGAGCGGAAAAGCAAGGGTGTGGTATTTGTAAAAAGGCAAACCCCTCGACCGAGCTATAATCTTTAGATCATTCCACTGACGACGAAGCTGCAAAAGAGAATTCAGAGATAGAAGTAGTGTATGACCAACCTGAGGAGAAATCCATCGTCTCTGCATCAAGAAATATAAGAAACGATTGTAGTCAAAAAGTGCAACGCTGATCAAAGAAAACATCGAGACAATGAACAGACGTAGAACGTTAAAATAAATCTCAGCTTTATGTGTAGAAAGTTCAGAAAAAAGCAGAGGAGCTAGAAGCATCGGAAGATTGAACACCATGGCAAGCACCAAGCATCTGACGAAGGTCCGAATTTTTAGACCACAGACAAACGCATACGACAGCATTACAATGATCCAGGGCGCATAAAATCCCAATCTAGCAAGACCTTGCACATTAAAAAACAATGGTCCTATACCACACAAGAAAACAACCAAAAAACCTAGCGGATGGGGACCTAGACTGCGATCTGCCATAGCAAATTTCCCTGCAAGTTGAAACTATGTGTAGCGATTTTTTCTACCAAAACTTCGTCATGGCTCACAACTATTTGGATTTGAGTCTGTGCGCGCAACTGCAAAATTTTGTCGGACAAAATCTGCAAGCAAAGCTCATCTTGTCCAAAACTTGGTTCGTCATACAAGATCACATCTTTCTGCAGTAGGGTTCCCAACAAAACGGATAGACGTCGTTTCTGACCTTCTGACAAACGAAATGGAGATCGCTCTAAAGCAGAAATAGGCAGGCGAAAATCCTCAAGAAGTGCAGACATGGAATGTCGATCCATGCTTGGAACATACGATAAAATTTCCTCTTGGACCGTAGCTTCAAGAAAATGAGCTTCGGGATTTTGCGCAATATAGCTTAGATTGGGAAAATATGTTTTTGCCAGGCGTCGAAGCAGCGTCGTCTTACCAGCGCCATTACGTCCACAAATGCAGACAACGCTTCCTGGCGCAAAAGACTGCTTCAAAAACATGTCTATGCTCAGACCTACTTGAGATACAGATCTTTGTGGTGCGGGATATTCGGCAAATGCAAGCGCGCGCGCACAAAGCTCTTGATCTTCAGTAAATGACCATTCATTTAGTGCAGGAATAGGCTTTGAGAGCTGTGGCAAAACTCTCCTCAGGTTGTGATCGACAATCACGACTGTCATCTCAGGATGTAGACGTTTGTGTGCAAACAATTCCTCATAGAATACACATCGTGCTTGAGCATCTAAAAAAGCACTGGGCTCATCCAAAAAAAGCACTTCGGGCTCGACAGCTAAGATAGAGCCAAGCAAGACACTTTGGCACTCGCCTCCCGAACAACGGAAAATATCCTGTTCCAACAAATGGTCGAAAAAAAATTTGGGAGGAATCTCTTGGAGCTTTGCTAGCGCATATTCTCGGCTTTTATTTGCATTTTCCATCGGAAATACAAATTCTTCTTTCACCTTAGGTGCGATCAACTGCGAGTAAGGATTCTGAAAGAGGTAATAGGAATAAAAATCACTACGTTCATACACTCCGTCCCAAGCACCTTTCATATGAGTTGGGATAAGATTTTGCATCAGTGCAAGCAGAGTACTCTTACCTACACCTGATGGTCCTGACAAAAAGATGCAGTCTCCTCTACTTAAAGTGAGAGGTGCATCGATGTGAAAGACGACCTCCGCATCGGTGAAGCGAAAATGAAATTTTTCGAAGCGAACGAGCTGACTCATCCGCGGTCCTTTGCAATCGCAAAGCTATCAAGCAAGCCCGTTGGCAAAAGCTTAGCAACTAATACAGAACAGAAGAAGCCACAAAGAAGCAACGCGGAAACGACTATGCAGCATAGTTGTAGAACATTGAATGAGATTGAAAGAAGGTAGTACCCGGAATGAAAGTAGCTGAGTGCATAGCTACAAAGTGCTGATGAAACCGATGCACAATAAAGCACTCGTGAGTGCCAGTAACGGTATCGCAAAACAGCAAAAACAAGCTCAGCTCCCAAACCCTGAGCTAGCCCCCACAGAACAGCTGTGATACCCCAACTGGAAAACATCGCTTCGACACAGGCTGCAAGCAACGATGCCAGCAGAGCCACACCTGGCTTACGTATAATGAAGGGAGCAAAAACACCGGGGAGCAACCAAACTCCAGCTGTGAGAAAGTGCAGGCCAAAAGTCTGCAAGAAGGGTTTTAGAAGCACGTCAAAAAAGGTCCACCCCCAGAAGGAGGCACCAAATAGGACACTCGTAACACCGATAAATGTAAGTTCGTAGATAGAAAAATAGGACAGCAGATTTGAAGTATTTTTCACGGCTTTCATGACTTTCCTCTCCCTACGCAGGCATTATCCTGTTCAGGTTTTTAGGGTATTTGTGAACTACCGACCTATTCACGCTAAAGCGTTCATAGGCTACCGCTAAAGCAGTA
>CAZWOL010000127.1:0-3406 GCA_964635325.1 uncultured Pseudobdellovibrionaceae bacterium
TTCTGCCGAACTTGGGATTGTTCGTATCATCGACAGCAAAGACAAAGTTGTTAGGATTAAGTTCACCATATTTTTTAATATAGAGGCGTAGAACTCTTCCGCGCATGCGTCGCAATGACCTGTTGCCATCAAATTCTTTAACAAACCTTGAAAGCGATGAAACAGAAGGGGTCCAAGGGCAATAACGAGCAAGGTCGCAAAGGTTTGAAGAGCCGTTCAAAAAATAGAGGAACATACTGGCGAGTGCCATCCATTGTCCTGATCCCGCCTGATCTTTGAATCTATCTGTAAGCTTGCGTACTGGAGCAGGAACTGTAAAATTGATCATAGCTGGGGACCTTTTTTGGGGTTAGATACAAAAAAGATCCTCTGCTACCACAGAAAAGCCAACCGAAAAATTTGAAACCCTTGTCTCACAAGCTGCGGAAGAATGTTGCGGAGTAAAATCTCAGGAGAGATCAGCTTTTGGTAGGTTTGCGCGTAAATTTCTGGGAAGCATCAGATAATAGGTTGTTCCAGCGCAAATGTTTGATTCATCACTGTCATAGATTGGATTATCACTACTGAGAGGTAGTTGGTAGAAGACGTGTTTGATTGAAGATAAATTATTGGTTATAGAGATGTCGAGAAAGCCGGGGCTTTCTTCTGGAATTGTAAGGATGGCTTGTCCTTCGCTAGTTTGTGCTTTTATTGTTGTGTTGTTGATTTGAAATATTGCAGTGTCTAAACCACTACCTCTGATCAAGACTTTTGTCCCAGCAACTCCTGCAATAGGATTGATCCCCGTCAATGCAAGAGCTGTTGTATTATTGGCGGATTGTGATGATGTTGCGTTTGAGCTTGTTCGGGAGTCTGAACTTGTTTTGCTGTTTAGGCGTTCGAGAGAATTCACGCTATCGCAGCCTGTAAGGAATGTCCAAATGGATGTTATTTGGAGAACTACTACGATTGCATTGGTCCGAGAAAATAGTTGATGCATGTGAAAACTCCGAAGTCTTTTCAGCAGGAGATCTCGGTTTGGATTTTTTAAACTTTAGAAATTTATGAATATTTAGGATGAGTAATAATTATTGATACTGAACTAATGGAGCTTATCCTTATCTTGGACTCGAAATTTACATGATCATTGTGACTGGTCTAAGGGTCTGTAATACTTTAGAGATATACATTTTTTGTAGGTTCTATTAACGTCTCCTCAGAACCAAATTATTTCCTACATTCAAGGGTCAAACTGACTTGAACTCAAATAGATGAGTTTGCAAGAGGGGGTAGGCATGATCAAACGTTATGCAATGTTTGCTTTGTTCTTGGTAAACGGGGGGCTTCACGCTGAGCTGAGCTCGGACTTTCTCGTAAAAGTGCGACAGAAATTCAATGCGACAGAAGGTGCACCTATCGCTGTGTCAGACTTTACAAATCTTTCGAATGAGGAAAGTGCGTTTGTTGAAAATACTCTGAATTATGACTACACAGATATCTTTAAGGCTGCTCTTCCGAAGACTTCCGAAGTCTATTCCTATAATCTACTAAACCTTCGTAGTACATTGGCTAAAGCGGAAGAGCGTCTGCTACATGGTAGCTTGGACTGTCGTATGGTCCATACAGATGGGAAAGTCTTTATAGAAAAAAAATTGCGTCAGCTGCGTAATCCTATACCTGATCTAATGCATCATGAGGGGTGCTGGCAATTTTCATATTGTACAGGGGTTGATAAGGATTCGGATCCCAACAGTGTTCTTTACTATTTTCATGGTGCATCAGGAAATCCATATAATTTTTTGCACCGCAATTCAACCTATGCTGTTCGTAAGAATTGGCGTGAGATGGGTAAGCTACCTAAATGGATTTCAATATCGATCGGAAACTTTGGTCACCTTGCAGAGCGTCACAAGGAAGAGCGTTTCTTTAATATCATTGTCCCCTACATCGAGAAAAAAATTGGCTTCCAAAGTCGACCTAGACATCGCTTTGGTTTTGGGATCTCCCAAGGTGGAGGCAATGTGGTTCATGCATTGCTAAAGAAGCAAGATTTTTTCGATGCTGCAGTTGCTGTTTGCCCTGCTATTACAGCAGTCCCCGCTTTTGCAACACCTGAAGAGATCAAAACATACAAGAAGCGGACGCTCAGCTCAGCATTGTTTCTTCGTTTTGCATTTCATATCCTGCCTAAGGATTTTTGGGATTCGGAATATTGGTATAAGCATGTCGATGCACTACGTCTAGGGCAGCGATTTTTCAACGAGAAGACACCCCCATTGTATATACAGACGAGTGCTAACGATCAGTTTGGTATGCAAGAAGGAGGGCAAATCCTTGCATTGCTAGCTCGGACTCAAGGTGCACCTGTTCGCTTTGAGGAGATTCAGGGCGGACACTGTGTCTTGCGTCCTAAAGCTATTGCAAGTTTTTTACGAGGCTTTCAGCAGGATTCCATCTAATTAGATTCGGCAGCGACCATATTTTTCAATGACAGCGTTCACATCGCTTCTTTTGCCTTTGAGGACAGCAGCAGATTTGCCTGCTGGATGATTGAAGTTCAACATGTAGAAGTGATCAGCAACTTCGTTGTGGTAAACAACTCGACGTGTTCCGTAATAGTAGTAACCCCAGTAGCAAGGCTCAAATCGAGTGTATGGTTTGCTAACCCAGTGCTTGGTCTTTGCCTTGAATTTCAAATCGTACTGTTGGCCGTTATCCTCAGCACGTAGAGTTACTTCTCCATCGATCGTTGGGATGTGGGTGTCTGAATCAAATTTAAATCGATATGATTTGTGATTGAGTCGTAAGGTCACGTGTTTCAGAATGCTGTGCACATCCACATAAGCAGAATAGGTTCCTGGTTGGACTGTACGCATATGATGGAATTTGCCTTTGAGTTCGATGCTTTCATTCACTTTCATTTTGCCGTGAAAATCGTAGGCGAACGCTGTTGCGGTGCTGAAAAAACTGAAGGCAACTAAACCGATTTTGAGCAAAGTGTTTCTCATGCAATCTCCGAAAGTATGGTTATTTTGTCTTATCTTTTAGAAAATTCTCATTTTCCTCAAGAGCGTCAAAATGACGTGAGGTTGGCTAAAAAAACAAAATGACATGGAAAGCTTGTGCTGATTGATTTTAAGGCGTGTGAAGAAGTGAGCGCTTTCGGCAGCGAAAAAGCTCGGCAGAACTCGCCGATTAAAGGGGGGCACCACACTTCTACTTAAGGCTTCCCTCGATCCTTCCTACTTGTTGGGCCAAGGCCCTTGTGCGAAGGGAGGGTATGCTCACCGTAGAACGATTAGGTTCCCATTGTAGAGGAATCAGTTCTCCGGCAGTGTTGCTGCGAAAGAGCTCAAGACCACTATAGCAAATTGCACGAAGAAAACTAAGCTTATCTATGCTATTGAGCAATTTGACGCTTTAACTC
>CAZWOL010000128.1:0-3362 GCA_964635325.1 uncultured Pseudobdellovibrionaceae bacterium
AAGCACAAACAAGAGTTGCGTAACTGCGTGTCTATTTTTTTGGGTTAACGTCAGACTAGCCAATGCGGCATGTGAGTTGACCAAGATATTGGCTGCAGCAAGAGCTTGTAAGAATTTTGAACTTTTCATTTCTAATCTCCCTTCGTTCTGTTTTTCCATTAGCAGCTTGAATTTCCACAAGCATAATTGTTTCCGTCTTTAGAAACTCCGTATTTTTCTCGACATCCCATAGGAATATCTTTGAGCTCTTCTAGGGGCTTTAGAATTTCACTTAGCTCGGACAGTCTTTCCAAATCCTTTATTTTACCGGATTCTTCGACTTCCTTAGTCAATTTGTCTGCTTTTCGTTTGGCCTCTTTGATCCTTTTTGCGATCTCCTTATAACGCGCTTCATCATCAGGGCCTCTTGCAGGACAGGAATTTGCAAGTCCGTTCACAGACAAAGATAGACCCGCTGCAATCAGAAACTTTTTATAATTCTCCATATGTCGATCTCCGAAGGTGACTATTGAGAACACCAATGAATTTATATTCCAAATTTTTTAAGAGAGTGTTCGCATCTGAATTGAAACAATGTTGCGAACGCAGCCTCACGTAAGCCTAAAAAATCAAGATAGAACAATACGCGATCAAAATCGCTCGTCCTTAGGAAAATTTTTAGCGGTTCGACTATAGAATTGTACGTCAAAACATCTTTGATATTGGTTCGCAAGGATTCTATAGAAAGATTGTGCTTCAGAATTTGGATTTCATCACGTTCAAATACATTGATTGGACTAAATATTTTAAGGGCATCATAGCTTTGCCCCAAAATTCTGTAGACACGTGACCAATTGATAATGGGTTGAATGCCTTTCTCAAGATAGGAGAAATCGTTTTCATGTTCAGAAATCTTGCAATAGAAGCTCACTAAGCGAGAACATACAGATATTGCTTTTTTGTTCTGTCCGTTAAGAAATAGAAGCAAAGAAAATTGATTGCAGAAGATCTCAAAATCGAGATTCACTTGCTCCAATCCCTCCTTGCTAAGGACTTTTTGATGCAGATCTCTCTCAAGCTCTGATGCCCAAACATGAATGTTCCGAAAGCAGGAAATATCTTTGGCTTCAAGGAATAGCTCTCGCGAACTATTCAAGAGAGAGCTATTCTTTTTAATCGCAGTGAGCGACATCTTTTTCTCGATCACGGGTAAGATTTTGAACGTACGAAAGCATCATTCTTTCCTTCATGTTGAATTTCATGGAAGGGCAGGGTATGCGTCCTTCATTCCATTCTTTAGGACAGCGGCCTCCGCAAACTGGCAAAATCGAACAGGCTGAGCAAGGATATTTCTTTTCGGAAAGATCATCAAAAAAATTGGCAAAATGTTGCCTTCGATCCTCATTGATCACACCAGAAGAAACGGAGCCTAGATTATGTATGTTCCCCTCATGATTCTCATAAGTAGGTACTAAGCTTAGCTCTGTACAGTTATATAAATCACCTGAAGGATCGATCAACAAACCACTATCATTTACTGCAAGACAGGTCACTTTGTTACGTCGAGGAAGAAGATGAACGCTAAAGCCTAAAGATTGCATTTCTAGAAAAACATCCAATTCCCACTGGCTAAATATTTCTTGCTCAGCTGCAAATGTATGAGCATCGTTGCCCCAAGAGTGAAGGGGGCTATATAGAATTGGATTTTCTTGTGCAGTTGGTGTTCGTGAAGTTTCTGCAAAAGTGGGGAGATGCTTTCAAAATTTCTTGCATCAACATTGGCTCGAATCGAAATTTGAAAAGAGTAAGGCAGACCTGCGACAGCTGTGATGTTCTTGAAAATTCTTTCAAAAGTAGGCTGTCCAGTCTTGGTATGTCGCCTCTCGTTATGCGTTTTTGCATCACCATCTAAGGTGATTTCAAAGAAATTTACTTTATGCGAGAGAATCAACTCTTCAGCAATAGCTTCTCTGAGAAGAAGACCGTTTGTCACCATCTTGGAAGAAAAATTTAAATCATACTCAGCAGCCAAAGCTTGCAAAGAAGTTGAAAGTTTTCGTAAACTTGCCAATCCCGTCAGAGGTTCGGCACCAAACCAACAGACATATATGGACTTGTATTTGTGACCCGTGTGTAAAAATTTGCGTTTTACAAAATCAGGAATAGCAGCGATAGTTTGGTCGGAATATTCTAATTTTTTATGTGCTTGTCCACAATACGCGCAACCCAACTGACAGGCAGCTGAGCTTTGGAAAACTAAATAGATTTCATCTTGATTTTTTGCCGCTGTTTTATTTTCATTCAATACACAGTCGAGCTCATCTTCGAACACGGAGACAAGGATTTTTGCATCTTTCAGTTTTTCGATGAGGGAAAAGCTTAGTAAATCTAATTCGCCCATTTTGATATAATTGTAAAGTTGGGTATCAAGGCAAAGTAACCTAAGGGATCGTGTGCTGAATAGGAGGGTTTTTTGTCTTTGATCACTTTGATCAACAAAATGCTCACTCTCAAGGTACTTTGAAATCCGCAAGTGGTGCTGGCTTGTCTTTGCTCTCATATCCCAACCTCAATCAGCAACCGCGGTTAGATCCACAGCCTGAATTACCACAGCCCGCATTGTGCTCATTTCTAATTTCGTCACGCTGAATATCTTCAAACGTCTGACTACCTTCAATTGAGTTTGAGTGCGGATGATTTGAATTTTGGGATGCTAAGCCATCGCTAGCTAAAAGAATGTTTGCAACTGCCAAAGCTTGGATAAATTTCTCACTTTTATTTTTCAAAGTGTCTCCAAATTCCAATAAACTGCAGGGGCCTAAATACATTTATGCTATAGATGCGTCAAGTTTATTGAAAGTTGATAGATGGCTGCATAAATATCGTTGCCTATGATCACTCAACTGGAGAGAGTGATCATACATTGCAAGATGCTCGCTAGCTGTTGCCCGCAAACTCTGATCACGTTGTTGCAAAGCTAGCAAAGAGACATACCGACGATTTAATCGAAAGTGATCGTGAGATGGGAATGCAAACAAATCAACTCATAGCTGAGCAAATCTCAATGAGAAAACCATTGCAGTCACGAACATAAGATACCAGCTGTCCCCACGGTTTTTCCGTTGGTTCGAGGACACTCATAGCACCAGCCTGCACAGCGTGGGCATGAGCACTTGCAACATCATCACTGACAAAAGCAAGTTCGATGCCCGGAGCTTTGTTGGATTTGTTAACTTCTGCAAAGGTAAGGCCGTTTGCTTTTGCAAGTGTCGAAGCAACAAAGCCAAGTTTTGTATCTCCAGTGCTCATTTCTGCATAAGCTCCAGACTCATGAATGAATGCACGCTTGAGATGGAATGCTTTTTCATAAAATTCAACACTAG
>CAZWOL010000129.1:0-3306 GCA_964635325.1 uncultured Pseudobdellovibrionaceae bacterium
GTTGACGGTCTTCGAAAGGTTGCCTAGCTCAGGACACCAGAAATGAACATATCTCTGCTTTTTTTGCATCGACTCAATTTTTTGAGTGATTGCTTCGTTTCTCTCTGCAGCCAACTCCGTAAAGATCTGAACAATTTCTCCAGCGAAAGAATTTTTATGGTGATGGATTCTCTTTCTATTGTTCTAGCTAACAACATTAGCGGCAACTATTATGCTTTTGCCTAATGTTTAACCTTCAGTTCGCATTCTCATCGTTATATGAATCATCATATCAGTGGGCGGTGGATTTGGCGGTGCATGCCTTCTGCCTAGTGGATCTTTTAGTGCAGCATGGGCCGTAATGAGCTATGTAAAAGCAAACTTTGCAACGGAGAGTATACTTGCGCAAGATAGGCTCATTTGAAAATGTAGAAAAAGCGGAAGACTTTCGCTGGTACCTAGTATCCCAGGGTGTTGAGACCCAAGTTGAGGATTTTATCGGGGACTTGACGGATGTCTGGGTTATGCAGGATAGGGATCTTCCTCGGGCCCGACAGCTTTTGACGGAGTTTGAGGCCAATCCTGGGGCTTTTGCTAAGCAGATTGAAGAAAGTCGCGAGCAACATAAGTTAAAGACTCTGACTAAAAAACCACAACCCATCTCTAGGCCAGATACCCAGACCTATGCTCCATTGAATGCCCGTATTCCCTACGCGACCTATGTTTTTATGGCGCTATCGATTCTTTATTTTCTGATGACCTTCGTCGATCGCGATCGCTGGCTCCTGCGCCACCTCATGATCTCCGAGGACTTTGTTGCGAGCTCGCTCGGGTTCAAGAGTTTTAGAGAGCTGATGCAGGGTCAGGTCTGGCGCCTGCTCACTCCGATTTTTATACATTCTAATTTCTTTCATATCGGATTCAACATGATCTGGCTCTACCAGTTGGGTCGGGTAATTGAAGGGCATATTCGCAGCGTCCGTTTCATTCTTTTGGTTTGCGCAATTGCAATTCCCTCAAATCTTATTTTCTATCTCATCTCTGGGCCCTTCTTCGGTGGTATGTCTGGAGTGGTTTACGGTCTTTTTTTCTATACATGGGCCTATGATCGCTACAGTGCACGTTCTCCATTCCGCATGGATCCCTATCTCTTCAAATTTTTCCTCGTATATTATGCGATATGCTGCGTTTCAAATATGTTTGGTATTCACATTGCCAATACCATACACGGTTTTGGTGGCTTTATGGGTTTGTGTTTGGGATACCTGTCGTCGGGGCATTTCAAATTGAATCGCAAGACGATTCGTATTGACGCACATTTCATCAACAATACGCTGATCATCATAGTCCTGCTTGTAGCTGGGATCATCGCAGATCTTCTGACGCGCTAGTGCTCTGTGACTAGTCAAATGCAAGCAGCACCAAGTAATATGCCTGAAAGTCCAACCCCGACAATTCCAAAAACTACTCCGAAACAGCTTAATATCACTGCAGTAGCTCCCACATCGTAGTGTTTTTGGGTTTGTGCTGGACTTAGAAATTCGGTCTGGTTGCTACCAAAGATAGGTGATGAACAAAACGGTAGTTTTTTGTCGCAAGGAGGCATCGTTGCTCCCAGGGTCGCACAGTTGTGGTGGTCCAATTTAACGAGCTGACACGAACTCTGTTGCGTCTTGTTCTGCAAATCAAGTATTGGATTGTTACAGCACATCAATTCCTGGTTTGCGTCGCATTTGATCTCATCACATGTTGGAAATGAAAGTGCCCAACCGGATAGGCCTGTGACGACAGCCGAGCTTATGAGAGCTGCAGAAAGTACAACCTGAGATGTTTTGCCGGAATATCCGACACTCGTGAGATGCAAACCCATGGCAAACACTACAAGATGTACCAATCTCTTCATTTTCATCATAATCCTCGCTTGAAACATTGTAAAAATCTAGATCACCATTTGCTTCTCTAAAGCAAAGCGGATGAGAATTCCTTGAGGGATTTTTTGCCGAGCAAAATCTCTCTACTCTGTAGCGAGCTCCTTCGCTTCTATAATGGAAGATGCGAGGAATAATATGACGACAGAAAAAAATCTTCTGAGTTTTCAAGATGCCGTGCAACATGTGCAAGAATTGAAGAGACGTGTGAGCAGTCTGATCTTTGGGCAAGATGAGTTGATCAGCGAAGTGCTCTGCTGCTTGCTTTCCTCGGGGCATGTGTTGATTACCGGTGCTCCTGGGCTAGCAAAGACGACGCTTATCCGTGTTATATCCCAAAATTTAGGCCTCCAATTTGGTCGCATCCAATTTACTCCGGATCTTTTGCCCAGTGATATCAGTGGTTGCGAAGTTCTCAATATAGATCCTGAGACTCAGCGTCGTAATTTTTCGTTCACACCAGGTCCGGTCTTTGCGAATTTTGTTCTTGCGGATGAAATCAATCGAGCCTCACCACGCACGCAGTCTGCTCTGCTCGAAGCTATGCAAGAAAGACGTGTTACAGTCGCTGGCAAAAGCTATGAGTTACCACGTCCCTTTATGGTGTTTGCAACGCAAAATCCTTTCGAATCGGAGGGGACCTTTCCTCTACCGGAAGCACAGTTGGATCGCTTCTTAATGCATGCTTTGATGAGCTATCCTGAGGAGCAGGCAGAACTTCATATGCTACAGGAACATGCCGCAAACACGCTTGTCGGAGAGCTCTCGTCAGCCACGTCTCCATCTTCTGCTGAACGCAGATCTGCTCAGTCTGGAGGTCGACGTGCGAGTGATCCAAAGACAGTTGCACCTCTGAGTCCCGAACTCGTCTCAGCTCTTATTGCAAAGACACTGAGTGTCAGCATTCCAGAACCGATACTCAAGGTTATCAAAGAACTTGTGCGATCCACTCGTCCAGGGGATCCGAATTGTCCTGACGAACTTGCGACAAGCTTATGGTACGGAGCAGGCCCTCGTGCAGGTATTAGCTTGGTTTCAGTCTGTCGTGCTCGAGCTCTTATGGAAGGACGTGAATATGTCGGTTGGCAAGATGTACGTCAACTCGCTAAGCCGGTACTTCGGCACCGACTGCGTCTAACTCTTGCAGCTAGTCGTGATCGTCTTAGTGTCGATGCTCTTATCGAAAAGCTACTCGTTCGTTTGGAAGACCATCATGGTTCTGCGTTCATCTCGTCATCTCGAACGAAGTCTGCGACAGAGCCTGCTTAGTCAGGTGGTTGATATCGAAGGGATCCGTGGAAGCGTTGACAAATCTCAATGTAGGAGATCCCTCGGCTCCACTGCGTTTCGCTCGGGATGACGGTGTGATTGCTTGGCTTCAATGTGTTCCGCTCGGGAT
>CAZWOL010000130.1:0-3258 GCA_964635325.1 uncultured Pseudobdellovibrionaceae bacterium
TTGCCATAGGCCTACAAGCTAAGAGATTGGTTGTCGACCTCTTAGGTTTCGGAATGTGGGGGAGATGCTTGATAGGTGAAACTTTTCTCCCTGTAATTAAAGGCAATTAGATTGTCTTGTTGAAAAAGCGCCCAAAAGATTTAAGCTCCAACCCAAAAGACGCAAATAAAAAAAAGACCAGGTAGTTTCAATATGAATAATAGGGTAAGAGTCGTTATATTTTTGATGTTTCTAAGCTATTTTCAGACAACTGCACATGCTCAAGGGGTTTTGGACCCATTTTGGGGAGCTATGCAATGTGCCTGGAATTATGATGAAGGATCTTGTCTAGTAAGCGGTTGTACTTGGGATGCAGGCTCGTGCACATCTTTTTCAGCTCTCGATAGATCCATCTTTGTGGACGGCCCCTTGTCTCTTCAGCAGAGTGCTTTGCGTCAAATGGCATTTGCTGGTCACACTCAAATATTAGATCGTGCATTTATTCGTGAGCGGTTCATGCACTATGAAGATTTCTCAGGGTATGATTCCTATCACTTTAGCACATTGCATCATTTATTAACTATTCAGGGATCAAATGGCTTTTATCATGCAGTGAATGCAATGCGAAAAATTAAAGATTTCGCGCAGTATCCAACGAGATTACAAGCCGTTGATCTTTTGATGCTTCTCGCACCAAAACTCACAGAGCCACAGATTGTCTGGCGCGGGCTATCTGCAGACTGCAAGGAAGAATGGATGACGAATCCAAACTCTTTTGTTTCGACAAGCTACACACGTGAAGTAACGAATGTCTTTTCCAAAAACTGCTTGCTCGAAATCAAGTTACCTGCAGGCTTTCCTGGGTTAATTATAGATTCTGTTAAAAAGGATAAAGTCTATAGCAAGAAAGAGTATGAGGTTCTCTTACCTTCCTATCTACTTGGACCTGGAGGCGATCTGGTTCCCCTCAGGTTTGCGATCTCCCAAAAAGAAAAAAGAGGAGATTTGAATTTTTTTGTGATTGAGCCCGTCGATTTTTGGCAGCTGGAGTCTAAGTCGTTTTCTCATCTGCTCCAATTCGAGCGAGATTATATTGCACGCGCATGTTCTCAGACTATTGTCACCGAAAAGCCAGAACTCATATACATGTGCGCTATCACTAAAGAGCATTATCATTTGTCCCTCACTCCACAAGAGAGTGAGGTTATTCATCCGAAAGTTCGGGGAACTTACCGCGCAAGTTGTGTGGAATGCACTTTACAGGAATCCGAGTTCTCCTGTCGTTGCGGTAAGGATAGTATGGATTCGCAAAAGAAGACGCCAAATGCAGAGATCGATTTGCGCATATGCCCTGAGCTCAATGTTTACTATGATAAAGATAAACTGCACTGTAGCGATTCAAATGTACCTGAAGTTCTGCAATTGGATGCTGCAACCACGACCGACTGTTCACGTTGGAAGGGGGTGTTGTATTGTAGTAGTCGTGCGGGCATGTTTCCAATAACGGAATGTCTTTCTTCGCAAAAGCTTATTGTAGTGAGTGGTTCGTTGCCAATCTGTGCTGATGTCCCGGATGGCCCATGGTCAAAGACATGTCAATATTGCGTGTATATTCGGGACAAATTGCAATGTGAATGCGGAAATCAATGGGTTGAATTTTCAGACCCGTGTTCTGGAAAGCCAGTAATGGTTACATCGCGAGGAGAATTTTTGTGCCTTGACGATGACCAGGTTCCTTCGGGTGACTATGATAATTGTGCCTGTGGGCTTAAAAGCAATGAGCTTCATTGTAGCTGTCCTACAAAATCTCAACTTATTCGCTCCGCAATTATCGACAGTAAACTCTCTTTACCATGTGCAGGCACTATCCGAGTGAGAAATCACAAACTTGAATGCAACCTTCAGTCGATTAACGATAACCTCTAAGGATAAGTTAGTGAGACATACAATCCTTATGCCGAACAGCAATGTGAGCTACACCTATCACATATTAAGGTGCAAGCATGCTTTGATCTATGGCTGTTGGGACGCATGAATAGTAACCCAGTGTGCCGTTGCCTAACTGTGAGTTGAAGTTATCTCCCCAACAGTATGTTTGATAATTGGATGTATTTGCACATATAGTAGGTGTATCAAAGTTGACACTCCACAACTGAGTAAAGTAAGTCCCGCTAGGAAGCATTGATTGATCGACTAAGACGGGAATTGCAGAGTAGCCGGCACCCTGAGCAACAACACAGCCACTTCCTAGATTGCCGCTGTCGCTCCCCCAACAGTATATGTGAGCGTCTGATGTAATTCCACATGATGCTCCACTTGATGTTTCAATCTGAGTAAAGGTGACACCTGTGGGTAGGGTGCTTGTATCAACAGCAACAGGAGTTGTGGAGTCGTTTGTTGTCCCATCTCCGAGTTGTCCTTCGGAGTTGGTTCCCCAACAGTAATGTTTGTTGTCCGATCCTTTGGCGCACTGATGGTTGGTGTTTGTAGATATATGAGTGAAGACAACTCCAGAAGGCAGACTAACTGCGGTAGGAGTAGTATGAGTAGCTCCCCCTCCCCAAGTGTAAACGTTACCATTGGAGTCCAATGCTAAGAACCAATTACCTGTTCCTGTGATAAGAGAGCCCCCACCAACAATCTCTGTTACCGTTACCCCCGAGGCCAAGGGGATGGCTGCAGCTCCTGGTGAATATCGATTCGTAGTGGTTGTGTCACCAAGTTCACCATACGCATTTCTGCCCCAGCAATATACAAGACCATCAGATCCTATAGCGCAACTAGCGGGCCCTGCTGTTGCAATTTTTGTGAAATGCACTCCAGAAGGCACGGTTCCTTGGAGTACTTCCACGAGAACGAGAGAATCTGTAGTGTTGCCATTGCCTAATCGTCCAAAGTTATTCCTTCCCCAGCAATAGGTTTTGTTGTTTGAACCTATGGCGCAGACATGATAATTGCTAGCAGAAATGTCCGTAAAGGAGACTCCAGTCAATGCTGTTTGATCGACGGCAATTGGAGTTGCCTGAATTGCACCTAAGGCAACGCTCGTCGTGCCAATTTCACCAGAAGTATTTTTACCCCAACAATAGGCTTGACCTGCTGCAACTATCCCACATCCGAGTTCGCTGCTTCCGCCTTGCACTAATTTAGTAAAGCCTGGGCGTTTAGCTATGACAGCAGTCGAAGCACTATATCCTGATATCCTTCCGGATTGACTGACTTCCTCAGCGCAGATGTAACTGCTGACTCCGTATCCAGAGAGAGTTACTGTTGCAATCG
>CAZWOL010000131.1:0-3250 GCA_964635325.1 uncultured Pseudobdellovibrionaceae bacterium
GCTTGAGACCAAACATCTCCACACTGCTAAACTGAAATTTGCCGAAAGTCATTGTTATAAGCATTCGCGTATGTTACTAACCAGTAGCACATCAGGTCCTCGATATTTTTAGGACTCCACTCAATGGCCATGGTAGCCTCCTTTCTGTTGCTTAATAATGTGTGGATTCAGGTGAACAATGCCTGATGTTCCACCTGCAATTTTTCTTCTTTCGATACGTAGCCAGTTGCAGGATTCCAAGATTTCACAAGCATCTTCGACTTGATCGCTAGTACGTAACAAGGGCCAGTTTTTACGTGCGATCTCACGGAGTTTAATGCCATCAACGAAACGCCCGGATTTGATACGTTCAGCCAAAATTTGAGCTGCACCGATCTTTTGCTCGACTAAGCATCCGTAAAGTTTGTACGAATGCTTTTTCAAAATCGAGCACCACCCAATAGCTTTTGCGACAGATGTTTCACTAACAGATCGATCATTCTCTCCATTTTCAAGCAATTCGAATACGAGGGCTAGAGAAGGCATCAGCGATCGATACTTTGAAAAATGTCCTCTCAATACAGGGTGGAGATCTTTCTTGTGATTTTCTTGCTCTAGCTCCTTTCTCCAATTATCCGCGATAATTTGAGCTTTTGCTGAGAAGCGAAAAATTTCTGGCTCGTCACTTGAAAATTTATCGAGCTTACAAAATATAGCTTCAAAATCTTGCCTTGCTTTCAGATCGGGTGCGCGATCAATGAATGTCCATTGATCACTTGCCTCGGGCATAAATGTCACTTGGAAACGTTCCAAAAATCCATCATGCCCAGCATATCTTTCATACCATTGCAGATATTTTTTGAGCTTTGCAGGCTGTATACCTCCAAGGACAGATAGACACAGAGGATCCACATGTGTGGTGCCTCTTTCAATGCGATCTACAGTATAGGATGAATCACCACTCCATGTTTCTAAATAGAACTCTTTATCTCCTCGTTGGTTGCTGCGTGTCATTCTTTCTATCCATCCACTTAACTCGTCACGAAATAGCAAAAGTCCTTGTGGATTTTCAGATAGAAGTGCTGCGAGTTTTTCGGTTGTGGGATCATTTGTTTTATAGCGTCGCTCAGTGGGCGCCTTGAGATTGCGTTGATTTGTTATCAAAGCATTGAGTTCTGATTCAGATGCAAATGTATTCTTTGTAGTCTTCTTAATATTTTCTTTAAGAGAAGCGATTTTAAGTTCGAGTTCGGCTTTATGTTGCTCAAAATCACCCATGCTGCGTGCGTGCACATCTCGTGCTTGTCTAGCAAGATTTTCAAGGGGTCTAAGCGCTTCAGCAAGTGCAGGTGATTTCATCGATCCTGGATCTGCGATTATCATTCCCCAAAGGTTTGGTACTACCGTCCAATCATCGTTTTTCAGTGGTTTTATTTTTACTTTGCGTCCAATGATGCTTGCTGCGGCTACTATGGCAGGTCCTGCTACAAATTCTAGGGGAACTTGCATGCGCTCGGAAATATCCATCAATGCTGGTGCAATTTTTTCGGGCAACAAATCAACCGTCAAGGATGGAACATTGATGAGTGGTTTAGGTAGATCTGTAGGCATGCTCCATTTTGCAGGTGCATCGTATTTTGCAATGCTTGTTGCAATCTTAAAAACTTCTTGTCCCTCTAGAGGAGGAAAACAAAGGGATTGGTTAACAGCTAGTAAACCCGTTTGAATTTCTTGAGCGGTCAGTCCTAGCGATCGTAAAAATCCTGCAATTTTTGTTAATGACTCGTTTCGAGTGCCCTCTTTGAAAGCACTAATATTTTGCTGAGAGATAACAGACTCGTGCTTAGTGCAGGCGCTTCTTCTGTTGTGTTTAATCTCCTGAAGTAGTCCTAAGATAGATGCAGGACAGCTTTGGATAGGTTGGTCATTTTCCCACCTATAAAGTTTTCCGGAGTGATGCTTGCTTGGAGGAGCGACGATATAACCACCATCAGCTCGGATGTCGACACCTGGAAGGATGTTTGTTCTATTCGTTATTTCAATGCCAGGATGTTTCAAATAGAGGTGATAGCCACCACCCGATTGTACCGTCAATGTCGTTTCAAGATCAGTAAACTGTGCATAAAAATCTGCTAATGAGATCCCTCGATAGCAATCAAGATCGATCACCAGCAATTGGGATTGGGAGCCTGTGAGGATCCCAATGTTTGCGATGGTATTATTGAACCAGATTTTGATCTGAGCTGGGTTTGTGCTCGCATCCTTAAGCCCATTGCGAGACATCGGATGTTTACCCGGGCTGTGGCAGACTTTACCACATGTGCAGTTTCCATTGGTATCGATCGAATATAGCGGAATGACTGGAAAGCCACGCCTTGCGTAATTGAGAGCTGCATTCAGGACTGCGGCTTGATCTTTTAGGTTTTCATAGCCTATGACCTGACCTCGAATGTGGTTCATTTTTTCTTTAAGCTGGTCTAATTTAACCGGAGGCGGGATCGGTTCAGAAATATGATTCGGCAACATAAATAAATTCCCTTTCAGCAATAATTCCTTATTAGGGATATAGTATTATGCTTCGGGTTTTTCAAAAGGAAACTTAGGAATGGGAGAAAATAATTATCAGCGACTTTTAGTCGGACTTGGGCAGGCTCTAGCAGAAGCTAGGTCGGCCTCTGGCATGACTCAGGCCGAATTGGGTGAGCAATTGGAAAAAGGCCAATCCGCAGTCGCAAAAATCGAACGAACTCCTACACCAAACGTGGCCTTAAGAGTGATTTTTGAAACCGCTGAAGTTTTGAATTTAAATCTTTCTGAGGTGTTTTTTCGTGCCGAGGCCTTGGCGGGGATAGAATCACATCTGAAAGAAAAGAAATCTACTAAGGGAGGACTATCTCGAGAAGCTCGTCGAATGATCGCCGATATTGTTTCAAAGAACCTGCAAAAAACTAATGATGAAATTCTTCGACAACTGACAAACCTCGACACCTAAAGTAACACTTTATAATTTCAGTGATTTTTAATCGATCAAAAGAGTCGACACTTAATCGACACCTGTTCTTTTGAAGGATGCGTCGAATAGGTGTCGAAATGAGGGGCAAATGTGTTTGTTTATAAATCCTCAGAAGTTTAGAGTTTTCTCGTCCTTGGTATGGGTGTCGATGGTTGTCAGTTGTCGAGAGATATCAATTCCCATAAGGGGGATTATTCCTCCTAGCTCATAACCCGAAGACCGCAGGTTCAAATCCTGCCCCCGCTACCAAGCATGTTA
>CAZWOL010000132.1:0-3067 GCA_964635325.1 uncultured Pseudobdellovibrionaceae bacterium
ATTGAACGACTCGGCTAGACTTGCGCTAGCACCTTAGTTCATCGAATTCGCGTTAATATAATAGCTCTAGAAAGTTGCTCTCCTGCAGCAAGAGCTGAAACGCTTCGCAAGCTTTCTCTTAGTGAGCTTCCTGCCAATGCAAGTGCTTCTGGATCATCTTCATCTGTGGTTACGCTACCTGTGATCACCAAAGCTGTTTCCAGCATGCTTGCAAGAAAGATCAGATCTAATCTGCCTTTATTGATATTTTCTTGTGTTGCTTGAGCTTGAATGGGAAGTAGAGTGAAAATGAGTCCGAATGTAAGGCTTCGTATTTTCATAAGACCTCAAAATTGAAAAAGAAACAGACCAACATTGGGTATCAGCTACAACTTGTAAACTTGCTCAAAATTTACTCTTCTGCAAGGTAATTGATAAAAATTGACGGGGATATTTCTCCTTTTGTATTCGCAACGGTGCTGGAGTGGGCGAAAGCCCACTCCAAAAATGAGCGACGCAGTCGCTGCATCAATGTCGCCACATATTTCAGCTTGTCAAAATGCAACATATAAATGTACACACTTGCGATGTTAGGCAAGTGAGGTACGTGTATGTTGGTATCTATTTCTGAAGCTGCTGCTCTTATTGGTGTAGCGACTTCCACGCTAAGACGATGGGAGGCTCGAGGAGCTTTTTGCCCTTCCTCACGTACAGCTGGTGGGCATCGTCGTTATGATACAGATCATATTGCTAAAACGTTCTTTAATGTCAGAGCTGTGAGCCCTAAAGAAACGATGGCTTATGCCAGAGTTTCTTCACATGATCAAAAAAATGACCTCGAACGTCAGAAAGAAAAATTACAAGAATTTTGCGAGAAAAATCATTTTGAGAATGTCAGAATTTTATCCGATCTCGGGTCTGGGATGAACTACAAGAAGAAGGGGTTGAAAGAACTCCTTCGCAAAATCTGCGCAGGGCAAGTCGCAAAGCTCATTCTTACGCACAGTGATCGCTTGCTTCGCTTTGGCAGCGAGCTGATCTTCTCACTTTGTGAGTATTTTGGGACCGAAGTGCTGCTGATCTCAGAAACACAAGACAAAACTTTTGAAGAGCAACTGAGTGCAGATTTGATCGCTATCATTTCCGTTTTTACAGCAAAACTCTATGGCAAGCGATCCCATGCCAATCGAAAGGCTGCATAGACGTGCTGACGATCGAGATGAAAATTCGCGAGGAAGACCTAGATCCTGCTCTGCGGGCTATGAACGAATTATTTTGCAAGGTGTCTCGCAAATTATGGGTCGATCACTTCATCAAGAAACTGCCTCTTAAAGATCTCAAACGCTCCTATCTTGCAAAGTATAAAATATCCTCTACACATTTTAACAGTATCAAATACGAACTTGCAGGAGCTCACAAGGCAAGACTTGCGGTTCTTGCTACGCAAATCCAGGACCGCAAAGGGGCCATTGCAGGGACTGAGAAGACCATTGCTAAACTTATCAAAGATAGCAAAACGCTCACAAGTCATTTGATATCGATCGCGACTTATAAAGAAAAAGTCAAACTGTGGAAAGCTACACCTAGCAGCAAGAAGCCCAAGACCCCTGCGAAGATTCGTCAGCTGCACACTCCTGTGCTGCAGTCTGAGCTAAAAAAGAAGGCCTTTCAAGTTCACCAAAAGAAGAGGCGCTTGAGTATACTCAAAGTTCGTCTGCAGCAGCTCCAGAACGAGTTTTTGCAACCTTCACTTTGCTTTGGATCCAAGACTCTCTTTCGCAAGCAATTTCATCTTCGAGAGAATGAATACAAATCCCACGGAGATTGGCTCACAGATTGGAGAATGGCACGATCCAATCATTCTTTTTGGATCGGCTCGCATGAGGAGCGGGGACGTAATCGTAATGCTCGATTTGATTCTCTGACGAAAACTCTGCGTTTGAATGTTCCTGAGGCTCTGCAGGAGAAGTTTGGCAAGCATATTGTCATTTCTAATGTTCATTTTCCATACGGTGAAGATCTTTTCCTTGCTGCTCATGAATTTGAAGAATTCGAATACAATATCAGAAAGAAAAAAGATGTACGTATTGGCAAGCCCATCAGCTATCGCATCTTAGAGCGTGACAAGGGTTTTTATCTTCAGGCTATCTTTGAAGAAGCTGTACCTACACGTACGACATCAAGGTGGAAGGGGGCTATAGGCCTGGATCTGAATGCGGATCATATTGCGATGGTGGAGATCGATGCGACGGGCAACCTCGTCAGCAATCGCAGCTACTGCTTTGACTTGCGAAATAAAACAAGTCAGCAGAGCGAGGCTATACTCGGAGATCACATCGCATCGATCTGCGATCATGCTGTGCAGACTGGAAAATCTATTTGCCATGAGACCCTGGATTTTCGTGTGAAAAAATCAGCTCTGCGAGAACACGGTGGCCCTGCCTATGCTCGCATGCTGTCGAGTTTTGCCTACTCAAAGTTTCAAGATCTACTGCAATCACGAGCGAAAAAGTTAGGAGTCGAACTCTGTCCACAAAACCCGGCTTATTCCTCCGTGATCGGCCACTACAAATATCACAGCTACAAGCGCTTATCCTCTCACGAGAAAGCTGCTTTTGTACTTGCTCGTCGTGGACTCCGTTTGTCTGAACGACCCAAGAGCTCCGATGCCCGACTTAGGACTGTAAGTATCTGTGACGGGGACGTCACCGCATTTGAAAAGAAGATGCGAAGTCGGCACATCTGGTCTTATTGGAGTCGCAATTGTCAGGACATTCGAGAGCATCTACGACGAGATCCAAAGGTACCTCTAAAGCCCTGGGTAGACCCCCGTCGGCTCTCTGCTGTCAAAGCAGCTTGGAGCTATCGGTGTGCTGTACCTGACGGTGATAGGGGAGATTCTGAACTCAGAATGTTGGAGGAGATTCTCACGCGACACCAGCGAGAAGAGAGTTTGCTCCTGCCAAGGGGAGAGAGCTGCTCACTCCCCGCTTATTTCAACTTATGAGTAAGTTTGAGTATGTTACTTTGAGCGGTCCACATCTTGATTCAAATTTTGAACTTAGCAACTTCAAACGTTTGGCTGCTT
>CAZWOL010000133.1:0-3024 GCA_964635325.1 uncultured Pseudobdellovibrionaceae bacterium
TAGTATGGTGATAAGCAATGTGCGAGATTGCTTTGACAAAAATGGATAAGCGAACAAAGAACAAAAAATTCCAGGAGCAAAAAGCAGCTTGCGAAAGAGAAGAGTAAATAGTTGCTTGGGCTCTGAGAAGAAAGAGATAAATTCCTGAATGGGATTTCTAAACTGTGTTGCAAAGAGACTTGGACCATCTTGATAGGATGCAATATATTTCATCCCCAAAGTGTAATACATCAAAGTAATGAATACTGCTGAACTAATCCATAAGATATTTTTCTTCAGCATCGACTTCCATTTTGGATGAAGAAAGCAGAAGGCAAAGCATATGATGCTTGTTGGTTTCATGAGCAATCCTATAGACGCTAGAATAAAGGCGAAGCCATAGGAATTGCGATTCCATGCTAAGCTGATCGCAATGAAAACAAGCATGAACGAAGTGTAATCAGGCATAAACCTAAAAATATATTGTGCAGATAAAGTGACTAAAGCTAAACTCAAACACACATATGACATCGCAACTTTATGTACATAAACCCCCTTCCAAATGCGTGAGCACCAAAAGGTTAGTCCAAGGTTTAGAACCATCAGGAATAAATTTGCTAGAAAGCTGCCTGTCTGTGTGCCAAAGAAAAAGAATGGAGCACACAAAATATTGAGAATGGGAAACTCCATGCCCATGATTCCGTAAGTATCCCCACTGCGAAGAGCTGCAGGTAGAAGGGCTGCCCTAAGGTCGGTTTCAATAGTCCATCGCATCCAATAGCGCATTGATATTGAGAGTGTGTCAATCTGGCGCCACCGATGAGGTTGATCATAGGGTAGGAAGAGTTTTAGAAAACCCGTTATGATTTTTATAGTCAAAGCACCGAAAAAAAGTTTGCGTAGTATTCTATCCATGGAGCTATTTTACTTTGCTATCTATATTTGGGTGAATTTGCGAATGAATCCCAGAAGAAGAAACTCAGCGCTTTTTCTTTCTAGTTTTTTCGGATCCAAATCGGGATGTCGTCGAATTTGCTGATAATACGTTCTGCACCAGCTGCAGTCAATCGGTCTGCGTGGCCAGTGCGAATATGAGCTCCGCCTAAAAACCCCCAAACTCGGAGTCCTGCAGCTTTGGCAGCTTGTACACCTGGTACGCTATCTTCTATCACTAGTGTTGTTTGAGGCTTCCAAAGCATCTGATCTAAAGCAAAAAGAAAAAGATCAGGAGCTGGTTTGGGATATCGTACTGAACGAGCGCTAAAAATGGCATCACCGAAATGGTGGTCAAGATTTGTATGTTTCAATTTGAAGGCGAGTGATTCTGGCTCACTGCTTGAAGCTACACATTTGGGGAGCTGTAATTTTGCTAAGGTTTCACATACACCATCGATTGCTCGCAACTCATTTGCAAAAGCAAGCTGCAGTCTATCTTCAACCAGTTGGCTATAGTGGGATGGTAGGCGCCTTATTTCATCTTGAACTAGGTGGTGGCTCAAGCCAAGTCCTACGAATTTTTGTAGTTGTTCTTCAAGTGTTATAGGAAAGCCCAGTTCATTTTTGACCTCCATCTCGATTCGATTTGCAATGATCTCACTGTCGATAAGTACACCATCGCAATCAAAAATTATATATTCTATAAGCATACAATCTCAAGTCAGTAGTTTTAAACATATCAGTAGACATAATGTATCATCAATCACTGACTAATAAAGCTTTTTACTCTGATTGAAAAAATTTTCAAACGGATAATTATTGATCCCTGCATAGCTAATCTCATCTTACAAATTAGCTATGCAGGTGACCCCTCGGCGGAGCCTGACTTGAGCGTAGTCGTGGAACTCGGGGGAAAGCTATGGCGCGGGAGTTTGCTTGTCTTTTTTTGCATGTTTTTCAAGGAGGTCTATCAACGCTTTGCGTTGCTCTTTATCAGGAGTTTGATTCAATTTTTCCACAAATTCTTTTGCATGATTGTTAGAGGAAGGTGTCATTTTAGCTAGGCTTTCAGCACTTGTTTTAAACATCTTGATATCCTCTTCCTGAAGATTCTTTGTGGCAATTTTCCGCTCAAAGTCGTTATTTTTATCGACGGTTTTGGACATGGTAGATGCAAGTAGAAGAACATCTACTACTTTTATCATCTTTTCATCTTCAGGAGTTTTGCCTTGCAGTTTATCTCTTTGTTTTTTTAGAAAGCGAACTTCCTTGTCTTTTATAACAGAACCAATGCGTGTCATCATTTTGATGTTTTCCAATGGGTCTTTGCTGTTCACCACAGCTTCGAGCTCTTTTTCTGTGATTCCTATTTTTCTTAAACGAAAAAGAACAATAAGTCGCAAAAATTGAAGTAGAACATAGCGAAGGCGATCTGGAGGGAGTTTTTTTGCTAGCTCCATAGCTTCATCGTAGCGACCTTCATGTGCAAGAGTATTGATTCTCTCTTCGAGGGTTTGTGTGTGTGTTGCTGAATCAGCAGGCGCATACACATTGGTTTTACAGCTAATTGCTATCAATGTACTGAGTACAAAAATTATGAATTTTTTTGTTTTTATCTTCACCAATAGTATCCAATCTTCAATTGTAAAGATTCACGTAGACTCGGAATATCACCAGGACGTCGACCATATTCGACAGCAAAATGAGAAAATTCGACACTTATAAATCTATATGCAAGATACCATCCCGCGCTCGGATATCCTTGGTTTATTCCTAATAGAATGCCTCCCATTTTTTGATAGTCCCACTTTAACCCAAAATGAAGACGTTGAAAGTTTGAACTCTCTTTTTGAGATTTTAGGAGATCGTAGATGTCAAAAGAACCCGTGAAAGTGTGAGCATCCCTAAAATGTTTTAGAGAGCTTCCAATGTTGATTTGCTGTTTGTCAGGCCTAGGTTGACCTACGCCATTGCGGTATGTTGTGTTGCCAAGGTCAAAGATGGCTAGTCCAAATGATGTATTCACAATGTCACCTGGAATTTCCCATAGAAAGCCCAGGTCAATGCCAACGCCGGCACCCGTTGTTTTGTTGAGAATGTCATAAACTT
>CAZWOL010000134.1:0-2899 GCA_964635325.1 uncultured Pseudobdellovibrionaceae bacterium
ACTGCTTTAGCGGTAGCCTATGAACGCTTTAGCGTGAATAGGTCGGTAGTTCACGCGTAGTTCGATTCTTGTGCAATGGAGCTTGTATGTCTGCCCAGATTTTTGTCATCGCTACGCCGCTAGGGAACCTCGAGGATCTTTCTCCTCGTGCCCGTCGAGTCCTAGAAGAGGTTGATTTTATTGCGTGTGAAGACACGCGTCGTACAGGCCAGCTCCTACAGCTGCTGGCAATTCCTAAAAAAGAACTGGTTTCTTACTATGATGCTGTCGAGGACCATCGCGCTCCCGCTCTGATCGATCGTATTCAAGAAAAAGCTCAGAGCTTGGCTCTGGTTTCAGATGCGGGGACCCCAGCGATTGCAGACCCAGGCTTCCGTTTGATCCGTCTTGCACATGAAGCAAACATTCCAGTGATTGCTGTGCCCGGACCCTCGACTTTATCTACGCTGATCAGCGTATCTGGCCTACCGAGTGATCGTGTGCTCTTTGTTGGCTTTTTGCCGCGTAAGAAAAACCAACTTATGGCTGAGATTCAGAGTTGGAAGCGAATACGGGCTTCGATTGTAGCTTTAGAAACCCCTCCACGTGTGGAAGCTGCGCTTCGAGTCATTGCAGAGCTTGTACCGAATGCGGAGATTTGTATAGGACGCGAACTTACCAAGCTTCACGAAGAATTGCGCATGTTCAGCATCACAGAGGCGCTCGACTGGGCTGTTGGGCACACGCATCTGAAAGGTGAACTAGCGTTGATGATTCACATACCTGTCGAAACAGAGAGTGATGCGGACTGTGATTGGGATGCCTTACTCGGAAAAGCTAGGTTTTTGCATGAACGCGGCCTTACGCACAAAGACCTGGTTGAGTTTCTTGCACATGAATCTATAGATCGCAAGGAGCTCTACCAACGGCTTCTGACAATCCATTGATTCTCTAGAATGCTCGTGGAGCAAGTCTTAAGCTTCTCTACTTTCCAACTGTGCTTTCAATTGCAAGCGGGTCTTACGTCGTGTGAGTGCTGCTTCGAAGCGACGTTTTTCCTCTGCTGTCTCCGGGACAAGGGCCGGCATATTGGTTGCGCGACCATGTGAGTCTAATGCGACCATCGTTACGTAAGCGCTGGCAGTGTGATGCGTTTCTCCAGTTAGAGGATTTTCGGATGTAATTTTGACTCCCACTTCACAGCTGGATCGTGAGACCGAGTTCACAGCTGCTTTGATATTCACAATCCATCCCAAGCGGATGGGTGCAAGAAAATGCAAGGCATCGATCGATGCTGTTACTACGATTTTTCCAGCATGACGTTGGGCCGCAATTGCAGCAGCAACGTCGACCCACGACATAATCACACCACCAAATACTGAGCCCAAAGCATTTGTATGCTGTGGAAACACAATTTCAGTCATTTCAACGAAGGATTCCTTCGGAGTCTTCTCTCTTGTCAAAGCTGCGCCCTCCCCCAATCAAATATCTTTAGCTCACTCTTATATTATAGCTTCTATAAGCATTTGGAGAGCGCAAGGGAAGGTTAATGTGACGTTCTTTTGATGCAAAAGTGGATATTTAGTAAATTTTACCCAAGGGGTTTGCAAGATGCGAAGCATTATTGGTCTATTTTGTGTTGCAAGTTCAGCTTTGGCCCAACTTCCTGCTATCGATACTAACATTATTCCACCGCTACAAGATGCGACAACAGAGGTCTATGAATACTGTGCCAATGATGCATATGAAGATGATGAACTAAATATCAGCGAAGCGGATCGAATTCTTCAGCAGCATTTCGACAGTAACGAAGGGGCTACTCCTGAAGGTGCTGCTTTTGCCTTTGATGAAGAAGTTTTTGCTGCACTCATTCCGCTTAGCGGAATGAGTCAGGATAACATCCGTATCAGTAGCGATGTTCCAGGTGTGCTGTCGATCAAATTTCAACGAGCCAATGCCACAACTTCAAGCGAGGATGGGGATTACGAAGTGAATCTAGAATCTTTTGGTGCCAATCCCGAAGATATACTTGCAGAGTTGGTTCTTGATGAAAATATCCTTGTTGTCTCTGTCCCTACTTATGTTCAAGAGGGCCACTTACCCAATGCAGCTACCTTTGAGGCTGGCTCCGTCGTTATTCACCACCGAGATCATCTGAGTGATCTTGTAAGTATGCAGTCCGTTATCCCAGATTCTGCGGATAGTCTTGTAGTACCTAAGTTGGAACTTTAGGTTTGAAAAGACTTGCGGGAACATCTTTCAAAACCTTATCCTAGGTGCAGGCAACCAAGCATTTAGGATCTAATAAGATGAGAACGCTCCAGTCGATCGTCACTAGTCTAAGTCTTTGTATACTTGCTCTATGTCATTCCTCACTAGTATTTGCACAGATGCCAATTTGTCTTGATTTGCAACTCGATAGTTCTTGTAAAAATGGTGTCTGGCAAATTCAACCTGTCTTAGAAGGAGCTCCCTGGCAGCTGATGGGTGCGGATGTTGGAGGCAAGTCATGCTCTACAGAGGATCATGTGAGTGCAAAATGGCAGTATGCATTTTATTTTGGAGCTACTTCTGGTTGCAATTACGTTGTACAGGACCAAAACAATAGGAATATTGGTCCTGTACAACTCAAATCCAACCGATATATTCCATGGGGCAAGGCTTGGAAAGCTCTGCGTTATCCTGGGATGAGAAAATGTGATGAAAGCCAAGATGCCTGTCGATTTATGCCGCGCTAAACTCAAGGCATGCTAGTCTAGTTCTGACAACTTCCTAGCGTTAAGTTCTCCATCCTGAGTGATGATGATTTTGTCGAGATCATAAGCTTGTGCACGGATCTTATCCCGCAGAGATTTGAGCAATTTAACGCTGCAACCTCGCATGCTTTAGCTGCGAGTTAAAGTGTCCGGCCTTTCTTGGT
>CAZWOL010000135.1:0-2882 GCA_964635325.1 uncultured Pseudobdellovibrionaceae bacterium
ACAAGTTCCCACAGGGCTATCTAACAAGGCTTTGCAGCGTTGCGTAACTTCAGTACCAAGTATTCTAGGATCGTGTTGCCAGCGGGAACCACTGAGAATTGTCAAAGTTTCTCGTAGCGGTGAATCTATCTCGCTAATGACGATTCCCAAAGCGACAAGACCTTCCAATTACTCTGGCAATCGTTCCCATTACGAGGAGAGCAGCGGAACAAGTTCCCGCGGCTCTCCTCGTATTGCGAGTTCTGATGCCTTTCATTTGCGACCTAAAGGTCATAGTTTTCCGGCACATTTTGATAAATTCCATTTGCATCTACCACAAGGTGGATCACTCGCTTCCCCTTCTATTGACCAAGCAAAACCTTCTGATCTATAATTGTAAGAAACTGTCACTTTATGACAGTTTCTTACATAATGGACCAAAAATGAATCTTGTCGAGCAAATTAAGCTGAAGATTTCAAAGGATTATTTTACTTCCAATGAGCTGGATGCTCTCATTTCAGGGACCAACAACAGGCGATTTTCCTTGGTCAAAAGAGGGCTAGCAAACAATGACTTGATTCTGCTCAAACGCGGTCTTTACTGCCTGGGCGCAAAGCATCGGCGAAAGCCACTGGACTTGTTTGTATTCGCAAATCACATTTACGGAGTGTCCTACATCAGTCTTGAAAGTTCTTTATCGTGGCATGGCTGGATACCAGAAGGTGTCCCTGTTGTCGTAAGCTGTACTGCACAAAGACAGAGAGAGTTTGCAAATGAGCTCGGACATTTTTCCTACTTCACAGTTCCCTCTCGCCAAATGCTAGCCGATGTCCGACGAGTGGAAGTTATCTTCGGTCCTTTTTTTATCGCTGAACCATGGCGAGCTTTGATGGATTATATTTACGTGTTCAAGAAGGATTGGCTCGGATTCAAACCGCTTCTGAAAAGCCTTCGGCTCAACGAAGATAGCTTGGAGCAACTCACCTATGATCGACTCGCGCCGATCGCTGATCGCTATCAATCACGGCGCCTCGATCGCTTTGTTGAGGCCATAAATAAGGAAAGAATATGAGCATCGCTATTGTTAAAGAGAGGCTTCTACGACTGGGAGTGCAGAACGCTCAACAAGAAGAACTTGCCCTAAAAGAAATCATGCAGGAGATAGCTCTCGCATCACTTTCTCGTTCTGGTTTCTTTGCTAAAGCTGCTTTTCAGGGTGGGACTTGTCTTCGTATTCTTTATGGACTCGATCGTTTTTCAGAGGATCTCAATTTTTTACTCTTTGAGGAAGACCGCGCCTTCGTTTGGAAAAAATATTTAAAAAAAATGGAAGAGGATTTCGCTCTATATGGATTCACCTTGTCAATAAAGGACCGTTCTAGCGCAAGTGAAAGTATTAAACGAGCATTTATCAAAGATGAATCCATAGGTTTCGAGCTTGAGTTTATGGAGATAGGCGGCAAGAGTACGCGCAAGATGCAGATTAAGTTGGAGGTTGATGTACGACCTCCAGCTGGCTCAAGTTATGAAACCAAATATCTCGATTTTCCGCTTAACTATGATCTTGTAACCCAAGATCTGGAGAGCTTATTTGCAAGTAAATGCCATGCGTTGTTGTGTAGAGAGTACGTTAAAGGTCGAGATTGGTATGATTTTTCTTGGTATGTAGCGCGTCAAGTCATTCCCAATTACAAATTTCTTTCTTCCGCATTGAACCAAGTCGGCCCCTGGCAAGGAAAAGGATTTGACGTGACAAAAAATTGGTTAGCCACCAGCCTTAACGAAAAAATTTCATCTATTTCATGGGATGATGCGAAGGCTGATGTTGAAAGATTCTTAGGTGATAGGGCTCGCCTGAGTCTTCGTGTTTGGAGTAGTGCTTTTTTCAAAGATCGACTTAAAAAATTGGAATCCTATTCTCTTTAAATTCCTTGATCAAAGGACAAACTCTTCCACATCTACGATCTCGACTAACTGGATGGGGATTCGACCTCTCCATATTTTTGCTCTGGGATTTGCCGTTTCGCTTTGCCTGTTTTTGGAGCACAGATTGATCGCTTTTCGACCAAAAAACTGTCGCGTATCGGATTTCGACGTGGGCAGCACACAAGATGTTTCGCATAGCACGTCACGGATCAAATCTAATGGGCGCTGACTGAACTTTAGGTGAAAATGGTGGAGAAAAGCCGAGCTTACCCCCGCCCTTATTCTCAGATTCCCTCCGGCATGGCGTCAAAATCTTCCAGCAATTTTAGCTGCTTAGTGAGGACGCTACCGTGGAACCTATCGCTTTTCCCCTCGAAATTCCGAACGATTTTAAGCCGCTTGCAGTGAGAAGAAGTGGTTGTCCAAAAACTCATGCGAAGAATCAGCCTGCTAAACGGTCAGAGCAAGTGGTTAGATTACTATGGAATTAGAGATAAGCAACCACTTTCGGGCCAAGAAAGTCATCATGACGGATGAGGCCCGTGTCCTAAAGGAACTTCGCCTTGCCGCCGGTCTCGGGATGCGCGAGGCGGCCCGTCGTTGGGGCAGAAGCCACACCTTGCTCGCTCAACTCGAAACAGGTCGCCTTGATATACCGAAAGGCGATCGTCTTGAGCGGCTATTAGAGATCTATGGCGTTTCCGGTTACAAAAGTTTTTATGACCGCGTGCGCAACTATAAGGGGAAGTTGACACCACAGGAGCGTTTGCTGGAGATCGTGGAAAAACTAGATGCCAGCAAAATTGAGCTGATTCTCAAGGTGGCTGAAAGGGTCGCTGAGGGTAAAGCGGTCTTGGCTTTGTGAGCAGTGATTTAGCTTCGTAAGCTTTTAAAGTTAAGCCGTGCATTGCATTAAGAAGGTTACTGAAGTTACGCAACGCTGCAAAGCCTTGTTAGATAGCCCTGTGGGAACTTG
>CAZWOL010000136.1:0-2829 GCA_964635325.1 uncultured Pseudobdellovibrionaceae bacterium
TCGTTCTAGCTTCGGACTCTGCGAGGCCAAACATGTTGCCACCCAATTGTGTGTAGGCCATCAAGCCACCACCAGCAAGCATACCAGCTAGGCCACCACCGATCCCGAGTTTATTGAGGGTTGAGCGTGGTTTTGGGGTGGTTTTCAAACGAACCTGGACATCTGCAAATTTTTCATTAGGACGTATTCCTTTTGTTTTTAAAAACGAATACTTTTCTTTTGCATTTGATTTTTGCTGTTCTATAAAATCTGATTCATTATTATTGGTCGGTTTATAACGATCGATCTCTTTTCTAAGTTGATTTTCTGTGATCCGTAATCCCGATTTTGGATCTATAAAAACTGTTCCTTTCGAATTTATTGTTTTATTATATTTAGTATCAGCAATTTTTTTAAACCATGCGTCCTTTACATATTTCGTCACAAATTCTTCCTGAGTTAGGAAGCGTTCGCCTTTTTGATCTAAAAATTCAGCATAATCCGTCTTATATATTTTAAGTTCATCCATTGTTTTTGATGAAATTGATCTTAGTCTTTCGTTAAGTTCTTCAACAGTCAAGATGGGTTTTTCGTGAGGAGCTGCATATTGAGTTCCAATTTTGTTCTTCTTCTTAAATTTAGTAAACTTACTATTGTCATTAGCCACGCTATATTTGAATTTGCGGGTTCCATTTTGTTGTGTTTCAAGCCAACTATCAGGAATATTTTTTAGATCAGCAAGCGTTGACTCGGCGTATCGGAAATCTTTGATTAGCTTTTTTTGTTCTTTCGTCAGTGGGCTTCTATCTTTAAAATAGCTTCCAAGCCCAACAGCTGCAGATACAACGATAATGGATCCGCCAGCTAGCATGCCAATTGAAACTGGAACATTTCCTACGCCTGGTACTGGCAAGTCACCGACGCTTTGGTCTAGGGCATCATGTGCTTCTTTGTCTGCTGTTTGAAGGGTACGATTTACATCGTTTTCAAATGTATTTTTGATTTCTTGACCAGCATCATCAAATGCTTTTTTTATCTCTTGTCCGAGATTGTTGAAGGACTGGTTCATGAGTAGATCCCAGCTTAGTGCATCCAATTTTGGGTTGCTGATTGTTTCATCCAGTTTTTTAGGATCTTCATTTTTGACAGCATCTGTAGCATTTTTAAGTTCTGTAAGTTTCGTTATGTCATCGTCTTTAGTGGAGTTTTTTCCCGGTGCTTCGGGGGCCTTCTTAACTTCTTCTATGACAGCTTCTGCTGCTTCACTTACTTCAGCTGCAGCTGCTTTAGCGTTTTCGACAACCTCAGGCATCGTCTTAGGTTCTGGATTTGGTAGGGGGGCAGATGCAGCGCTACTTTCTGTCGAAGTTTTTGGAGCATCATTGTTGCTATTCGATTTCTTCTTTGCACACCCTAGGCCCAGAAGAATGAGCATCGAGAGTGCGATTTTCGAATTCAGTTTCATCTGTTGTCTCCTTAAGACCAAATTGAAATGTGCAAATTCCTAATGACCTATGACTTGAATATAAAGTCTCATCTTGGGTTCGGCAAAACTCAACAAACCTTGAATCTAATTATACAGTACTGTGGAAATAGACGAAAATGCTCGATAGCTCTCTATGCGCTCAGTCGTTGCTCTTGTTTAGCAGCTCCAGTTGAGCTTCTATTTTGTCCATTGTTTTTAGCTAGATAGAGTACTTATCTTCGATAAGTCCCAAGCCCTGAGTTTGAGTGTTGGACATCACAGCTTGGGCAATTGTTGCAGCCCCAGAGATGAGTGCTCCACCAAAGCCGACGGATCTTAGTTTGGCTTCATTGTATTGGATCTCTAGCGCCTAAGATTTCGAGGTTGACCTCAAAGGTAGCATTTTTTTGCATCCACAGAGCTTCGGGGCTCAGCTGCGCTGTTCCTGCAGATAGATCGATTTGCTCCGCAGCTCCTTTTGCAGTAACTAAGCTGATGCTTGCGAGTAGGCCTGCGATCTTGAGAATGTGGGACTCATGTTCTTCTATAGACTCTACTTCAGCTTTGGTCGAATGTGCTACAGGGGGTGTGGTTTTTTGAGTTGGTATTTGAGGAGTTTCTTTGCTAGGCAAAATCTGTATGCTCTGTCCAACTTTTAATGCCTCGCTTTGCAAAAATTGCTCATACTTTGCAATATCTCCGGAAGATGAGAGTTTGAGATCGCTGCTTGACGGAATTGGGAGTCCATCGAAGATGCACTGTAAAGCTTCTATCTTAGCATGTTGGACGTCGAGTACTGTCTGCAAGCTGTCGCTTGTTGGGTCATAGTTATTGCGTCTAAGGAAGTTTTGGTAGTCTGTATCTACAGGTATTTTGGTGCTCTGCTTGAGCTTGCCATCACCTTTTGAAGAGGTCCACTCATAGCGTTTTTCCTCCATCAGATAGATGTCTGAAACGAGTTGCCTGTGTCGAATAAGAAGTTTCTTCAAAAGATCTTGCTGTGCTGATCTCTTGGATTCATGGGCAAGGTTTGCGAGTTCTGCAATCCCCAAAGCTCCAATAATGACGCCTCCGGAAATTGCCAAACTCGGTGCAAGTTGCTTCGGGTTGAATGCGTTGATGCTCGGTGAGTGTTGCTCGATCTCAGCTTCTACTGAATGCGCTGAAGCTTCGGCCATCGCTTCGATGTCGATCTCCACATGTTTTTCAAGTTCGGATTCTGTTTGAGTATGGGTGTCGACTCTTTTTTCATCGTCTCTGTCTTCGAAGGTATGATGACGTGCCTCAATGACACTAGCGCTTAGGTTGTCTATATCTTCATGGTTTTGCAGCAGCGCAACAAGACTATCGAATGGCATTTGCAAAATATGCTCTGCAAGCGCAAT
>CAZWOL010000137.1:0-2656 GCA_964635325.1 uncultured Pseudobdellovibrionaceae bacterium
GGACTGTTTTTATTTTATCGGTTCTGCGTGTCTATGAATTTAGGCTATCTTCACTATTTTCAGGTCGCATGTAAGTTACGTACAAAAAATATGATGTTTGAATGCACACTCAAAAATTAAATAGGACTGTATTGCTATGATTAAAAATCTATTTATCATGGGATTTTTCTTTCCGATTTTTGTAGCTTGTACGAGCTCCCTTACGACGAATAAGAACGTCGAACCTTCGAATGCTCCAGTGAATGATAGCCCTGTTGTGAGAATCGTATACGCTACGCTCTTCGATGAAGTTTGCTCAGTAAAATACGATTATCCTTTGCGTCAAGAGTGGAAGGATGAACTTCTAGGCAGGTTAGTTCAGTGGCGCGAGTTATTTGAAAGAGAAGGGATGCAACTGCTTGGAGAAGCAATTAGGATAATAGGTCAGCCTTTTCCAGATCGAACTATCAGAGTTTCGCTGTCTCTATGTTCTTTTCCTTCGATAAGCACACCTTTGATTGTAAATGCGAGATACGCGTTGCGAAGGTTTACGGCGGATCCAATCACAGATGATGTACTCATTGGTACGATTGTGCACGAGATTTTGCATAATTATCTGGACTACTTTCAATTTGAATCGTCGGCAATCAGTCGTGAACACCCGGGGTCATCAAAGAGTCTGGTCAATCACGTCTATTTATTTGCTTTACTGAAAGCAACCTACTTAAAACTTGGTTGGGATAGCAAGCTGAACGAGATGGTCAAGAAAGACCGATCCTTACCTAACGGGGATTACAAAAAGGCGTGGAACATTGTAAACAAAGGAGAATACATGAAGATCGTTGATGAGCTTAAGGCATTTCCTTTCGTGCCAAAGCTAGGACCCAAAATTTAAAGCTTCTTAAACTCGCTGTGCTTTGCAATGAACCTATGCATCCGCACATAGCTAGTAGCGGAAAAAGGTATTTCAAAGAAACCAGACTACAACAATCGATAGCTAGACAATATTTCTGCCAATTCGCTCGCCGGAAATTTAGTCTTTTTGCTTGAGTCTGCTTGAAGCGAAGAAAAAAACTTGTTCATGATGATTGCCACATTAAGGCCTCTATTTAATATGGTCGACATTGCGATTGGTAGAGAAGGAATCTTCGCAAATGTCTTTGCTTTCTCATCTCCTGGCCAACCCTTGCAGCCAAAAAATCCAGCAAATATATCAATGCATAGACCTGCAATAACTTCTCCTAGATCGAACTGGGCATGCTGACGAAAAAAAGCGATCTCTTCTGGGGATAAATTAAACTGGACGCTGTTAGCCAGTCCAAAATCAGTCAGGAAAACAGCGTCGTCATTTATAAGAATGTTTCGACTATGAGCATCAAAATGAATCATCCCTTGTTTATTCATGAATGAGATAGCTTCAAGCAGTTCGCTTTGAATCTCTTCAATTCTATTCAGAGATTTTTCCGTCCATCCCTGAATGAATTGATCGATAAACCATTCATTCAGAGAACATGGAATATTCTCAAGGAACAAAACTAACTCTGATGTGCTGGTGTGCAATGCTTTCAAGCGATTTCGAATTGATTGAGATCTTCCCCAATAGGCAATCTGCTTTTCGATTTCAGCAAGTTCAGAAGAAGCGCTTTCTCCACGTTTTGTCCGAGGCAATATCCTCCAATGATAGAGAATCGGAAAATTGGCAGAAAGTCCGGAAAGTACCCATTGCGTGGTCTTTAGATGTGAATCCAGCTCTCGCCAAACTCCGAACCCAGCAGATCCAACGCCGTATTGGTAATACAAAGGTAATTGAAACAAATTTTTTGTAGATTGATAATTGTGAGGGAGGAGTTCGAGATCAGTGATCCGCACCCTTTTTATGAAGACTTTTGAACCGTTAATGTCCAGCGATCCTGAAGTGCTATTTATCCCCGGTTTAAAAATAATGCTTTGTGGTAGAATTTTAGCAAGAGCATCATCGTTCATCTTTTCTAAATCTGATCGAACTTTTGAGTAAGTGGAAATGCGTGGGTTCATCAATCTACCGGTTTTTTAAATATTGGACAGCTCGTACCCACCCACTGTAGCACTGAACGTGCAAATCAGCGACAGCCCAACAGGTATTTTCCGCAGCTATAGAGGGGATTATTGGATGCGTACCAACTATCGGGCCACTTCTACAGGTTGCTTATCAAATTCCCCAACGGCTTGCCCTCGAGAGGCTTCGTCTTTTCGTTGATAGTCTTGAAATGAGGGTTTCAAATTTGGAAAAGGGAGAGAGGGAACGGGTACTCGTGGAACCAAAGGATGATTCCACATTCAATTTGCTAATGAATGTTTCAAGGTGCCCCTTTGAAGAAAACAGAACTTATTTTGTCGACCTGTTCTTAAACCTGTCCAAGGGGTTGGATGATGAAACAGGACTCAAATATAGCTATGCCCAACTCCTTGCCACGCTAACGCCGACACAGATCAAGATTTTGAAGAGTTTGTTGTCAGGGTATTACTGGCTCGATGAAAAACACAGTCTTGGCATCGAAGACGTTGACGTCAAAAAAATCGATTGGTCGGAGAAGGACAAGATTAGCGGTTGGCTAGGGAAAAGCCCTGCGCAAGGTAAAGCACTCGTTGCCCGTTACCACCTGAACTGACCCCTCCATGTTTGGAAAGCTGACCCCCC
>CAZWOL010000138.1:0-2599 GCA_964635325.1 uncultured Pseudobdellovibrionaceae bacterium
GGGAGTTTCATTTAAATACACTTCTTGATTTTCAATCAACTATACGGCAATTGAGTGTTCAGAGTGGTTTTACATTTAAAAATACAATTCATAAATAAAGGAGTTTTTTGTGTTGAGTTCTTTTAAAATTGGTACTGCCAAAAGTTTTTTGATGGTTTTGTGTTTATCTTCAAATCTTAGTTATGCAGCTTCTGCTACTTCAAAGTCTGAACCTAAGATTGAAGACCCTGAAACTGTTCTTTATCGACGTCTCAGTGAGGCTATGAAAAATCGTGTGCCTCGCACAACGAATGTTGTTTTGGGTCCTGTTCGTGAGGGAAAGTCGACATTGATAAATCTATTTGCTCACGTCATAGAGTATTCTAGCGCTCAAAGCGAAAATGAAACTTTGGTGGATCCTAATGATGTCGTGAGTCCTATTCATAAACTTAAGATCTTTGCAAATAGTGATGCGGTAGTGGAGCCTCATCATTATAAGGAAGAGTCGATTCCACAGAGCTTCGAAGGCATTCCAACTATCTTCAATTTTATGCCCGTATTCGGTCCTATTGTTGTTGAAGATTTTACAGGGTATTTTGCTGAAAGATCTTTCGATTTTGAGCAAGCAGCCTCTTTCAGAAAATCAGGTGATGCTTCGACGCGATATTCAGAGATCTACTCATTGCAGAGCAAGGTCAAAAATCCACTCTTTAAAAGTAATTTGATTGATGCACCCGGAGTTCATGATGAGGACAATCGCCCACTTCTTCAGGATGCTCTTGATAGGATACCGAAGAGTCCAGGGCATCTCAATGCATTCATACTCGTTATCAGTGGAACAACCTTAGCTTCTGAAGAAATTGCGGAAAAAGGGTTTAACTACTATTCGGAGATTCGAAAGCTTCTACTGGAATTAGACCCAACCTTTGATCGTGTCTTCCTTGCTGTGACTAAGGCTTCCGATAATAAATTTTTGAATATGATCGGATCCAATGATGCGCGACGTATGGTGTCTGAAAAATTTAAAGTGATCACAAGTCGTAAGGTAGAAGGTCAGCCCTTTGAAGAGGGTGTGCTTATCCCAAGTGAGAGAATTTTCTTTTTCGAAAACAAATACAATTGTTTGAGCCATAGTTCTATTCAAAAGCTTCACAAGTGTGACGCAAATGAGGATGGGATCGAACCTGAATTTGCTCACGCCTTAGCCCATAGGGTGAAAAACTACCAATTGAATCTCTTTGAATCTCATCGCTTGCTGAGAGCTATTGCTAAAAGAGAGCCGCTTATGCGATACCAAATTGGCCAAAAAATGGGCTTTCATTGATTGTGAAACTTCAGTTTGAGAGTTTCTTGAGGACATAGATTTTAAAATGCTTCGATTCAATTTAAAGATATTTCTAATACTTTGTGCGTCGGCTTTCGGTGCAAATGGCTATGCAGCTTTGGGTGTGGGGTACAGTCAAACCTATGCTAATCTAGAAGAACGTATTGCGAATAGGCATTCTCATAGCACAGCTATACTTCTGGGTTCTAAGGTTGAAGGACGATCCACTCTTCTAAACTTGCTTGTACATCTTGTAGAGTATGCTACGTTTCAGAAGACTGGAAATGCTTTGATGGATAGACTAGATCTAGGCAATCCTATCTTTGCTCATGACGTTTTTGCAGACAACGACCTTAGTGTTGTTCCTGAGGATTACGTTTCAGAGAAACTCTCAGAATCTTTTACAAACATATCGACTATCCCTCTCTTTATGCCGGTACTTGGTCCAACTATAACGAGTGATTTTCAGTATGATTTTGCTGAAAATTCATTTGATCTGCATTACATGGAACCCGCAAAAATCCCTGGAATGTCCCGACCAACTTTCTATGCTGTTGCCTATTCGCCTCAAAATAAGGTCAAGAATCCTGTTTTTCAGACGACTTTGATTGATACGCGATGTTTGGAATATGGCGACAATATCTCGATTCTCCAGAGAAACTTTGAAGCGATTCCTGAGCAAAATGGGCAGCTAAATGCGTTCATTATTGTGATGAGTAGTAGTCATTTAGTGAGTGAGCATAGTTTGTTTAAATCTCAATTTCTCTTTGACGAATTGAAGAAGATCTTGCAAGATGTTGATCCCAACTTGAATCGTGTCTTTTTGGCAATAACGCATGCTACAGATATGCTTTCTCTGAAGATAGTTGGGCAGCAGGATCCTCGGCGTGTTGTGGCAGAAAAGTTTAAAATGCTAACGACAAAAAGATACGGTGATTCTCCGGTCGAAGATGGTTTGGTTATTCCGACGGAGAGGATTTTCTTTTTTGAAAATAAGTACAATAATCTTAGTGAAGATTCTATTCATGACCTCTACCAGATAGATTCTGATGAGTTGATTGAGAATGCGTGTTACTTTGATGCGAAAGTTCATCGTGTGAAGAATTACCAACTGAATCTCTTTGAAGCTTTTCGCTTGCTCAAGGCAATCGAGAAGAAAGAGCCGATCTCCCGAAGAAGCCTCCTGAAATCGGTCGAGAAGCTGCAGCAAGCAAGTGAGCAAGCTTCATCAAAGTAAGCTTTGAAAGTGTCTTGCTGCAAGCTGCAGATATTTCCATGCATGCAAACCTTCCTTTA
>CAZWOL010000139.1:0-2446 GCA_964635325.1 uncultured Pseudobdellovibrionaceae bacterium
TGATCAGAAGCTCACACCTCAGGATTTTCCTGGTTAGCCACATATTCTGAGTATACACAATGATAATGCGATCTAAGATTTGACTTTTTTGTTGACCTAAATCCTCCTTTGCTATTCCTTAGCAGCATATCTGAATCGATGCAACAGTGGTCCTTAGCATGTCGACTATCCTCACATATTCTTTTCGCATTAAAGACTCTTCTATAAAAAGAGAGCTCCAAGATATGGTAAGAGCTGTAAATTTTGTCTGGAACTATGCGAATGAGACAAGCTTCGATGCGATCCGCAATCACGGAAAGTGGCTGACTAAATACGACTTCAATCCTCTCGTGAAAGGTGCTGCCAAGGACCTTGGCTTGCACAGTCAAACGGTGCAGCTTGTTGCCTATGAGTATGTAACACGACGCCTCCAGTTCAAAAAAAGAAAGCTGCGATGGCGCAGTAAAAAATCCTTAGGATGGATCCCGCTCGGCAAAGATGGCATTCAGATCCGCGATGATCTTTTGGTGCATAATAAAAAGCGTATACGTTTTTGGAAATCGCGCGACATCGAGGGCAAAATCAAATGTGGATCTTTGACGGAAGATGCTCGAGGACGTTGGTATCTCAACCTGCAGTGTGAGGTCGAAGAAAAACGCAAAGCCGGAACAGGCTCCATAGGTCTGGATCTCGGTCAAAAGACCTTTGCCACAGACTCCAAGGGCAACAAACATCAGACCGGCCGTTGGTACCGTCACTACCAACAGAAAATTGCTTCTTTGCAACGAGGGAAGAAAAAACGTTCGCTGCAAAGCGTGCATGCGAAGATCAAGAACAAGAGAAAAGATGATCTGCACAAGTTGAGCGACAAGCTCATTCAAGAAAATGGTGTCATCATTGTCGGAGACGTCGGTGGCACCAGATTATGCAAGACCAAGATGGCCAAATCTGTGCTCGACGCAGGTTGGTCATCATTTCGCACCATGTTGGAGTATAAAGCCAAAAGGCGGCATGGTGTTGTGCGTGTTGTGAACGAACGCAACACAACCCGAACCTGTAGCTGTTGCGGAGTGATCCCAGACAGTGCCCCGAAGGGGGTCAAAGGGCTAGGGATAAGAGAGTGGGTTTGTAGCAACTGCGGAGCGATTCATGATCGTGACGTGAATGCTGCAATAAACATTCTCCATTTGGGGCATCAAATGCTGGGTGCTGAAGTGCCCCAGGAATCCCCCACTAGCAAATTGAGAATTGCGTAGCTTTTCGATATTTTTAGTGGCGGGAGGATGTCAATGACAGCTAACCCATTATAAACGGATAAAAAAGCCCGTGAATAAACTACCGATTCCCACGGGGGGAAAACCCGCAGCCATATCGCCGCTCCAGCTTTATTTGCAGGAGATAGCGAAATATCCACTCCTCGATCCAGAAGAAGAATTTGAGCTGGCTCAACGCCATCACGAAGACAATGATATTAAGGCAGCCCATCGCCTGATTACAGCTAATCTTCGTCTTGTAGTGAAGATAGCGAATGAATTCCGAAAGGCCCAAAACAATCTTCTCGATCTTATACAAGAAGGCAACTATGGCTTGATGCAAGCTGTAAAACGTTTTAACCCATACAAAGGGGTGAAGCTCTCCAGCTATGCAGCATGGTGGATTCGTGCCTATATCCTAAAATATTTAATGGATAATAAAAATCAGATCAAAATTGCAACCACCGCCGCACAACGCAAGCTTTTCTACAATTTGCAGAAAGAGACGGACCGCTTGTTGTCGGAATATGATACGGCTGATCCCAAAAAGATAGCGCAGCGTCTCAATGTTCCGGTTAAAGATGTGGTGGAGATGCAAAAGCGTTTACTTGGTTCCGATCTTTCGTTGGATGCGCCGCTTCAAACCGATGCTTCTTTGAGCTTGCGAGAGGTTCTGTCTGACGATCAGCCAACTATCGATAGCTTGCTTGCGGATCAGCAGGTTCGGATGATTTTCTCCCAGCACCTTGAAGAGTTTAAGCAGCAATTGAAGGGCCGTGACTTGGAAATTTTCCAGTTGCGTCTGGCAAGTGAAACGCCAATGACTTTGCAAGAGATTGGTGAAAAATACAATATCTCGCGTGAGCGTGTACGACAAATTGAGGCGCGTATTACTGAGAAACTGAAAAAGTTTGTGCAAGAGAAAGGTACTTTGGATATTTGAGAAATTTGACGCTGCAACCTCGCAAGCTTTAGCTGCGAGGTTGCAGCGTTCGGCCTTTCTTGGTTGGCTCCCACCTTCCGTCGACTCTGTGTTTTCCAGTAAAACGTTTTGAACGTTCAATCTGGGTACTGGAAGGAGGTGTTCGCTGATTTTGCACGTATTCCTTAAGAATTTCGAGTGGTGCACCTCCACAGGAGACGACACAGTAGCTTGGACTCCAGAAGTTGCTGTCCCACAACTTCTTTTTCACCATGCTCCAAAATTCTTTTCG
>CAZWOL010000140.1:0-2407 GCA_964635325.1 uncultured Pseudobdellovibrionaceae bacterium
CACTACGTGATTTTCTTGCAGCTGTAGATGAAGAGGAGCAAGCGGGGCCACATGGATGTTTTGTCGATCTAGCTAATGCTGAAAAACGCCACCCTTATGGGCGTAAAGGGGATGAAAACACAGGTGAGTGTCACCTCGATCTTAGCTCATTGCAAACGGCTGAGCGTTTGCAGCATCTGTCTCCTCCTGTCCGTAAACTCGTAAAAGATCTGCAGTGCCAGCTGTGCTACTACCACGAACAACTTATGAAATTAAAGGCACCGAACTTTGATCCAAGGGATCCAGCTCCCACTGAGGATGTAGTTTTGCGGCGTTTTCTCGTCAATGATGAGGTTCAGCAAGCAGTAGCTAACGAGATCACGGAGGCCTTCTATGTGATCTTAAAGCAGCTGTTACCCAGATCTTCTTGTGCTGACAATATCAAGACAGCTCTTGGCAAGTCGTTTGTGCGAAAAAACTATCCGTTGGATGCTGTGAATGGAGAAGGTATCGACGCATTTTATAACTCGGATTGTTTCTACCGTCGTGACCATAAAGATTTATACATGCTATTTGTTGACTTTCTAGTCCTTAAGCTTGGTGCTGATGTCACGAAGACTGCAGCAGCGCTTGCGAAATGGGAGTGGAATGAAGTCGACAAAGCAAATGCCCGAAAGCCTTAGTCGATGAGTGCCGCCACCAAAGGGATTGAAAACTGTGCCAGGATCTTAGGTCTTGTATTCCTAATGGTGGTTGGCGTGTTGGGTTGCGATTCATCGGATGATCCTGCAGCAGAAAACACTGCCGTAGAAAATGAATCATCCAATTCCGACTCCAAAGCACTACGTGATTTTCTTGCAGCTGTAGATGAAGAGGAGCAAGCGGGGCCACATGGATGTTTTGTCGATCTAGCTAATGCTGAAAAACGCCACCCTTATGGGCGTAAAGGGGATGAAAACACAGGTGAGTGTCACCTCGATCTTAGCTCATTGCAAACGGCTGAGCGTTTGCAGCATCTGTCTCCTCCTGTCCGTAAACTCGTAAAAGATCTGCAGTGCCAGCTGTGCTACTACCACGAACAACTTATGAAATTAAAGGCGCCGAACTTTGATCCAAGGAGACCAGCTCCCACTGAGGATGTAGTTTTGCGCCGTTTTCTCGTCAATGATGAGGTTCAGCAAGCAGTAGCTAAAGAGATCACGGAGGCCTTCTATGTGATCTTAAAGCAACTGTTACCCAGATCTCGTTGTGCTGACGATATCAAGACCGCTCTTGGCAAGTCGTTTGTGCGAAAAAACTATCCGTTGGATGCTGTGAATGGAGAAGGTATCGACGCATTTTATAACTCGGATTGTTTCTACCGTCGTGACCATAAAGATTTATACATGCTATTTGTTGACTTTCTAGTCCTTAAGCTTGGTGCTGATGTCACGAAGACTGCAGCAGCGCTTGCGAAATGGGAGTGGAATGAAATCGACAAAGAAAATTCCCGAAAGCCTTAGTCGATGAGTGCCACTACAAAAGGATTAATCAAATGTACACTAACAAAAAATATTTGCATCGCTCTATGTTTTTTCATGTCATTCAAATGCTTCTTGTTATCTCTTATGCTGCTCCGTTGCTAGGGGCTTTGCCGGATACTCTAGAACCAGCTGGGATGTTCATCAAATTTTCCCCAGACATGTACTTTATGAAGAAAGAAGTTTTAGGTCTGCACTTCGTTGGTCAAGAAGAACTCAATGAAGTTCTTGAGTGCCAGGATGGACAGCTTTCTGGTGCTGCAGACGTAGGTTGGGGGTTGGGGGCATCTGAAGCACGCAGGAGTTTTTTCAAAAAAAGTTTGAACCAAAAAGACCGTCGTTGCGAAACTTTCAGTCTGAACTACCAGGCTGGAGTACTGGTAGAGGGAGATAAGAGCCGTTCTTTGGGAGCTAGATACTATATTACGATAAGTGTTGAAGCGCGCAGCGAAGAGAGTCGCCGCTTTCTCCGAGAGGTCTTTTCCTTTTCAGTTTTATGGGGCCTTGTAAAATCAGAAAAAACTGAAATACACGAATCTCAATCTGCGCTTCATGAGTTTGATATTGCTGTACACGTCTATCAGGAGGGTGGAAATCCGGGTGAGCTCGCTGAGTTAGAGCTGTCTTTCAACCCCATACAGTGCAAAACAGGAAAGAGTTCTATGGAGGTCTGTCACGCTGCTTTGGTAGATTTCCTTAGTTATGGTCGAGAGGCTTTTGCCAAGCAAATCCGTATGCCATCTCTCGAAGATCAAGATGCTATCCGAGATTTTCTTGGTACGATGACTGAAATTTCGAGTGAATATAAGCACTGATAAGAAATTCAGAAAGCACGAAAAGACGATTGGTTTTTGTCTCAGTCCATTCGAGAGAGGGTGTTTGCGAGGTAGCTCGCATATTTCTTTTGG
>CAZWOL010000141.1:0-2385 GCA_964635325.1 uncultured Pseudobdellovibrionaceae bacterium
CTTTAACTTTATAACGGTGATGTTTTTCTGCCTTCGCTAGATCGACAAAACACCCCCGTCGCCCCGCTTTCTCCTCTTCATCTACAGCTGCAAGAAAATCACGTAGCGCTTTGGAGTCGGAATTGGATGATTCATTTTCTACAGCAGTGTTTTCTGCTGCAGGATCCTCCGATGGATTGCAACTCACTGTACCGATACCGATGGCTGCCCCACTTAAATAAGCGCTCATTCCGAGTATGGCCACGGTTTCTTTCACTGTGTTCCTGCACTTTTCCATCAAACGCACACATCCCTCCTCAACCTTGTCTTTTATAGATTTGGTTGTTTCTTGTTGTTTGTGCACTGTCTGTTTCTCTTTAGCAAGGAGCATCATTGGAGTTCCCCAAACGAGGCAAAGGGCTAACCCAAAAGCCTTGAATCTTGAACTACTTATCTTTTTCATAGCGTATTCCCAAATGGTTGAATTTTTAACTTCTAAAGCTCTTCTTTATTGGCTCTTTCTTCTTTAAACTGCTTTTCGATGCAACCATCAAAGCCTTGCTCACCATCAGCCTGACGCATAATACATTCAATGTTACGGTACTCTTTGCGAGCTTCTTCAATATCTGCCAGCTTCTCTTTACGTTTGTTGAGATCTAACTCCGTGTCTGAGACATGCTTTTCGAGGTCATCAAGGTAGGCTAGGAATTTATTGTTGGTGACACTCAATGCTTTTTCTTTGATCTGATGATAAAGTTTTGCAACCTCTTCATAAGCCTTTGGCAACAGCTTGTCCTTGATCTCGCTCGCACGTGCCTCTGCATCCAAGAAACTCCCTTGGAGAGTGAGGAGTAAATGCTCAGCTTCCTCTTTGGCAAGCTTCTTCGATTCGATCACCTTAATCTCATAAGTAACCTCCTCTTCATTTTCAAAAGTTTGGTGAACATGGGTTTCCATTGCATGACCGCAGTAGCGACATAAGGGGCTATTCGGGTTGGGTGAATTCGGATCTGCTGCATGACAGTTGTTCAGATCCGGATGACCCGTCACTTTATCACGAACTACTGGCAAACGGCACTCATGGTGACAGATCTTCCCACACTCATGACAGACGGTATGCTTACGTGGCGTCCCATCATCGTAATGACCAAGCTGTATAACTTTCTTTCTACGGTGCTCCACTGGATAGGTGAAATCTTTATTCGTTTCAATGGCCTCGAGGGCTTCCTTGATTTGTGTTTGGTAGGATTCGATCGCCTTCTTGTTCTGGCGGAGTTCAGTAAGATACTTGATCTGAGCATCCATCTTAGCATCTAGGTTTTTACGAGTCTTTGCGAGGTTAATAACCTTCTGTGACTCGTACGGCTTTAAATTAGAGGCATACTGCACCAAACGAAACGCAGAACGAATTCCCTTGTTCCAGTTGATTTGGCTCGTTGCTATGCGATCATTTCGATCTTCCTCGTTTTCGCCATAGAAGGTATGGGCTACAGCAGGGTGCTGATCGTAGATCATGGAGAGATCAAACGGGAATGAGTTCTGATGAGTTGCATTCAGCCCCTCCCTTTTGAGAACAGCGAGCACATCATCGCTCACCGTTGCCGTATGACTGATGAGAAATATAAAATTATCCTGACTGTCCTTTGGTAGAACCTTTTTTAGCTCGTTGATGCAGTACGCTAAAGTTGCAGTCAAACGATTTGCTGAGTTAGGGATCACGATAGCAATCGCATGGATCGGATGCTTTTGCATTTCTTCAACAATGGAAGCGATATTGATCTTATCTTGTTTCCATCCCCGTGTATCGCCCAGACCCGGAGTATCAATCAAGGTGACAGCATATTCCGTTTCTGAAGCATGGTCATGGGCATCGACATGATAGGCAGCCGAAAGCGAAGTTTGACTCTGCCCAGCCTCACCACCTAACTCGGAATGTCGGCATGGGCCCACATTGCAGGGAATCACCTCATTACGATAGCGCGTTGGGATTAGCACATCGTGAGGCTGCCAGTAATTCTTGCATTTTAGTAGATTGTAAAGACCATTAATACCTGTTGTTTTTCCTACACCTGTTTCGCCGATCAAAAGAATTCCGACCTGCTTTTTCTCACCCTCATGAGCGCTGAGCGGGGGTGATACAAGCCCTAGAGCTAGCAATAGCCCTGAAATAAACTTGTTTATTGTCGCTCCTGTACCTGTCTCGCTACTCAAGTCTTGGGTTTTCTCTGCTTTATGCGCAATGAGCGGGGGTGATGCAAGCCCTAGCATTAGCAATAGCAATAGTCCTGAGACAAACTTGCGTACTACCATTTCCATCTTCCTTTCAAAATTAAAGTTATCTTCATTGACTTAAAAATCTTCATGTTGGGTTTGGATGGCTCCTTGCGTCGTCAGATAAGCAGCAAC
>CAZWOL010000142.1:0-2381 GCA_964635325.1 uncultured Pseudobdellovibrionaceae bacterium
TCCAAATGTATGCCGGATTTCATATCATGGAACCAAGCGCTTGCAAAGTATGGATGCTTTAGAGACTGTTGGGTGGAGGAGGGCAGCGGGGCAGCTCCCGACCGAAGAAGCTAGCCGCTCAAAGTAACATACTCAAACTTACTCATAAGTTGAAATAAGCGGGGAGTGAGCAGCTCTCTCCCCTTGGCAGGAGCAAACTCTCTTCTCGCTGGTGTCGCGTGAGAATCTCCTCCAACATTCTGAGTTCAGAATCTCCCCTATCACCGTCAGGTACAGCACACCGATAGCTCCAAGCTGCTTTGACAGCAGAGAGCCGACGGGGGTCTACCCAGGGCTTTAGAGGTACCTTTGGATCTCGTCGTAGATGCTCTCGAATGTCCTGACAATTGCGACTCCAATAAGACCAGATGTGCCGACTTCGCATCTTCTTTTCAAATGCGGTGACGTCCCCGTCACAGATACTTACAGTCCTAAGTCGGGCATCGGAGCTCTTGGGTCGTTCAGACAAACGGAGTCCACGACGAGCAAGTACAAAAGCAGCTTTCTCGTGAGAGGATAAGCGCTTGTAGCTGTGATATTTGTAGTAGCCAATCACGGAGGAATAAGCCGGGTTTTGTGGACAGAGCTCCACGCCTAACTTTTTCGCTCGTGACTGCAGCAGCTCTTGAAATTTTGAGTAGGCAAAACTCGACAGCATGCGAGCGTAGGCAGGGCCACCGTGTTCTCGCAGAGCTGCTTTTTTCACACGAAAATCCAGGGCCTCATGGCAAATAGATTTTCCAGTCTGCACAGCATGATCGCAGATCGATGCGATGTGATCTCCGAGTATAGCCTCGCTCTGCTGACTTGTTTTATTTCGCAAGTCAAAGCAGTAGCTGCGATTGCTGACGAGGTTGCCCGTCGCATCGATCTCCACCATCGCAATATGATCCGCATTCAGATCCAGGCCTATAGCCCCCTTCCACCTTGATGTCGTACGTGTAGGTACAGCTTCTTCAAAGATAGCCTGAAGATAAAAACCCTTGTCACGCTCTAAGATGCGATAGCTGATGGGCTTGCCAATACGTACATCTTTTTTCTTTCTGATATTGTATTCGAATTCTTCAAATTCATGAGCAGCAAGGAAAAGATCTTCACCGTATGGAAAATGAACATTAGAAATGACCACATGCTTGCCAAAGCTATCTTGCAGGGCCTCAGGAACATTCAAACGCAGAGTCTTCGTCAGGAGATCAAATCGAGCATTACGATTACGCCCCCGCTCCTCATGCGAGCCGATCCAAAAAGAATGATTGGATCGTGCTTTTTTCCAAGCTCTAAGCCACTCCCCGTGGGATTTGTATTCATTCTCTCGAAGATGAAATTGCTTGCGAAAGAGGGCCTTAGTACCAAAGCAAAGTGAAGGTTGCAAAAGCTCATCCTGGAGCTGCTGCAGACGTACTTTGAGTATACTCAAGCGCCTCTTTTTTTGGTGAACTTGAAAGGCCTTCTTTTTTAGCTCAGACTGCAGCACAGGAGTGTGCAGCTGACGAATCTTCGCAGGGGTCTTGGGCTTCTTGCTGCTAGGTGTAGCTTTCCACAGTTTGACTTTTTCTTTATAAGTCGCGATCGATATCAAATGACTTGTGAGCGTTTTGCTATCTTTGATAAGTTTAGCAATGGTCTTCTCAGTCCCTGCAATGGCCCCTTTGCGGTCCTGGATTTGCGTAGCAAGAACCGCAAGTCTTGCCTTGTGAGCTCCTGCAAGTTCGTATTTGATACTGTTAAAATGTGTAGAGGATATTTTATACTTTGCAAGATAGGAGCGTTTGAGATCTTTAAGAGGCAGTTTCTTGATGAAGTGATCGACCCATAATTTGCGAGACACCTTGCAAAATAATTCGTTCATAGCCCGCAGAGCAGGATCTAGGTCTTCCTCGCGAATTTTCATCTCGATCGTCAGCACGTCTATGCAGCCTTTCGATTGGCATGGGATCGCTTGCCACCAGCTGTACGTGAGGAAGGGCAACAAGCTCCTCGAAGCTCCCATCGTCTTAGCGTGGAAGTCGCTACACCAATAAGAGCAGCAGCTTCAGAAATAGATACCAACATACACGTACCTCACTTGCCTAACATCGCAAGTGTGTACATTTATATGTTGCATTTTGACAAGCTGAAATATGTGGCGACATTGATGCAGCGACTGCGTCGCTCATTTTTGGAGTGGGCTTTCGCCCACTCCAGCACCGTTGCGAATACAAAAGGAGAAATATTCCCGTCAATTTTTATCAATTACCTTGCAGAAGAGTAAATTTGAGCAAGTTTACAAGTTGCAGCTGATACCCCTGAGCAGAGGCCTATTTTTTGTCGGCATCGTCTTTGTGATGGTCGCCTTTGGATTC
>CAZWOL010000143.1:0-2368 GCA_964635325.1 uncultured Pseudobdellovibrionaceae bacterium
AAGAGTCAAGCCACTCACTCGCCGTTCGTCCTACAACATAGGATGTTGCAGCATGTAAAGCTTGCTCTGCAGCTTCTTCCAAATCAATTCTCTGACCTTGCACCGCTTTAACTGCTACGTGTGCAACAAAACTCGACCCAGCTTCCTTGCCTGCTTCGGTCCACATTGAGCCTTTACCATCGCCACTCAATGCACCATGTATAGATCCTGCTAAGGCTGATATGCCGAGCCCATTGACATCTATTTTTTCGCATCCATCGTTCAAACAAGACTGCGTTACAAAACTCGTCGCTGAGCGTGTCGCTCCACCGAGCACCGTACCCGCAAGGCCACGTCCAAGGGACGAACTGACAAAACCACCGGCTACTCCTCCAGCAACACCTGCCAGAGCACCGACCACAGCTTGGTGCATCGCATCTGTGAAATCAAATTTCTGTGAGAGAATTTGTGATTGCAAATAATTCATTGCAATGCTTGCAAGTATTTGTCCTCCACCTGGAATGAAGTGGGAAGCAGTAACAGACAGAGCTGTATTCGCTGCTGTCATCACAACTCTTCCTAAACGGGTAAAAGACTTGTATTTGTTTTTCTCAATCTTCATTTCACGCTGATAGTTGTTGATGTTGGAGCTTAGAGTTTGCTCTCCTACCCATTCAACGTTTTCAGCTGTAGAATCTGCATTGGTCTCTACTTTTACCTTAGATCCACCAATCTTAGATTTGTGCTGTTTTTCTTCATTAAAAACCGTGGTTTCATCGACAAAAAATCCCTCATCCACCTCTTCATGCGACTCAAACCAAGTTAGAGGTTGGATGATCACACCACCTTTTGCCTGGATTAGGACAGTCTCTTTAGCAATAAGGGTGGATCCAAAATTTTTGTACTGGCCTTTTGTCTCGACATGAGCTGATTTAGCTGCGGAAATTTTGGAAATCTTCAGCTTGCCATCATCATCACGCCTTGAGTTTTGTAAGATGTCCCCATCTGCCTTAAGATGTATGGATCCTTCTGAATTCAGATTAGAGCCTGCTTCTAGCTCTACAAAACCAGCGTCAACGTAGAAGTCTCCTTTGCTATCAAGACTTCTGTCTTCCTCCATTACAAAGCTTGCAGCATAAACTTTATTTGCAAAGTTAGATTTTACATTGCGATTGACGATAATCGGCTGCTGAGTAACAACTCGCAGTTCCTGGGTACTAAGGTTGCCAGAGTTGCCTTCCAGAAGAGTAAGAACATCATCCGAAGAGAAATCTCCTTGCAAAGTGGTCGTCTTTGCAGAAGTCGTACCTAGATGCTTTGCAGTTATGGCAGCTGCTATTTTAAGATGAAGCTCATCTCCTTTGAGTGTGCCTTCGTTACTAAACTTGTCTACATCAAGGATAAGGGCCTGTTGACCTTCAACTATACCCTGGGAGAAAAGCGTATCCACCTTGATCTGAGCGACATCCTTAGCGTCGATCTTACCCATCTTGCCAACAGCCAGTTCGCCACCCACGAGTATGAGATTACCCTTAGATTCAGCGATTCCATCCACTTTGGCTTTGAGTCGAGCTTCAACATGGAGTCTCTCTTCTGCTGAAAGTTTTCCACTTTTGAGAAGCATCAAATCTTCAGCAAAAATTCCGATCACCTTTGCACGAACTTCACCCGAAAGCTCCATTGAGCCTTTGTCGTTTTGCAGCGTCACATTTTCTTGCGCAGAAATCTGGGCTTCACTACGTAGGACAAGACGATTCTTAGCATCTAAGATGAGGCTATGAGAGTTGATCACTCCGTAGAGGTCTGCTTCGAGCACCTCAAAATTCAGAGATCCACCTTTGATCAAGCTAGTGCTTGCAGTTTTTAAAGTGTCCGTCACAACCTTAAGTTGGGAAGCATCCAAAGCTCCACTCGCTTCAAGGTATCGAGCTTTTATATGTGCAGTTGTTGCAGACAATATAGAAGAATCTGCAAAGTAAACGTGATCCCCTTCGATCTTTAGGTTTCCCTTAGAGCTAAGAAGGCCCTGTAATTTGATCTGGAGGTCTGCCTTAATAAGAAGGTGCTCATCTGCGTTTAGCTTTGAGCCCTCAAGGAGGTCTATATTTTGCGCAAAAATCTCAATGACTTTGCTGCGCGCTTCCCCTGTGAGAAACTGAACTTTACCTGAGGCTGTAACTTTAAGACGATCAGATGCAAGCACACCTGCTAGCTGAGCAGAGACTGTCTTGATATCGATGTAAGAGGCTTCGAGACTTGAATTGGCAAAGGTCTTGAGCTCCTGCAAGTCCATCTCGATGCTACCAGCAGAGACTTTACCGCGGTTCAAGAATTTGCGTGCTTGCACGCTGAGCTGACCTTCGACTTCAATAGTCCCGCTTTCGGAAAC
>CAZWOL010000144.1:0-2361 GCA_964635325.1 uncultured Pseudobdellovibrionaceae bacterium
CCCATGTCCCTTTTAAGATGAAAGCACCAGACTCCGAGTACCCTGCATTACTGTAGAGATCATCATCAAATCCGACTAATGCTAATGCATGTGACGCTGGCTCCGAATGATCTATAGAGAGAATACCCTGAAGAAAAGTGTCCAGATTATCTTTGGAAAGCTCTCTCTGGAGCAGCACCTCATCTTTTGCGCGAAAAATCATTCTTTTCAAAGGAGAATCTTGATGAGCTTGCTCATCGAAAAGATTAAAAACCGCAGTTCCTGAAAACCCTAAAACTGCCACCTTGTTTTCTAAAACAATCTTCTTGAGAACCTGAATAGGATCGATATTTCTCCCAAGAAACATCGAAAATCCTTCGACTAGATCATGCGAAAGTATATGCGATTTTATAGTAGGCCAACCTACTTGATAGTCTGATGGGATATTGGCTTCGATTGGTGGAAGCATGTGTTTAAGAAATTCATCGGGCGTCGAATAAAATGGAATTGTATAACGATGTTCTTCAGGGTGCATGTAATGAGGGATGACGCTTCCGTGCATACTAAGTACTGGCAAACTGGGTTCGTGATAAAACCTTGGATCGTACACTACAGCCTCTTTGTTTTTACTTTGAGAGGAGTCAACAATCATGCGCATAGAATAGATGAAATAAAGCAGGCTGAGTTTTACAGGTTTGTCAAGACGCTGAAAATGATGTTCCAAGGCTGTCAAAAACGCTGCTGCATGACACGTATCACCAAACTGTTGTACACCTTCAGGGCGAAGAACTGGTGGGGTTGGCAAAAGCTTAGTTTGATAAGCAATTCCAAAAGCAGATAGGCTAGTAGAACTAAGAAAAACTAAAAATGTTATATACAAATATTTTGTGAACGCAGACATAAGATGAACCTTACATTATATGAGTTCAAAGAGCTCAACCCGAGCCTAAGACGACAGAGGGTTTACTCAGTTCGCTAAGCAATGTAAAGACAAGAAAAATAATTATGAGCGGCGACTAAACGATAAGATCGAATGACAAGCCAAAGAAGTCTTGAAAAAGAGCAGTTGACAACCTCATACAAAACAAAAAAATCCTGGATCTTTCGATCCGAGGTTTTTAGCATAAAAATGCTTGGTAGAGGGAGCTACCAAGCATGCAAGGTCGCAGCGTCATATTGCTCAAACAAGCTGTAAACCATTGCTTGTTACAAGTTGCTGCATCTCAGATGTAAGGAGATGGTAGTCGGAAAGATCGATAATAAATTTAAGCTCACTGTTTTCAAAAACCTCATCAAGCTGAGACCATTTTGAGAGATTTAGAGGAGCTTTATCTTGTATGCATATATCCAAGTCAGAGTATGGTCTAGGTTTGCCATATACACGAGAACCGAAAGCGATAATGTGAGCATCAGGAAAAAAAGAGTGAATCTGCTTCACAATCCAATCAAGATCTTCTAGTGAAATTCCTCGCACGCTACTCACGAACTTAACCCTGCTTCAATTTTTGTGAGCAATGAAAGCGCTTCAGGATAAAAGAGCTTAGCAGTTTCGTAGACAAGGTCAGCAGTATTTTCATTATACGTGTGAGAAGTTAGGTTGCGTGATTTTTGAAAGTCAAACCACGGTTGAGGGTCTTTTATAAGACCTTTATTTGCAGCAATGCGGAAAAGTTGTTTTACCACTTCGCTTTCGATATTGAGTTCTTCACTGAGATAACGCTTAAGCGTTTTCCAAGCGAGCTCATAAGAAAACTCAAAACATTGAATGGTGGAGTTGCGAGTGAATTCGTTTTTAGGTTGATCGAGAGAGCGCTTTAGAGCTGCGAGTGCTTTTTTAAAGGGAGCGGTATAAATCATTATAACCCCGAACTCGGAGGGTGAAATTGCCGTCTTTCTCGGATTGAGTGGCTAGAGAAAGAACTTACTTTGTTTGAAGAATTCCGTCGATAAACGAATGTATTCGAGCTTTGATATCTGCAAAATCTAATTGGACATCTTTCAAATCATAGTCTTCAACAAACCCCATAGGCAGTTCGTCCACCTGATCTTCCCAAATGTACTCCCAGAGAAGTGCTTCGGTGTAGTTGGCTTTGCCAGCCTTCCCTTTGTGGTAACGGCATAATTTTTTTTGGAATGCATTGATTTCTTTTTGCCAGTGATTGGCAGCTTCATGTTTGGGAAGTACGGAAACTTTGATGATGTGCTCCAGAATGATGTAACGCAATTCAGTGAGCTTTTCTAAAGACACGCTTCTTATGCGGGCAGCATTCATACGACACCCCGAGAAAACAAAAAAGGCCCGGCTTTTTTTTGAGCCGAGCCTCTTATAACATGCTTGGTAGCGGGGGCAGGATTTGAACCTGCGGTCTTCGGGTTATGAGC
>CAZWOL010000145.1:0-2340 GCA_964635325.1 uncultured Pseudobdellovibrionaceae bacterium
GCACCTAGATGCCGTTTTTGGAATCAGGTGGGTCCATACCATTATCCCGAGCGTAACGAAGTGAAGCCGAGGGATCGCCTGCTTAGCCAATTTGTAAGAGGATATAGCTACGCAGGGCTCGATATTCCCTGATATTTGGCGAGATAATTATTGCTACTCTCAGGTTTATCTTGAATTTTGAGATCTTGCTTGTGGAGGTGTTGTGTCCTTGAAGGATATCTGCTTCCAAATCAGCTCTTTTTCAAAATAGAGTTGCTGTTGTTAAATTTACATGGCAAATTCCTTTGCCCCTCAGGGCCAACCAATTTTCCTTATCTTTTGCATTCATCTTCTTTTGAATAAGGCGCTCCATGCTTTTGCGTTTCTTTGTGCTCTGTTTTTGTCTCGGCCTTTCGTCTTTAGCTTCGGCTCAAGCTATTCAAGTCAATCTCAGTGATTTGCGCGAACTTCCTGCGAGCTGTTTAGTGCGTGGGGCGCTTTTGGACTGTGGATCACAGGATCTAGTATTTAGAGCTGATCAAGTCTTAAGTGACTTAGAGGTAAAAGCAGGTCGCATCGAGTTTCAAGGAAATGTTATAGCAGAGACCTTGAGCATCAAAAGTGATGCCGATGTCGTTGTCCCAAAGGGATCAAATCTCTATGTAAAGGACAAATTTACACTTCAGACTCCAGGTAAATTTAGTGTCGAGGGCGGGTTTCTAACTAAATTTGCGGAGATTCAAGCGATAGATGTCTGCTTTGCTCAAGAATCAGAAGTTCACTCTGAAAAATTGAGCGTTTTTGGGACAGAAGTTAAGACTCAGGGTCGGCTCTTCGCGAAGTCGATAAATATCAAACTCCTTGAGGATCAAGCTGATGAGTTTCGGCAGCCTTATGTACGCCTATTAGGTTACGTTGAAGCTGGATATTTGCATATCTCAGGGCCGAGGCGTCAGTCAAATTTGGCTATTCATAAGCACGCTTTCATCAATGCACACACGATACTTATAGATACAAATTATTTCGTCAATCTTGGTCAGATGCGCTTTGCTTTTCTTATGATTAATGGGGAAGACCACGCTAATCATGGAAAGCATGTGGGTAAGTACTATGAGGCATTCGCCAGAAAACTCGATTCAGGCATGTCTGCTTCCTACGTACTCAATGATGCGAAGATTTGGGGACATGAATGTAAGGATCAGGGCCAATGGAATGTTCAAAATACTTTAGGTATCTATTGTCAAACCATGACTGCGGGTGCTCAGTCATCATGGTATGCTGATTCGATTAAACTCGAAGGCAAGACATTCTTTCTCGCTAACAATATACAAGCGAATGAGCTGCAATCTCAAGTTGAAACCATTTTTACTGCATCTTCGTCTACGCAAAAAATAAAACGCGCAAAAGTTCTTGCGAAAAATCTTTTATTAGATGGATCTTGGAATGGTAGTGAAGCTGCTTTTTCGGGAGAGATGGTCTTTTTTGGTCCGCGTGCCAATGTCAATATTGCAAATCTCGAAGTTCTCTTGCGTGACGGCAAAGGTGATTTGGTTCGAAAATTTGCTGGTCAATCTAACCAATCTCAGTTGGAACAGGTTGAAAAAATATTTGATCAGTTAGCTGAGCAAGATGAAATTTTTCGACAGGCTTTTTCAGCATCACTAGCTAAAGGTAACTTTGAGCTAGATCGTCGCTGGCAGGTCTACCAATTTCGTAGCAAAGTTAGAGAGGCGTTCCAGCAAAAAGATGCAATATGGGCAGCATACAAAATTGCTCGTCTTTCGAGTGAGTTTGAACAGCAAGGAGCTAGCAAGCTTAGCAAAGAAGACATTTCTGATTTGCGAAAGAACATAGCTGAACCTACCATGACATCGACTTTTCCATTGCTTGTGATGGGGGCTCTACAATCCTCAAATCTAAAGATGCGCAGCAATGGAAGCATCTACCTTGATTCCTCCAGCAACTTGAAAGTCGACAGGCTTTTGGAATTGACCAGTCCCCAACTTGCCCTGGATGGAAAAATTCGCGGAGCCCTTATCAATCTATTCGCGCATTCGTTTGTTGCTCTAGAGAACAAAGATCTCACAAGCGAAGAACGCAGTAAAATCGAATCTCATCAGAAAATTCTTACCGAAAATTTGTTAAAAAATAGTGATGCAACGTTGAGTGTGAACGATGGAGAGATTTTCATCGGAAAGGCAGCTGACATTCAAAGTGCAGATTGCATTTCAATGAAAGCAGGTCATTATTTTCATTCAGGTAAACTAGATACGCAGTGTATGCGTATTGAAGTTCCGGGAATAGAAGTTTCCGAAAGCGGGACTATTGAAGTCGAAGGTCAGCTCAGCGTGCAAGCACGCA
>CAZWOL010000146.1:0-2265 GCA_964635325.1 uncultured Pseudobdellovibrionaceae bacterium
TAAACTTCACTTTTGCCTCATAACCAAGTGACGCTAGAATTCGGAGCATCAGGTCAGTAGAAACATCGGAGGTGTTCCGATTGACAATAGCGGTAACACGAGTACGTGAAGTTCCGGAAAGTTTAGCAACTTGCAGGTGGGTTAAACCTTCGGAAGAAACTATCTCGATGATCTTGCTATTTAAGATCGTTCGGAATTCTAGCTCTGCTCCTTCAGCTGGAGATAACCCAAGATAGTCTGCAAGCTCGTGCGCTGTTTTTGTTCTTTTCATTTTATTTTTCATCCAGCATCTCCTTAAGACGCTTTCGTCCAATTTCGATTTCTTGTTGAGGTGTCTTTTGCGTTTTCTTCTGGAACGCATGGAATATCAGAATTTCGCTTGCGATTTTAGTGAAGTAAAACGCTCGATAAATTCCCGATCTGTCTTTTATCCGCAACTCTGCTGCCCCTTTGGCAACGGACGGCATCGGCTTCGACAACGGAGGCCCGAGCGATATGCCCAACTGCAACTCAAGAATGGCCTTGCCAAGTTCTCGACGAACCTCTTTCGGGAAATCTCGGAGGACCTTTTGCAACGACGGATGGAATACAGCAGTCTTCATAGTCTACATGTCCCATATCTGGGACATTCAGTCAACAGGAGAATCCAGGGAGGCAAATTCGGGCAATTTTCGGGCAAGTGCTACGCGGAAATGGGTTCAATTCCCGGAACAGGCAGAAATGGCCTGGATCACTGAAACCGTTGGGTACCAAGTTAGACAAGGTTGTTGATTAGGTATGATGAAAATGGCTGCAATTTTTCAACTCCCGCCACCTCCACCATTTTCCGCAACGATTTCAAGAAGATTCCCTTAAAACCCTTGCTAATCAAAACAAACACTTAGAGGCAGAGGTCTTGTTAGCTCCTCGTCGGTTATCACGCCAAATCACGGCTTATCACTCCATTGGTAGTTAGAACGTAGTTGAGCCCTGTAGTTGACCCAAACTCAACTACAGATCCCTCGGGGGCATTGCAGAAAGAGCTGGCTCTGCAATTTGTCCGTTAGCGCGACGAAGCAGATAGCTCGAATAGAGGAATGCCGAATGGTCAGCGCGGTGTAGGGGACGACTTGCCAAGAAATGCAATCGATTTCACCTGTTTGATCTCTAAGGGAGGTCCTTCAAAATCGGCCATGGATTCGATCCTCAATCGAGCTGAGGATGAAGGAGGCCTACGTGCGCTGTAATACATAAAATAATCAGTAGGTTAAAATCTGATTTTTTTGCTCTTTCAAGCGGCGGTTGTTTGAAGTATGCTCTGCACCTATTTTAATCACATCAGTTCGAGGTCCATGGAGCATGCAAATATTTCACGCATACTTTAAATTCACGCCCTTAGTCCTTACATTCCTCTTCAGCAGCATAAGCGCGCAAGGAAACCAAGCCACTTGCCCGGACGCAGAATATTTTGATAAATGGCGCGACGAATCCTATTCGTCGTTTGTAACAAAAGCCAGCCGTTCGAGCCTGCTAGAAGAAAAACGCAAACAGTATTGCACTGGCAGAGTCAGTCCATGGAAGATTGGAAAATCGATCGCGAAGGAATCTGCAAAGACCATTTCGGGAGCGTACGCAAGTTATTGGATCGCCTCTCGGCTCATGCCTAATCCCGCAAATGCGGTCCCCGGTACGTCTCCGGCTGTGATGGCTTTCGTAAGTGCAGTAACAACTGCAATCACCGGGAGCATTACCAATCTTGCTACCGCTCTTGAGAATTCTGACCTTACCTTGGACGAAGGCTTAAAGTATGTCCACACAGAGCTTCAGCAAAGTTCAGCAGAGCTTATTAAGGAGCACTCCAAGGAGTTTCAAACTAAACTCGAAGCTCTCGACAACACCATCGCTCAGATGATCTTTGACAGAAAAGGAGACACCGCCCTTAAATATCTAAAACGTCGAGAAGAAGTGTTCCTCGCCTTACCAAAACCAACCCAAAGCTTGGACGTTGCCCAGTATGGAAAGAACAGTGACCCCGAGCTGAGACGCATTATCGATGTCCGAGTTGACGAGCTTGTCCAAAGCCATCCTGAATATCTTCGCGAACCAGTGGAACTTCTGATTCAGAACATCCGCGATAACTCGATCGCAAAAGAGGGGCGACAGGTTCAAACATATCTCTACGGTCCTGCTGGCACCGGGAAAACCCGATTTGTTAACCGACTTGGCAAGACTCTTGGACTACATGTTTGTCATATTGATATTGGCAAAATCGAGCCAGGTGAAATC
>CAZWOL010000147.1:0-2234 GCA_964635325.1 uncultured Pseudobdellovibrionaceae bacterium
TGGACTGTTTTTATTTTATCGGTTCTGCGTGTCTATGAATTTAGGCTATCTTCAATCAGCTTTTTTTGACCAAGAGCTAAGAAAAATTTAAAGATCTCGCTCCTTCGAACAATGAACACAGACATGCGCGATTCTTGCTCCTGATAAATTCAGTTGAACATCACCTTCTTCTTCCAGGAGAAAAAGAATATCGTCATAAGCATCTGACCATGTCACATCAAAATTTTTTGCCAAAATCGATTTTATAAAGGTGTCCCTCGACAAGGATGAAGAGTGCTCTTGCTTTCTGATGGTTTCTTTCAGAGATATCCATTCTTTATTGGCAACTTCCTTCATATGGGTCCCCCAAGCATCAAGGGCAATTTTTGGAGTTTTCAAGTTTTTGATCTCAGACCCAGCAAGCTTCAGCACCAAAGGATGTGAGTGGTATCGATCCACAAGAGTTTTTGCAATGGCTTGCGCCACTTCGAATGCATAAGCATATGGACGATTCTCTGTCCAAAAATGGAAATTCAAATTCCTTTCCAACGCTTCAATGTATACCTTGGGGAGTCGAGCTCTATAGCTATCATCTAAAACAGCTGCGACGGCAAGCTGCCATGAATTGCACGGTCCCATCCAATCTTCACATTTATTGGAACATGCTTGAGAAGCGCTAGCAGCATCTTTTTGATTCACGTAATGAAGTTGACTTGAAGGCCGTCCATAAGATTCCCAGGCATGGGCTAACGTAAGAGAAAATAAGTCGATTCCAGGTTGAAAGTGGTCAGGAGGGATGTTGTCAAAAATTCGAAATTCAAACCCTTGCCCATAGCTAAAAACGTTGTCTCCCTTATTTTTTCCTTTGAAGTCCATGCCTGAAACTTGAGGGTTTAAGGGCTTTTTAAGCAAGGAGCGATAACATGCGACACCAGAAGCTGTTGCTCGCTCAGAACGTGCATTTTTAGGTAGGCAGGAATAAAAATAATTGCTTTGTCTAGCTCGGTTTACCGAAAAGTTATGTTTTTCCCCACAAATATTCAGTGGTACTGTCCCTGGAGTTGTATGCTTGTTATTGAGCATGCGGAAGTTGCCGCCTACTCCTTCTTGTGCAGGGCGAGTCGGGTCACCATACAAAGTTGTTGCAATAAAAATGGGTTCTAACCACTGCAGAACATAGGCGCTGTAGATTGCTAGTTTTTGAGAGTCGATCTGCCCATTTTTGGGAAGAGTGATCGATAAATGGTAACTTCCGGACTCTCCTTCTGCCCTGGGTGCTAACTCTGATCGATCTTTTATTCCAGTGTAAAAATGGAGACTATACGGAAGACTTCCTCCGTGAAAGGCTCGTATCTCGAGTTGAAAGTGTTCCTTCAAAAAGAAGAGGCGAGCGTATTGCAGAATTTCCTGATTTAAATACTGCTTTTCAAAATCGTCATCGTCATCGTCATCTGAATCATGAATTATCATTTCTGCTTTGTGAGACAGTGCATATTGGTAGGATTTTTTCAAAACTTCATTCAGAGCCAAAATGTAAGCATTTTCGCCATTTTTAAGAGTCTTAAGAAGCTCGCTATAAGAATATTGAGCTGTCGTGCCAACATCGGGAGGTGAAATAAATTCGCTCAATGCAGGTCCGTTAGTGAATGGCTCTCTGACGACTTTGATATTACTATTGTCAAATTTAGTGAAAAGTCTTTGAATTGCGAAACTCATGGGTTCAATGATCAAAAGTCCTCGTCTGTCGGGGGTGTTCAGAGCTTTTGAGGGAGAGAAAACGACGTCGCCTAAAAGAGGATCGTTGGTTTTTAAAATGTTAATAATTTCGTTCGCAGAAAATTCCCTATTAAAGGTGAAAGGCAGCTCATGCTCAATGCCAATCTGTGCTTCATGGGGGATTGTTTTTTCCGTGGCCTTGGCTCTCCAACTTGCAAAAGCCAAGAAGATAAAAAGTAAGTATTGCATGAACACACCCCTTGTGATTTGGCATCGAAATCCACCTAAATAATTATACTTTGAAAAGTGTCATTGAACATAGTTACATATCTTTATCCGCTTTGGAGCGAAGCGTGAAATAAAGCAAAAAATTGAGAATTGCTGAGGACTCATGAGGTTGAGTCTTTTTTGTTTTGTTGAGATTGCGGTGACTCTCTCTTCGAATTTGACTTTGATCTAAAAATGCGATTTGCTTTTATCTGCCAAACAAAAATTGCGACCATCTTCTTCATTGTGAAGTCCGCATATTCTGTTCCAGT
>CAZWOL010000148.1:0-2170 GCA_964635325.1 uncultured Pseudobdellovibrionaceae bacterium
ACTCAAGGAGAGCAGTCGCCTCCTCGTGAGTGTATGTTCGCAATCCAAAGTCATCTAAAATTAAGGCTTTTGCCTTGCTAATTTTGCGGATGAACTTTAGGTAGCGACCAGCAATTTTTTCTCCTTGGATTTCCTCAAAAAAGAGGTTTGTTGAATAGAAGAATGTACTGTTCGTATCACGGCAAATGCGGTTACCAAGTGCAATGGCAAGATGGGTCTTTCCAAGCCCGGTTTTTCCGAGCAAGATCAAGTTTTCAGCTTTGTGGTAAAAATTTAACATAGCAAGTTCTTTAAACTTTGCCTTTGAAAGCCCGCGATTCCAAGAGAAATCCCAGTCCTCGAGTTCACAGATCTTCCTAAACTTTGCTTGTGACACCATCCGCTTTGCAACCCTTTCACGTCGCGAATTTTTTTCGTCTTCCAACAAAAGTCTTATCACTTCGGAGGGATGATGATTTTCATTTGTTGCTGACTCACACCGTCTTTGAATATTGGATTTCATTCCAAACAATCTAAGTTCGTAAGCAATATTTTCTGCCTGGTTATACATCTTTATACACTCCTCTAAGATATGTAGAATTTGGATCTCGCTGCGGACGACACGTCTGCAATCGACCTCCAGTTAATTGATAATGTTGTGCACATGATTTTATGAATGAAAGTTGATACTTGCGAAAAGTGATGGCTTGTCCACAGGCATATTCGAGAGACTCAGATGAGATGCCAACCTCCAAAAGCCTGAACATTCCTTGCGTTCGTCGAAGGTGACGAAGCGGGTGCGAGCCCGATAGCATGTCATCGACAAGAAGTTCGGTGTTGGGACCAATAGATTTAGCTTTTTCTATCGATTTTTTTATATCGAAAGATTGCATCTGCATAAGTCGATCAGGGAAGTGAGCGTCGCAGCGAACCACATCCCCCACTGTATAAGATCTCTGATGACAGGCGATAGGCTGAACGTCTTTATTGAAGACCTCGATCACATGATCTGTCACTTTCACGCGAACTATCTGATGCCGATGCTGGTAAGGTACGGAGTAAAATGCTTTACCAATCTGGATGCAGCAGTCTGGATGAACCTTAGCCTCTCTCCATTCACACAATTCGTACGGTGAACTTACTCTCTGTTTTAACTTTTCCTTTTCAACTTCGAACCGTTGACGACGACTCACCCCATAGTCGGGCATAATCTTCTCGTTCAAGTCTTTTAAGAAAGGTCGAAAATGATCGTTAAGTTCTCGTAAACTGTAGAAACGTTTCTCTCGCACCGTCTGAAAATAGGAGCGTTGGATCACTCCGATGTTTGCTTCGACCGCTGCTTTATCTCTAGGGGTATAGGGACGAGCAGGAAGTACAGCAAAACCCGTGTGATTCGCATAGTCGCAGTAGGTTGGGTTGATCTCAGGATCATATCGGTGAGCCTTCTTTACGCCCGCCTTGAGATTATCGATCACAACATAAGGAGCAACTCCCCCAAAGTATGCCCACATGGCTTCGTGAGCTCGGATAAACGTTGGAAGCTTTTGATTTTCGACAAAAACACCAAAGCAGTAGCTGGAAAACGGGAGAACACCGACGAAGAGATGCGTCTTAGTTTGCTTTCCAGTTTTGGGGTTCGTGAGAAGAATTCCGTCGCAAAAATCCACCTGAACCCGCTCTCCCGGAACATGCTGCAATCTCAAGGCTATTTCTGTAGTCTTTCCGAGAGCCTCTCTCAGCAAAGTGCAAAATCGGTTGTAACTGATCTCTGGCTCGTAATCGGAGAATAGCTGTTTGACGGTATAACCCTGTTTTCGCTTGGTGCAGATACCTTGCCAATCAATCGACCTCATCCAATCTGGTGGATTGTCATTCGCGATGGGAACCGTTTGCGAAGCCTCGCTTCGCAAATAACGTCGGACGGTATTCTTGGAAACCCTTAAAATCTCAGCGATTTTTTTGATGGAGTGTCCACCACTTTTAAGTTTTTGAATCTGATCTATCACGCAACGACTCTTCATTGCGGTCCTCCTGAGTTTTTCTCTAGGATTACCGCCTTTACAAAAGGTGAACAATCGTCGTCGCAACACTTCGGGGGTCAATATGCCCGGTTATCGGGGGGTCAACTTTGACGGTAAAGGGGGGGTCAGCTTTCCAAACATGGAGGGGTCAGTTCAGGTGGTAACGGGCA
>CAZWOL010000149.1:0-2159 GCA_964635325.1 uncultured Pseudobdellovibrionaceae bacterium
TTCCACAAACTTTTTCAGCATTCACTTCTTCAAAAAGTAAATTTGTCGAAAAAAAGCGTGTTGCAACGCCCTCCCAACAAAGGCGTTGGCCAAGAGCCATTGCAAGGTGTGTTTTTCCTTCACCTGTCCTCCCAAAGATTAGCAAATTTTCTTTGCTTCTCAGGAAGCTAAGGCTGGTGAGATCGCGAAGCCTCTGCTTTGATATGCCTCGGTCTCGAGTCATATCCCAACCTTCAATGTCACAGCTTCGACGAAACTTTGCCTTTGTCAAAAGGCGCTTAGCCACCATCTCTTTGCGATGACAGCGCTCATCTTCAAGTAGAAGACGAATAAAATCAAGCGGATGCATTTGATCAGCAAGAGCCTCAGATGCTCTTCTTTCTAGGGAAGCATGAAGTCCATGCAGTCGCATCTCGTGTGTTAGGGCTTTAACTTGAGCGAGGATATCCATAGCTTTTTATTCTCCTTTGCCATGAAGGTACAAGTATGACAGCTCCCTAAAAGGTGCTGTGCTTATTGATCTTTGTTGCGCAAGCAATGCATTTTGTGCGCAGGATGTGAAAAATCCTAAACGATACTTTCGAAAGGTTAGACATTGTGAGGCAGCATATTCCACTGCCTCGGTAGAAAATCTTCCGTTTTGCACAAGGCGAAGTATTCCCTGAACTGTGCGTAGACGACGAAGAGGTCGCTCATCTTCAAACATGACATGTATGAGCTCTCGCAAATTTGTCCCACAGGTCTCTGCTCGTGCAAGGGCTGCCTTCAAGTCAAAACTCCGCAGCTGTCGTTGCTTCTCAGGGTAGTGCGTATCACAGGTAGAATAGGCTCCCCGACTGGTTAAGCGACAGTGAGCAGCGACTTCATCACCAGCTGCAGTGAATATCTCAATCATGTTTTTACGGATGCGGACTCGTAATTTTTGGCCAACAAAAACGAAAGGCACCGAATAGAAATTGTGCATAACTTGCACGTGACAATCTGGGTGGACTTTCACCTCTTTCCACTGCGATATCTCGTAGGGTTCGATCACAATCGAGCGTAGTAGGGAAACCTCCTCTTCAAAGCGAGATCGTCGCGAAACGCCATAGTCCTTCATTATTGAGCTATTAAAGCGATCAAGAAACTCTCGAAAAGATTGGTTCAGTTCAGCAAGGCTATAAAAATTTCTGTCTGCTACACTCTGGAAAAATGTTCTTTGAATGACTCCAATCGCAGCTTCGACAGCTGCTTTATCCCTGGGTTTATAGGGTCTAGCCGGTAATACTGCAAAACCACGAGTATTTGCGTAATCACAGTATGTCGGATTCACCTCAGGATCGTAGCGATGCGCATTCTGCACACCACTTTTTAAATTATCAATCACTACATACGGCGTAACCCCTCCAAAATAGCTCCACATTCTCTCATGCGATGCGATGAAAGATTCTAACTTTTGATTGGCACAAAACTCACCAAATGTTAGTCCTGAAAACGGCAGAACCCCACAAAAAAACTGTGTTTTCATGAACTCTCCACTGCTTCTATCAATAATGCGAATACCGTCACAGTAGTCGACAAAAGTCTTTTCTCCAGGCTTGTGCAGCAATCTAGGAGTTACTGTCGGTGCTTTGGTGCAGAGCCGAGCCATGGCTCTAACAAAAGAAGAATACGAGATAGGAGGTTGATACTCTTGGTATAAAGCTTTAATAGAGCGTCCCTTGCGACGCTTTTCTACAAGTGCCTGAACTGGCATCGCAGCTAGCCAGGCTGGTAGAGGTGCAAGTGCAATTTGCGGAGCTCTATCTTCTTGCTCTGGAATACGAACGATCCGACGGATCGTATTACGAGAAATCTTCAATGCTAACGCAATCTTTCGGATTGGCACCCCTTGAGATAGCATCTCTTTTATCTGCTGTTTCATGACAAATGATGTCCCCTTGCGTGACACGACTCTCGGCTCCTTCGAAATTGAATGTTTTGCCGAGAACTTTAGCTACTCATCGTGTCTTCCGCCAGACTGGAACTGCACATGGGTGGGTCTCATTCCGTGCGTCTTAATGGGTCCCAATGAATGCTTCCTCATGGGTCCTTTTTCTGCGCATGGGTGGGTCTCATTCTATGCGTCTTGGAGGGTCTCATTCTGCGCATGGGTGGGTCTCATTCCGTGCTTCCGAGCA
>CAZWOL010000150.1:0-2127 GCA_964635325.1 uncultured Pseudobdellovibrionaceae bacterium
CTATTAAGTAACGCAGTCAAATTCACAGATAAAGGCGAAATCAAAATTAGCTGCTCCTGTGAAAAAGATGCATCTGAGAAAATTCGAATCAATGTGTCTGTGCAAGATACTGGTATTGGAATGACCAAAGAGCAACAGGCAAAGCTTTTTCAGGATTTCTCACAAGTGGATGCCTCAACGACGAGAAAATACGGGGGGACAGGCCTTGGTCTCGCTATTTGTAAGCAACTTTGTGGGCTTCTTGGTGGAACGATTTGGGTGGATAGTACTCCAGGTAAAGGGTCCGTCTTTAATTTTTCTATAAATGTAATGCCAGGTGATGCTCTTACTCCTATTAGTGTATCGAAGCTAGCTGAACCGGGTGAAAGAATTACAATCGGAGCTAAGTCTACTCTTGCGATTCTTGTTGCTGAGGATAATAAAACCAATCAAGCTCTTGCTAAGAAATTTTTTAAGAAGCTTGGTTATGAGATTGCAGTGGTGGAAAACGGTTTGGATGCATTTAATTCGGCATCCGAAAATATATATGATTTGATATTTATGGATGTTCATATGCCGATCATGGATGGCTTCGATGCGACTAAAAAGATTAGGTCGGAGCTTCCTAACGATCATCAGCCTTATATTGTAGCTTTGACCGCAAATGTGATGTCATCTGACAAGCAGCAGTGTTTAGATGCAGGAATGAATGATTTTTTGAAAAAACCGTTGGATCTCTCTGAGCTGAATTCGTACCTTGGAAAATTTGTAAAAGCAAGGACGTCCGCTTCCTGATTCTGTCGATTCCAAGTCATAGTTTCCAGATTTAGCTAAGCTCTAGGGCTATTATCAGGTGGGCTCGTGTAGACCCCTCCGTCTAATTTTGCTGTACGGGTCGGATCCTTTTATGTAGATTGTCAGAAAATTCACCCGAAAATCTCCCAACATTATAGCTAAGGTTATGATATGAAATCATTTTTCCTAATATTCAGCCTCTTGTTCACATCGTTTAGTGTTGAGGCTACAGAGCCCGACCATTCAGAGGCCATTGCAGAAACACTCAATCCAAGAGATGCTCTTGATAAAATAGCAGTGCGTGAGATGTTTCTCACTGTACTGTTGTTTGAAAGAGCTATGCATTTGCTTCAGCCATTGTATCCGAATCTTGCGTCGTATTCAGACTTTCGTTTCTACAATCTCATCTACTCGCCTATATCTGATTTATTTGAGCAAAGTGGTTTTAGACCTCAATTACACACCTCTATAACTCGAGCACAAATTCGTCAGCTTTCAGATGCTACTCGATATGATGAGACATGGAATCTCTTGATAGGGGCTCTTCCAAGTTTCCGTGCACAGTTGGCTGAACAGTTGCATTCTTTTCCTCAAATGACTCCAAGCGATATACGTAGGCTCGCAAAATTTTTTGCTGAAATTATCATCTTATTAAGACAAGATCCCTCTTGTTGGCAAAATATGAATGACGGGGTGCGTAGGGCTTTGATGCACCAAATACTGCTTATTTTAAATGCAATACGTGAATCTAATGAGCCTGAGCTGCATATAGTCTCCTACGCACCTACTTTGCCCCAAATAAACGTGGCTCAACAGGAAGAAGAAAATATGAGAAACTCTCAGCCTCTAACTTATGATATTTGTTTAGCTGGTGTTGGGCTATTAGCGCTTCGTCAAGAGGCATTGAATACGAGAGCGTCAAGATAATCGTGTATTGAGGTTCATAGCTAGAAGATAGGAGTGTATGGAAGTTTGGCTAAAAGAACTAAATCCTGAATTGTGTCAACTGAAGCTGTATGTTCAAGCAGGGGCTAAAGACGATAAAATTGTTGGGCTCTATCAAGGTTGTTTGAAAGTCAGAATTGCATGTGCGCCTGTCGATGGTAAGGCAAACCTACATATCAGAGATTTTTTTGCCGAATTACTTGGGATATCCAAGCAGAAAGTTCACATAACAAGTGGTCTTTTTGCGAAGAGAAAGCTCTTGGTTCTTGAGTTGGGTATGCATGCTGTCGAAGCGAAGCTTCTTTGCAAGATCTGATCGATATGATGCTCGTTCCTCTGTCGTGCAATACAAAATAACTGAAGTTACGCAACGCTGCAAAGCCTTGTTAGATAGCCCTGTGGGAACTT
>CAZWOL010000151.1:0-2109 GCA_964635325.1 uncultured Pseudobdellovibrionaceae bacterium
GTTGCTGAGCTCGGCTTTGTCCACTCTTGCTTACACTGGGGTCTTGCATTTTGACGATGATCGAGAAGATATCTGCTCCGGCCAATCCCAGATAAATAAAGCCGAGAGTTTTTGCTGCAAGCTCCGAATCGGGATTCAAATCATAGGCAACAAGCGCGTGTTCAAGGGCTTTATCAAACATTCCTTCATCAAAATATTTTTTACCTAACTCAAGATGAGAAAAAAAATCATCTTTCTGTGAAGCTGGAATCAACTTACCACAGGATGAAAACACCAAGTTGCAAAAAATAGCGCACACCAAAATTCGAATTTTATATAAATTTTTGCTACTCATTTTCAAAATCATAGTAAAAATAGAACCTCGCTGTAGGTGGTCCTTCAATTATACTCACATTTCTTAGGAAGCTTATCTTATGAAGATTTACACAAAATTCGGCGACAAAGGTGACACCATGCTTGCAAATGGCAAACGTGTCAGAAAAGCCTCTTTGCGTATCAATAGCTACGGTTCTGTTGATGAGTTCAATGCCAACATTGGACTCCTGCGTGACATGATTATGCAAAGCAAGGAGACTACAAAGAACCTCGAAAAAATCACACACAGGCTATTTAGGATCCAGGAAGAGCTGTTTGCAATTGGAGCAGAGCTAGCACTTGCTCCAAGAAAAGGCGAAAGCTGTTTCGTATCAATTTCCGAACTAGAAGCAGACATTGATGATTTTTGGACCATGCTTCCACCTTTACGTAATTTTGTTCTACCTGGAGGACATATCAGCAACTCACAAGCACACCTATGTCGGGCTATTTGTCGACGCTGTGAGCGAATTCTATTTGAGTTAGATGAGGAAGAGGAATTACGCAAAGATCTATTGATTTTCTTCAACCGACTCAGCGACTGGTTTTTTGCTGTCGCACGCGTTATTCATCATGAGCATGGTATTCAAGAGCTAGCTTGGAAACCGTTGGCGCAGTGATTTCTAAAAACACACCACCCTGAAATCTAAGAAAAATTCATTCAAAAAATAAAATCACTAAATTTTTCTAAAAAAAAACCGAAATCGATTCTGCTTGCATGGCATCCATCAGTCGGAAGGATTCAAAAATGTTTATTAAGACTATAAATCTATGTCAAACCTTTTTGCTGCTTTCTTCCCTTATGGCTTGCAATCCACAAAATACGAAAAGAAACCTGAAAAATCTTGCAGCAAAGGTTCAAACGGATTCGTCTACTTCGACTGATACAACATCTTCGACCGACACAACATCTTCGACTTCCACTGATACGACAGCTGCAGTCGACAATACCCCTGCACCTGAAAAACCGACTCTCCCTATACTTGCTACCCACCTCTATAATACAACCAGCCTCCAAATCACTTGGACAGCAAGTTCTGATGCTAATTTTAATAATTACCATGCTAAAACATGTAGTGACGATGCTTGTAGCACAGCTTGCTCCGATGTCTCTGACATAACAACAAACTCTACAACTTTACAATCCTTGCAATACTCTACAACGTATTACTTTTGCCTGGAAGCCGTGAACAAAAACGGAAAAGTCTCGGGATACACTGCATCCAACGCCTTCACAACTCAACTCGTATCTCAACCTGCTGTCAGTGGCTTTTTAGTCAATAGCGGAGCACAATTCACACAGTCAGGCAGCGTATCTCTCTCTTTTACTCCAACAAGCTCTGTTACAGCACTATGCTTCCAAGAAGACAGCCAAGTTGCATCGTGTACTTGGGATACAGATCTTACAAGTCCAAAGAATTTCACACTAAGCAATGGTGATGCACAAAAAACTGTATATGCATGGGCAAAAAATATTGCTGGAGATGTATCAACTGTTGAATCAGCAAATATCACACTAGACACTGTCAATCCAAGCGCACCTACTGTGACCAATCCTCCATCACAAATCAACTTCACTCTATCTCTGAGTGGAACTTGGGGACCAAGTTCGAGTCCAAAATTTCAGTCCTATAATGTAAAAGTTTGTACAGATAGCGCATGTTCTACCTCATGCTCGAATGTCACAAGCACAACTGCATCGATTGCAACAGTAACTCTCTCTGGATACGGAGTCAGCAGTTACATCTGCGCTGA
>CAZWOL010000152.1:0-2063 GCA_964635325.1 uncultured Pseudobdellovibrionaceae bacterium
AAATAATAGACATTGGACCACAAGGTCACAATGACTGTGGATTTTTTGTTCTTGCCTATTCTTTTGTTTGTGTTCAACAACAATCAATACAGTTTCACCGTGACACGTTTTGTCAGATTCCATGAGCAGTTGCTTGTTGTGTCATAGGTTACTTACAGAAAGGGAAGGATGAATCGAGTTATTAACAGAACGTGCCCCGACTCCAAACTTCCCAATCTTGTTGGTGACGCCAGTTGCTTACAGGTTTGTTCGTGACCATGTGTCTGCCGGGTTGTCTTTGGAAGAGATGTACGTCGTTTCGATGATCTGGTAATGTCTAAAGATATTCCTCAGCGTTGCATTGATACGGAAATTTCGCGATCGTTTTGCGGAGATGCCGTAAAGAACCGTTGTATTGTCTAGCCATATCTTTAACGCGGAACCGTGGGGAACCTCGGCAGAGATGAGGACGTAGGACAGGGCCTTTGCTTCGAGGCAGTTGATATGGAGCAGCCTATCCTCATCGCTCCAAGAATCAAAGAAAATTCGCGGTTTGTCCGAGGGCGAGAAAACGTAGCCGCCCCATCCAGTACTAGATGCATCTGTGACTATCAAGTATGGCCGCTGTGATGTTCGCCGGTATCGGGTCGCCGTGCGCAGAAATTCCGCCCAGGTTACCCACCCTTCGATGATACTAGGCCATATGTTAGCTGGCTCGCGGTTTGCGAATTGCGCTCGTCGGCGCATGAATTTGTAGATGTAGTATTGGTGGACCTTCTCTTCCGCGCTGATGATAAGGCTTGCGTATTGGCAGATTCCGAAGATAGCCGTCGTCGTCTCCATAGTGATTGCTTTGTCGCGCACTAAGCTCTGGCAGTATAGCAACTTTTTCTGCATGTTTGGTGAAACCTGCGCCGTTCTTGCCGTCGCCGTTTGTACCTGAAATTGCACTCCGCGGTGTGTCACATCCCTAGAAGCGTGTGGTTTTTCATTCAACGTAATACCGTATTTTGATGCCACCTCTGCGAAAACAGTCGCTTGTGCCAGAGCCTCATCGTACGTGGCGGCACTACCAAGGAAGTTGTCAATGTACACATCTATCTGCAGGTCGCATTGTGCCTGTTTTGTGGAGAATTTTTTGCCGACTTCTTGTGCCAAAAACTCGCTCGCGGTTTGTGCCAAGGCGACAGCTTGTCGTTGGCCCGTAGGAATCGTGGTTAGCCTGTACCACTTTTTCCCTGATTTTGTGTCGACTGCGAATGTGTAGTAAATGCGTGAGGGTTCGTCCAAAGGAAATTGGTGATAATAAGCGGTCGCGTCATTGCTCCAGCAGAAAAATTCAGGTGCGGTGTCAACCAAGAATTTGATAACGTCGTCAATAGGTGTAAAAACAATCGGGATCGCTACTTGCTCCGTTGCATCATTGATATCGCACGTATGGCAGATGAGACGCCGACGGTTTTTTGCTGGTTCCGGTACTGTAAAGATTCGTAATCTTGGTGTCGCAAACAACGGGGGAGCAGTTTCTTCGATCAAGTTACTCTCCAACAGGACGCGAAGATCTTCTTGTGACAAATTTGCCTCTGATTCGCCGGAGGACTTGATGGAGCGGAGGAAAGCGGGTTCAAAAAAGGATCTGCAGTGGCGGTACTTGAACAGGGTCGTCGGCGACATATCGTTCATCATCTTTCCCTCCGTCATTGGGGTGACCGACTTTGCGTGCAGGGGCCAGCGGGTTGCGTCAATTTGAACAACTCGCGCGCCGGCCCCGTATAATTGGCCCCCCAGCTTAAGTACCTCATGAGCATCTCGACTGATGCATGGCGCGAGTGATGCATCATCGTATCCAGTGGTACTCCGCAGCTCGCCATGTGCTGGAGGCCCCCTCGGCGCAGGGAAAGAATCGAAAAATCTCCGTTTAGTTTCTTCAGTTGCAGCCGCAAATTTTGGAGAATACCGTCCACATCTGTAAACATCATTTCGTTCCCTGTCGAGATTTCGGGTGAGCGGCGGGACCAGTCCAATAGTTTCTGCGCCAGGGGATGCGACTTCGGGATGTGCAGTGAAAAAGGAGCTCGTCTGCG
>CAZWOL010000153.1:0-2024 GCA_964635325.1 uncultured Pseudobdellovibrionaceae bacterium
CCACGATACAGCAGAGAGGTACGGCTTACACAAGCAGAGTTTGCGCTATTCTTTGGTGCGCCAGGTAGACCTGGTGTTTTCCAGTGGGTGTGATTCCCACCTCAGAAAGGGACTAGCCATTCCACTGAGAATCAAGTCTTGGGCTTATGGAGGTAACGACATGAGTTAAGCGTAGACAGAGCGACACTCGGGCCGCAATGCGAAAGCGTGAAGCTATTGAGCCTCGTGAAGATTAATCTGGAAGCCGACAGGGTCGAAAATCTGGAAGGCAATAACGTGCTGTCCGATAAGGCAAGAGCAGCATGGGTTCCAGCGGGGTCTTAGGGCGCAGCACGAGTGGAAAAGGAAAGATCAGGTAACTGGGAGATCCACCGTGGTCTCAATCTTAGTATTGAGTACGCAAATCGAAAGGGCTGTCCATAGAGATGCGGATGCCCCGGTGGAAGTCGGATCTGTTGGTAGTACTCCGAACTTGGGAAAGCCAAGTACATGGGGAAGCGACAGACAAGATGATTCTCCTGTCACAAGGAAACATCTCTTACACTCAGAAGTAGGATAAAGATGTCAACGCAACTGTACAGGATAGCTGAAAAGGCAAAGCAAAATCCGCAAATTCGATTCACCTCACTGGCACATTTGTTAACCCCTGATTTCCTTCTGGAAACATGGAAGCAGATGAACCAGAAAGGATGCAGTGGAATTGATGGAACGACAATGGAGGAGTTCTCTGAAAATCTTGTAGCAAGAACTAAGGATCTGCATACGCGGTTAAGAAATGGGAAATATCATGCACCACCCGTAAGAAGGGTGGAGATACCAAAGAGCAGTGGGAGCACACGACCACTGGGAATACCAACAGTTGAAGATCGACTTCTTCAACGAGCGGTGTCTAGGATCCTGTACACAATCTACGAGCAGGACTTTCTATGCTGTTCGTTCGGGTTTAGAGAAGGAAGAGGTCCACATGATGCCCTCATCGCTCTGCGGACGCACATCACGCGAGACAAAACGCGCTATGTGTACGAGGCGGATATTCGGTCATTCTTTAACCAAGTCAGCCATCAGTGGTTAATGAAGATGCTATCTCATAGGATTGCCGACACAGTAATTCTAAGACTCATAAGCAAGTGGTTGAAAGCTGGCGCCATGATAAATGGCGTGGTGGTACATACAGGAGAAGGCACACCTCAAGGGGGCCCTATCAGCCCGTGCCTAGCCAACATCTACTTGCACTATGTATTAGATATGTGGTTTCAAATAAAATGCAAACCGCATTTTACCGGAGAAGCGCATTTAGTGAGATTTGTAGACGACTTTGTAATTTGCTTCCAAAACCTGTGCGATGCAGACTCCTTTAGGGCGAGTCTTCAAGAAAGGATGAACAAGTTTGGCTTGGAAACAGTGCCGGATAAAACTCATCTAATCAGGTTCGGAAGATTCTCTCACGAGCCAGGAAATTTCAAAGGAATAAAGCAAGGAACGTTTAGCTTTCTTGGGTTCAAACATGTGAACGGGATCGATGCAAAAGGCAAATTTGCTTTAGTAAGAATCCCTGCGCAAAAGAGCTTAAGAAAGTTTATCGATCGAACCTACGCATGGTTGAGACGAAACATGCATAGAAAACGACGAGACCAGCAAAAGAAACTGACTGAGATGCTACTCGGCTTCTATCAGTACTTCTCACTCTTCCGATGTCAGAAGAAACTGAGCTGGGTCAAACGTGAGGTCGAATTGCAGTGGATAAGAGTGTTGAAGGACCAAAGTCAGCGTCACCACATTTATTGGAGCTATCTGAAGAACTCAGAGTGGTTCCGATTGCCTTATCCACCAATGCGTCCACTTCATCCTCAAGTCTAGAGCATAGCCTCAAGCGGATGCATCTTGAGGAGCCCGTTGCGGGAAATCTGCACGGCGGGTTCGATCGGGGGGATGAGTGCAAGGAGTGATCCGAGACTCATCTCTACCAACCAGGGAGCTAATCTTGAACGTCGTTTTGTGGACAGTCCTGTTGAACTTCGAAAGGT
>CAZWOL010000154.1:0-1903 GCA_964635325.1 uncultured Pseudobdellovibrionaceae bacterium
TTTGTCTCTCTAAACAGCGATCGGTGCTGCAATATGAGGGTGGGGGTCGTAGTCAACGATTTCAAAATCTTCGAAACGATAGTCAAAGATCGAAGCAGGTTTGCGTTTGATCACCAACTTGGGAAGCGAACGAGGTTCGCGTGCTAGCTGAGTCTTTGCTTGTTCGATGTGATTTGTGTAGAGATGCAAGTCTCCAATGGAAAGAATGATCTCACCCACATCCATGTCGCACTGCTGCGCCAGCATGTGAGTCAAAAATGCGACGCTCGCTGTGTTGTATGGGTTTCCTAAAAAGAGATCGTTGGAGCGTATATAGAGCAGGCATGAGAGTTTGTTTTGTACGACATAAAATTGGTAGAGCAGGTGACAGGGTGGTAAGGCCATCTTTCCGTCTGCTGCATTTTCCCAAGGTTTTTTTGTTTCGTCCGGTAAAAAGGCTACGTTCCACGCATGAAATAAGTGTCGTCGACTATCCGGACGTGTTTTGAGACCTTCGACAAGTTGTGCAATTTGATCGACATGTCCCCCTTTTCCATCCGGCCAAAAACGCCATTGGTATCCATAGACTGGGCCGAGCTCACCTTCTGGAGTTGCCCATTCATCCCAAATTTTGACTCCGTTTTCTTTCAAGTAGCGAATGTTCGTCTCGCCTTTGAGAAACCATAGGAGCTCGTGCAAGATCGATTTGGTGTGCAATTTTTTGGTCGTGAGTAGAGGAAAGCCCTCACTGAGGTCATAGCGAATCTGCCTACCAAAAACGGAGAGAGTTCCGGTTCCGGTGCGATCACCTTTCTCAACACCATTTGTCAGCACATCATTCAGCAGGTCCAAATATTGCTTCATAGCACTCATCTCTTATATTAGGCTGGGCAGCAGGCCCCATAGTGCGGCCATCTTAGCTCAGGAAAGGTTCATTAACTATGATCGTATCTGTAATCGGAACAGGAGCTCTAGGCAAGGCCTATGGTGGAATACTGGCACTCGCTGGCCATGAGGTGCATTATTTGGTGCGCTCCGAATACCAAGCCATACACGAGGCTGGACACTTCACCCTACATTTTTCCGAGAGTCAGCGCAGCTTTGATATCCAGCAACCTCGACTCTATCGCGAGGCGAGTGAGCTGCCTCCATCGGATCTGATTTTGATCGCATTGAAGACAACTTCGAACGCTGAAATTCCCGCTCTAATGCAAAGTTGTCGCAGCGATCGTTCGATTATTATTGTGATTCAAAATGGCCTGGGCAACGAGGAATGGGTCGCGCAATTTTCGGGAGCATCACCGCTACTCTGTGGCATCAGCATGATGGGTTCGGTACGCCGCAATGCGATCGATGTCGACATCCCGTGGCTTGGAACACTGCTGCTTGCACCTTTTCGTCCCGAGTATAGTGAGGCGATGGACTGTGTACGCAGTGCTTTTGCCGAGTCCCCATTTGCAACTCCGATTGCTTTTGCACAGGACCATCGAGCTGTGCGTTGGCTCAAGCTTTTGTGGAACCTACCCTTTGGGGCTCTATCGATCATGTATCACCAACCTACCCATATTTTAGCAAGCGAAGAACCCTACCAATCTCTTGTCAAAGCACTCATCCACGAGATTCAAGCAATTGCACTCGCAGATGGATTCTTGGTTCCTGAGGCTTCTATCGAAGAGATGATGACGGAAACACGCAATCACCCCGGGTATTTTCCAAGCACGTACGTCGATTTCAAAGGAGGTCGCAAGATTGAGAAAGAATATATATTCGACAATGTGCTACGCTTTGCTCAGCAGAAGAATGTTAGCACACCGATGCTACATATGGTCGATCGCTACTTGGACTTAGCTACAACGGCACCATAACTTCTTCAAACGTTACTACACCTTGGCTAAGCAGGCGATCCCTCGGCTACGCTCGGGAT
>CAZWOL010000155.1:0-1890 GCA_964635325.1 uncultured Pseudobdellovibrionaceae bacterium
GCTCACTCGCAATTCTTCAATTTTCTGCCTAAATTTTAACCTTCAGTTCGCATTATACATCCAAATACGTTTCTTACAGGGGGTGTTTTGGGATTAGGTGCAGAGCCTATAGCGGTTTCAACATCCAATGCTGCTCCTTTGGTGCTATCGCGTGTGATTGCGATCAAAGAAGAAAACTTTCCAGACCAAGATCTTTCCCCAGAGGTGATCGAAGAGATCAAGGAATTGTTAACTCCTCGAAAATGTAACTTACTTCCAGAATCTAAATGTGTTTTTCAAGATCCTATTAAACATAGAGCTTTGCTCAATTTCCAACTGGGTTATAGGTCCTAATATGAAGAGAATTTATCTTACTCTCGATTTTCTCATATTTTTTTAGCATGCCAATCGTTGGTAGATAAAAAGTATTGCTACGCAGTGTCAGGATTTTAGTGTTTGGCATGCTCGACAACTTGCACGCAGCCGTGTTCTAGAGAAGGTGTGTTGAACGAGAGTTTGCAGATTCAGGGGTTTTTTGGCTGAGTTTGTTAGGCAATCTGAGGCCGAAGATTTGCAAAATCGCGAGCAGAAACTTTTGGATGCTGTTGCAGTTGAGGAAGAGACTTTGAAGAGTGTGCGGGCGCTTATGAAGTTTTGGAAGTCGAAATAGGTAAGCCCCCCCATATATGCTTAATGGAGCCTGCCCTGAGTGCTGTTGTGGAGCTCAGGTGATGAGCATGAAGTTACGGCCTTAACTTTTTTGCTTCAGCATATCGAGCCTGTAGAGTTTCTCGAAGGTTGAACTCCTGTGGCTTGCTAATGCTAATTTCGTTCCTATATTTTTTAACATTCTTGATTTCTTCTGAGATCATTTTGTTAATCTCTTTGTCTGAGAGTTTTATTTGACTTTTTATCGCATCATCTATGCGTTCTGCAACTCGAGCGCCGACCACCACACTTGCGCTTCGGCCCTTGCCGCTTTTACAGTGTACAAATACAGATGATCCGTTTCTGGTTGCGCCGAGCATGGCATCAATGGCCCCGTTGAGAGTGCTGATACTCATCATCGTGCGGTCTGGAGTTACAAATTGCTTCCACTGTTTCACTTCAATAGGTAGGTTAGCTACAAGAGGGACCTCTCTTTGAAAGGAGATGCGATCCGAACTCAATGGTTTTTTGTCGAGGTCTGGGAGAGCTTTGTTAGCAATGTTTTTGCGCATGAAGTTCAACTCAAAGTCTTCGAGCATGGATATGACAGTTATGCTGTTATTGGGTCCTTGAAGCTTGTCGGCAATCTCTTTAAGGGTGCTTGCTTCAGGTATGGCTCCAAGAAAAACGCGACTGCCAACATCGACACCATTTGGCCTTAGTGCTGGTATTTCGTTGTATTTTGTTAGCTTTGAATTGGGGCTGCGAGCTTCTTTTACCTTCTTTGTAAAATAATTCTCAGCATAATTTGATCCACCTTTTATTCGAAATCCAAGAGCTCTCACGCTTTCAGCGCCTCTGATCATTTTCCGCGTAGGAACTAGAATCATAGCACCGACAATTGCTACAAAACTCGTCCCGAGTGTTGCACCAAGGATAGCATCCTGACTCAGGGTGTCTTGAGGAATCGTTGTAGAAATGGGTTCTTTAGGTGTCTGTGCATCTGCATCGGGTGGTGTCGTTTCCGTATTCGTGGAAGTTTCTGCCTGTGTTTGATTCGGAGCCAGTACATTTGAATATTGTTTGGGTACAACCAGTATTTTTTCACCTTCACCGAAGTCGTGGACTACAAATCCATTGGAAGCTTCTTGAGTGTCGTTGTGTTGGCTAAGAGCCGAGTTGCTATTCGGGCTTGTGGCATTTTCCTCTACATTTTTGTCGACGGATGCATTCTTTTTGCAAGCTAAATTTCCACATGCTAGT
>CAZWOL010000156.1:0-1790 GCA_964635325.1 uncultured Pseudobdellovibrionaceae bacterium
TTAGCTTACTGCTTTCATCAAGAAAGAGCGTTCCATCTGTGCGAATCTTCAAATTCGAAGATTGGATCGCACCCATCACCAAGAGAGGGAAAGTTGCAGGAGGCTGATTCGCAATAGAGTTATGTAACGCTGAGAAGTCCTCTCTGCGAGTACTGGTTAGACCTTGTTGCTCAAACTCACTCGATAATTTTGCAATTTCGTAAGCAGCCCATGTGGCATTATTTTGCTTTAAGGCATCTTTGACCTTGCTGCGGAATTGTTGCAAATGCCAACGTCTATCTATACGAAAGTTATTCTTGGCAAGAGACGATGAGAGAGCTTGTTGTAAGTTGTCTTCTTGTTCAAAAAGCTGGGAAAATAATTTTTCAATTTGCTCAAGCTGAGATCTGTTTTTATAACCTAGAAAATTTCGGACAACATCGTTTTTACCTTCTCTTAGAAGTATTTCAATATTCGCAATGTTGACATTTGCATTGGGACCAAAGAAAATCAGATCACCCGTGAAGCTAGCATCTTGCCCAGACCATGTTCCATCCAGCAAAAGATGCTTGGCTAGAATGTTTGCTCTTTTGATCTTCTGCACCGAAGTACTTGCTGTATAGAGGCTATCCAGCTTTGCATTCAGCTCATTTGCCTCAATACTGTTCGCTAGAAAAAAGCTTTTGCCCTCAAGTTGGAGGCTACCAGCTTTCCATACCGAACCCTCTCCAGCACTCATTGTCTGACAGTAGAAGCCCAAGGTATTTTCAACGTCCCACTGACCTTGGTCCTTGCAATCACTACCCCAGATTTGTGCATTTTTTAGTTTGTATTCTGCAGATTGCGCAGACTCAAGTTTAAAAGCAAAGGCCTCATATGTTTTGCCAACATGCTTGCCATAATTCTCATGTTCATCACCGTTGATTTTAAGAAAAGCAAAACGAAGTTTTCCAGCATTCACATAGCTATGAGTGTTGATGACAATAGATTCGACATTTATAAAAGCAAATCTGCTTATCGCTGCATGAGACGACTCTAGAGAACCACTGACCCCAAGCTTCCTAGCTTCAATGTAACCACCTAAACCTGCATATAGCCCTTTGTTTTTCTTAGTCTTATCATTCACAAGGCTAAACTGAACGACCTGAGAAAACAAACGGCCTTTGGTTCTAAGGTCTGTTCCTGTGATTTGGAGATTACGAACGTGAACTTCAGAACTATCTTCAAAGATCAGATCGGAGCTCTCGATATGTGCAGACTCTGCTACCAAACCACCAGAGACTGCAACCTTGGCTGGCGTCTTTAGTTTTGCCAATTTTTTTGCAAAGAGGCTTGAGCCGCTCGGAATAACGATGTCTTGCAAACTTTCGATCACAAGCTCATCTGCGATAACATTCCCTTGCAGTTCGACCCGATCTGCCCGAACTCGCAGCTTGGAAATTTCACTCTCAGCTTTAATAACTATTTTCTGAGCACCACACTCTAAAACAGTATCTTGCATGGTGCAGTTAGAAGGAAGATGATCCAACTCACTAAGATTGACCCGTATCGCTTCAGCTGAAGCGAAGGATGAAGAACCAATAAAAAGACATAAGACTACTAAGAAACGGGCAAACATGAGAGACCCTTTAGGATAGGATGATGGATAGAAATACAATTTAGCTTTTTAGTTTTGGGACTTATGGAGCAATAGACGGCTAGAGCAAAGGCTCAACCCGATATTGCGGAGCATTTGTCCCACAGGAGCCCAGGGAGAGCAATACCAAAGTGTTATTCAAGAGACTTTGCTGGAGATTTCCTAGCATGACATG
>CAZWOL010000157.1:0-1750 GCA_964635325.1 uncultured Pseudobdellovibrionaceae bacterium
CAAACAACTTGAATGGCTATATCTCCAGGGAGTTGCTGTAAAATTGTCAAAATGTGCCGGAAAACTGTGGCCTTTAGGCCGCAGATGAAAGGCATCAGAACTCGCAATACGAGGGAGAGCCGCGGGAACTTGTTCCGCTGCTCTCCCTCGTAATTTAAATCGGCCTAGCTTGTTGTTCTATGTATTTGCGAACAACCTCGATGGGAGCACCACCGCAGGATCCTGCAAAGTAACTTCGTGACCACAAACTCCCACCCCATAATGCCTTTTGAATGGAAGTATGCCCCTTCCTGCGTATCATTCTTGAGGAGGTTCCTTCAAACTCGACGAGCTGTGCATCAAAATCCAAGCAGATTTTTGAAAACATAGTTTTCAATTCTAGCAAAATTTCTTTTGTAAAAACCTTACGACGATATTTTGTGACAAACACCAAATGAACATGCATTTCAAAAGTGCAATGTCTTCCTGCTCAAATCAATCTTGACATGCTAAAACACCATGTTATACATGATGTGTATTTCTAAATAGGTTCTTTGCAAATGCAAATATTGCGCGGATTTAAATTCAAACTGAAGGTCAACAAAAGTCAGGCTCATACCTTGACTTGTTGGATCGGCGCAAACCGTTGTCTATATAATATCGCTGTTATGCAAAGATCTATGACGGATTTTCGAGAACATAAAATTGGATATTCAGAACAAGCTGCTGAGCTCCCCTCTTTAAAAAAAGAATTTCCTTGGATGAAAGAGGTCCCCGCGCAAACATTGCAGCAGACGCTGATGAATGTTCAATCAGCTTATTTGAGATTCTACAAAGGCCTTGCATCCTATCCTCGGACGAAGAAAAAAAGTGAGAGTGTTGGTATTCGATTTCCGACTCCTCAAAGTATACGAATCCTTGAACACGCGAATCCTCGCAAGGGTTTGGTTCAACTTCCCAAGATTGGAATTTTACAGTTTCGTAAATCCAGAGAAATAGAAGGGGAGCTAAGAAGCTGCACCATTTCCAGAAGTGTCGATGGTTTTCAGATTTCTTTTCTCTGCAAAATAGAAGTTCCAAATCCTGCACAGCCTGTAGGGGAGATCGGAATTGACTTGGGAATTGTACACACGATTGCGCTTTCTAAGCCATTTGAAGGTTGTTCTTTTCGTGATCTTCCCCTCTTAAGAATAAAAGAGATCGAGAAGAAAATAGCTTTTCATCAAGTGCGCCTGAGTCGGTTGAAAAAGTATTCCAACAACTGGAAGAAACAAAAAAAGAAAATTGGAAGCCTCCATCATCGTTTAGCTTGTATAAGACGTGATTTTTTGTGGAAAGTCGCAGGCACGCTGGCCAAAAACCACGGTAGCATCGTGATTGAAGGTTTGAAAACAAAGAATATGTCAAGAAGTGCAAGTGGAACAGTAGAAAATCCAGGGCGCAATGTTGCGCAAAAATCTGGATTGAATAGATCGATTTTGCGGCAAGGTTGGTACATGTTTTCAGTGATGCTGGAACATAAGACGCAAGAGTACGGATCGGAAGTAATCCGAGTCGACCCGAAGTTCAGCTCTCAGGAGTGTTCGAACTGTGAGCGTAAGGATAGTGCAAGTAGGGTAGAGCAAGCTCTGTTTTCGTGTGTGCATTGCGGACATGAAGAAAATGCGGATACGAACGCTGCAAAAACAATATTAGCCCGGGGAAGACGGGTGATAGCTTTGAGGGCGTCAGCCTAATAAGAATCCTCCACGTTTACGTGGAGGTGCTTCAA
>CAZWOL010000158.1:0-1691 GCA_964635325.1 uncultured Pseudobdellovibrionaceae bacterium
TACAGTAATGCAGGGTACTCGGAGTCTGGTGCTTTCATCTTAAAAGGGACATGGGACGATAGTTCCCATCAATATATCAGCATACCATACCAAATCATCCGTACTCTAGTTGCAGCAAACAAAGCGAGAGCTTTAGACTTTGTCAGTCGAGAGCAATTTGGTCCGTCCGTATATCTTTTAAACCTTCAGATTTTAGAACTTCCTGCTGGATTTGAAGACCAAGTCTTCTCGCAGTACGAAAAGTACAAAAGCAAAGAAGAATTTCGCATTCACTATTTTCCATTTTTAACAGAAGTTTTCTTGGCTGAAGATCAGATCAATTATTATCGACAAACAATAGATTCACAAATTGAAGAGATGAAGACAGTAGAGGATGAGCTGCAAGTTCGAGAAGAGATTGCCTCGCTATTTACTCCATGGGTTTCTAATACAATGATTCATGTCGCTGTGGTCTCAGGTGCTAAGATGACGGCAATGGTCGATGATCCTACGTTTTCTGAGTACTACAAAATCTATCCACACTATTCAATATTTCCACACGGACAATATTTTCACTTTCTTGAAAAACTAGAAAAGGATTTTAGTTATCTTGAAAAGGATCCAAGCCAGATAGGTTTTTGGCAGGGGTTTTTTGGATTGGGCAAGGCATTTATGTTGATTTATGAGGAGCGAGTCAAACAACAGCAACAGCAAGAACAAGAACTTTAATCATTAACCATATCAAAGAAGGATTTTTTATGAAGACGTTACTATCTCTTTTAGCCTTATTATTTTCGTTGAACGTGTTTGCCTTACAGAAGCAGACGGAAGAGGCTTTGGCAGCACAGGCTGCGATGCGAGCGAATGTGGAAGCTATGCAAGCGAGAAGGCCTGCTGTAGATATGGATGCTTTCTGGGCTGGCGTTCAAGAGACCTATCAAGAAGCAAGGAGTGCAGCAGCCCGCGCCTGCTTTACAGCAGGTACCCAGGTTTTAATGTCGGATGGTACGTGTAAGAACATTGAAGAAGTCGAGGTTGGAGATGATGTTCTTTCATGGGATATTGCGTCGCAAGCAGCTGTTGTAAAATCTGTCAGCAATATTTCTATCGAGCAAACATCAACTCTCATTGACTTGAAGTTTGCAGGTGGTGTCATCGAGACCACTCCTGATCATCTTTTCTATAATGCACAGCAGGGTTGGGTTCCAGCTGGTGAGCTAAATGTTGACGATCTCGTCCTAACACACCTCGGTCAGGCATCTTTGCAAGCCAAAGACATTCGCAATCTTGAAAAAACGATCGACGTCTATGATCTCACTGTTGATGGCACGCATACCTATTTCGTCGTAAAAAGTCAGGGAACCTGCCTTGCAAGTGACGAAGGTGTACTGGTTCACAACTGTAACTCTCCGACAGGTCAGTTTGTGCGAGGAGCCGCTGTAGGTTTTGTGGAAAACATTCCGATGCCAGGCGATCATCATTCAATCCCTCGTGGATCAAGTGCCTTTGAAGCTGGACGTGCTACGGGTAACGGTGTTGCGGGGGTCGCGGGAGGGCTGCTGGGTTTCGTAGAAGGTGCAGGGCTGACTGGTATAAGCTGCGTCGGTAGTGCTTGCGCAGCTGCTCCCGCAGGAGTAGCGCTTGCTGGGGCAGGAGTAGCCGTAGCTGGATATGGCAGTATGCAGATCAGTCAGGGCATCAACCAGTTTTAT
>CAZWOL010000159.1:0-1646 GCA_964635325.1 uncultured Pseudobdellovibrionaceae bacterium
TTCATCATCCCACGGCTAACGCGATGCTAAAATGTGGGTTTTGCTGACGTCTTACGCTATATTGACTTATTCTAAAGGAAAGAAATCAGGATGGACCATTCTTTTGAAACGATCATCTTCGAATACTTCCTGAAAGGCTATCTTAGCTTTTTTCTGTTTATTGATGTTCTGGATTGGAACAAGAGAATCTCATTCTCGAGCGGCAAGCCAGTCATTTGTCCTAAAATCGTTGCAGCATAATGGATGGGTGTATAGCCATTGGAACGCTCAAGGCACCACAAGTCTAACATATTTGCTAGCACAGATGAATTTCTTTCAAAAAAAAAGAGAATTGTTCAAGAGACATATGCGTCTCATTGAAGGATTTGTCGTCTGTAACGTGAAATTTGATTGATATTCTCCTTTTCTTTGCTTATACACTCAACCGTTTGTTTGCCTTCTGGATATTAAATATAGTGAGAGTGTTATGAAGTTTTTTAGCGTATTCAAGATAGCTGTAGTTCTACACGTTTGTCTCGGTTCACCCAGCCTTTGGGCCAAATCTGATATTTGTAAAGGACGTTGGGCATACAACAAGTACAAGTCTTGTATTCACAGCGAATTTGGCATCAAATCTTACGTCGTCAAGCGATCTGAAAGTTGTGGTGTAGAACAATATAAGCAATGGCGGAGTGAGGTGTGTGGAGTAGAGAGCTGGAATCATGGAAACGGAGAGCCATGTGGCCTTGAGACTGATATCTTTGGGAAACCTTGCCAAGTAGCTGGTTTATTTTTAGCGGGATTTATGTCTGCTATACCTAGCGCTATCCTGCCCACGTGTTCTGGAAGAAAGTATAACTCCTGTCATCACCCTTCTTTTGGTGTTCAACAGTACAATCTTTGCCGTCATCAGATTTTTGGTATTGATGCTTACAAGGAATGTGCTCATCCGGATCACGGTACCGAGTGGAATGCGGGTATTGGAGCTGTTTGTGGTACTGAAAGTGAGATCCTTTTTAGCGAGCGAGGGCTTGATAAAGAATCTGTAAGTATGGGTGTCTTAACCCTGGTAAACCAAGAGACCTCAGCATGCACAACTTGTGATGACCTGCCTAGAGATACCGAAAGTGAAGTTAAAACACTGTTTAAATGTCTCAAGGCAAGTATTGAAAATGCAGAAGAGGGAAAATCGGGATATTCACTTCCTGATCTTAAAATTGCAGTAAAAGCGATCAAAGATTTGCACGCTACAACATCGTGCTACCTATCAGATGACAATGTTCAACATGTTGCTGATGTGATCAACAACTACCCATCATTCTAAAAATAAGATCGAGAATAAAATGCGAACTCGTTTTCTAATGAACGTGATTAGTTTTTTATTGCCTTTTATCTTGGCATATAGTGCTGAAGGGGCCCGAAAAACTTGTACAGCAAATCCTTCAGAGAGTCGACTAACTGCTCACATTGAACATTGTAGCAAGAATATTAATCCGTCTGGTGCGACAATTAATGTATGCTTAGAACAGATCTCTGGGCTTTTCCAAAAATCTTCAAAAGAATGTCAGGATTATGTTAGGTCGAAGGCCAAGGATGTTGGAGTCGCGCTCCTATTATAGCCTTGCTTAGTAAGCTTTACTCAAATTCCTAAAAGCCAAACATATAGC
>CAZWOL010000160.1:0-294 GCA_964635325.1 uncultured Pseudobdellovibrionaceae bacterium
TGACACAATTGCATCATAGATTTCTTCCGTATTTTTACTTAGCAATATCTCATTAAAACGCAAAATCTTAGCGTCAAGATGTGTAGGATCAGACCAGTTGCACGTACCAGAGCGCGCACGAATGGCTGCAAAGCTCGACTTCGCATAGCTAGATTGACTGAGCTTCGGAAGCCCGGAACACTCTTTGAGAGTCGACTGTATTTCCAGAAACGCTCTGGAAAAGAGTGTCGAGGATAGCCCAGGAAAACTTCATCGCCACCATCCCCTGTTAGAATGACTGTCACCTTAGTCTTC
>CAZWOL010000160.1:404-933 GCA_964635325.1 uncultured Pseudobdellovibrionaceae bacterium
GCTCATCAAAATCTTTATCTCCAAAACCTACACTGTAAACTTTAACTGATGTGCGTTTTTGTGCGGCTAAACTACATACGACTAAACTCGAATCAATTCCCCCCGAAAGAAAAACCCCAACCGGAACATCTGCAACTGAGCGTATTGCTGTAGCATCATCGAGAAGCTCAAGAAATTTGTCAACAGCGTCATCAAATGTGCCTTCAAAATGTGAACCGTAGCACCGAATAGGGTCCCAAAATAGCTTTGGAGGACTCATTTTCAATTGGGATGAGGAAAGATCAATTTCAGAAAACGACGCAGCAGGAATCTTAGCAACCTCGTTGTAGATAGTTTTCTCAGCTGGAATGTAGCCCAACCAACGATAGAGAGAAAAAGCTTCTTCATTAATGGAGAGGGGTAGATTCAGCATCTGAATTGGTTTAAGTTCTGATGCAAACGCGATCATATCCCTTGATCCGCTATATACATATAGTGGTTTTTTTCCTAAACGATCTCGACTTAAAAGTAATTTTTTGGATTTTTCATC
>CAZWOL010000160.1:943-1601 GCA_964635325.1 uncultured Pseudobdellovibrionaceae bacterium
GCTAATCCCGCTAATAAAACTTCAGTATCTGTCTCCGTTTTAAATTGAATGCGATCCTTAAAAGTAGAACGAAGATCTGCGTGATTATAAATTTCACCGTTAAAAATGATGCTGTAACGCCGATCAGCCATAGCGTATCCCATTGGCTGCCGACCGCTTGGACTAAGATCAAGAATAGAGAGACGTCTATGTCCTAACCATACTTCCCAGTCTTTTGAAAGCACAGTTCGAGTATACGCATAATCATCCGGACCTCGATGAGCGATGCTATCTAAGGCGCTTAAAAAGCGTGCCTCGTCCATCCCATTTGGTCTGCAAATTATTCCAAAAATACCACACATAACAACTCTACGCCGCCGATACAAGTGTATTTCGTAACTCAGAAGATTGAAAAAGTTGCAAACAACATTGTGCGAGCATTTCAACATCTCCAAATGGTGCGAGCAACCCAGTCACATTGTGCTGCACACACTCCCTTACTCCTGGAACATCAAAGGCAACAATGGGCCGTCCTACACATGCAGCTTCAAGCAAGGCTCGGGGCAGCCCTTCACGATGAGACGGAAAAACAACAAGGTCTGCTTCCTCAAAAAGCAGTCTCATATTTGAACAATGCCCTAAAATTTCTAGGGAGGTTGCTCTCTTTTTCAATTGATTC
>CAZWOL010000161.1:0-1562 GCA_964635325.1 uncultured Pseudobdellovibrionaceae bacterium
AGAATAAAAGCAGAGCAGTTGAGAATGCTCGTCAATAACACAAATATCATTACCAAATGCGTGAATAGATTTAGCAACTGTGTTTTCTGGTATTTTTTTTCGAAATCTTTGTTCAATATCCTCATTCTCAAATCTACACTCCAGTGGTAGTCCATCTACAATTGCGCAGTGAATTGAAAAACCAAAAGCTAAAGGAGAATACTCGGTATGGAAGAGAGCTCTTGTCTTCTCTCTGCTTCGATCCACCTCCTCCTCAGCCTGCTTAGAATTTTTCAGCACGATTTCGAGTAGGTCTGCGAGTTTTTTTGCATCGACTTTCGCAAGGTGCATCTGAAACAAATTGTAGCTCAGACTCAGAGCTGTGGAGCGAGTGATGCTACGTTTTGCGATGGGGTTGGTCACCGTGCCTTTTTGCAAAACCTGCACATAGCTTTGGAGGTCCTTTGTGCTGAGGTGCCCCTTGTCCCGCAGATCACGCAGTTGGTTGGCAAAGGCAGTGTTGATATCCACAGCAAAGCTCTGCTGCGACAAAGTAAGTAGAAATAAAGCAAGTATCCAAGATCTCATAACTCATCATGCTCCGTATCAGGCTCAGGTAACTTGACTTTGATGTCGGGTGGAAGAAGCGTTGGATTACCCCAACAGTAGAGGGTTCCATTTATCCTCACTGCACATTTGGTCATAGACCCTATATTTTGAGGCATTGAGATACTCACAAAGGGGCCGGCTGAGTCTGGAGGAGCTTGAACATTCCCCGCTATGCTAATAGATCCGTTAGTGTGCAGAACGTAAACTCCACAGTAAGTGGCGACAATGTCTTGAACATTTTTGGCTCTAAAAGAGTTAGGATCAAATTCCTTTAGAGTTTTACCCCAACAAAGAGCATCGTTGCTCTTCAACTGAATTGCACAAAAATAATCTTTATAATCATAAATAACTATTTTACGCACAGGGCCTAGCTTGTCTGGAGTGTCAATTGGCTTGTCATGCCAATCCCAACAAGACGCGCTATGATCCATCCGGATAGCACAGTTTGTAAGAAATTCAGTGGTGATGCTAAGAACCATACCCAAGGATGTAGGAACAATGGGATGGGTCCCCCAACATTGAACTGTGAAATTAGCTAAGACTGCACAAGTTTTTCCGTAAGAAAGAGAGACCTGTTGAACTTTAATGTTTTTAGGTTGTGCCGTATGTCGCTCATCTCGATCGTCAGAATAAAAGCAGAGCAGTTGAGAATGCTCATCAATAACACAAATATCATTACCAAATGCGTGAATAATTTTGGCAACCGTGTCATCTGGAATTGTTTTTCGAAATTCTTGTTCAATATCCTTATTCTCAAACTTACACTGTAGTGGTAGTCCATCTACAATTGCGCAGTGAATTGAGGCGTCAACAACCAGAGGAGAATACTCGGTATGGAAGAGAGCTCTTGTCTTCTTTCTACTTCGATCCACTTCTTCCTCAGCCTGTTCAGAATTTTTCAGCACGATTTCGAGTAGGTCTGCGAGTTTTTTTGCATCGACTTTCGCAAGGTGCATCTGAAACAAATTGTAGCT
>CAZWOL010000162.1:0-1518 GCA_964635325.1 uncultured Pseudobdellovibrionaceae bacterium
TTTGACTTTGATGTCGGGTGGAAGTAGTAATTCCCCCTCCCAGCAGTAGATGCTAGCATCTGTCCTCACTGCGCACACTGCGCATTTGGTTCTGCCACTCGCTGAGATACTCACAAAGGGACCGACGGAGTCTGGAGGAGCTTGAACATCTCCTGCTACACTTATAGATCCGTTCGTGTGCAGAACGTAGACTCCATCCCAAGTGGGAACAATATCTCGAACATTCTCGAATCTAAAAGAGTTAGGATCAAATCTTTGTTGTGCGAATATCCACCAACAAAGAGCATCGTTGTTTTTCAGTTGGATTGCACATAAATATGTATCATAAATGGCAATTTTTCGCACAGGGCCTAGCTTGTCGGGAGTGTCTGATGGGTTGCCATTCGAATCCAAACATGATGCGGTATAATCCATCCGTATAGCACAGGTTCGAAGGTTTCCGGCAGTTATGTTAAGAACTTTACCTAGTGACGTAGGAATGATTGGATCTTTGCCCCAACATTGAGCTGTAGAGTCTGCTAATACTACGCAAGTTTTTAGGAAAGCAAGAGAGACTTGCTGAACTTTAATGTTTTGAGGTTGTATCGTATATCGCTCATCTTGAGCATACGCATAAAAGCAGAGCAGTTGAGAATGCTCGTCAATAATACAAATGTCATTACCAGATGTGTGAATAGATTTAGCAACTGTGTTTTCTGGGATTGTTTTTCGAAATTTTCGTTCAATATTCTCCTCCTCAAACCTACATTGCAGTGGTAGGCCATCTACAATTGCACAGTGAATTGATTCATCAACGACCAGAGGAGAGTACTCGGTATGGAAAAGAGCTTTTGTCTTCTTCCTGCTTCGATCCACCTCCTCCTCAGCCTGTTCAGAATTTTTCAGCACGATCTCGAGTAGGCCTGCGAGTTTTTTTGCATCGACTTTCGCAAGGTGCATCTGAAACAAATTGTAGCTCAGACTCAGAGCTGTGGAGCGAGTGATGCTACGTTTTGCGATGGGGTTGGTCACCGTGCCTTTTTGCAAAACCTGCACATAGCTTTGGAGGTCCTTTGTGCTGAGGTGCCCCTTGTCCCGCAGATCACGCAGTTGGTTGGCAAAGGCAGTGTTGATATCCACAGCAAAGCTCTGCTGCGACAAAGTAAGTAGAAATAAAGCAAGTATCCAAGATCTCATAACTCATCATGCTCCGTATCAGGCTCAGGTAATTTGACTTTGATGTCGGGTGGAAGTAGTAATTCCCCCTCCCAGCAGTAGATGCTACCGTCGGTTCGCACGGCGCATTTAGAACCAAAACCCGCTGTGTTTCGAGACGCTGAGATACTCACAAAGGGACCGATCGAATCTGGAGGGGCTTGAATGTTTCCTGCAACTTCAATAGATCCGTTCGTATGCAGAACGTAGAATCCATCATTAGTGGCGATAATATCTCGAACATTCTCGAATCTAAAAGAGTTAGGATCAAATCGTCTATAAAAATCACTTCCCCAACAAAAGGCATTGTTGCTCTTCAGTTGT